>NZ_SRIC01000607.1 GCF_004684775.1 Streptomyces sp. MZ04
GGTGGGAGCGGGGGGCGGTAGTCCGTGGCGATGGCGTCCCGTGCCAGGGTTCCCGGGAGGTTCTCGGGGCCCGCCTCGGTCGCCGCGTCGGACTGCTCGCGGGCCGCCTCGTGCGCGTTGCGCTGCGCGAGTTCGTCCAGGAGCGCCGCCTCGTCCCCGCCGCGCAGGAGGAGGAGTACGAAGGGGTCCGCGTCCAGGAGTCTGGCAGTTTGGTACGTGAGCGCCGCCGCGTGCTTGCAGGGGCGGCCGTGGTCCGGGCAACTGCAGGACGGGACCAAGTCGCCGGGGCCTGGGAGGAGTTGGACGTCGGCTCGCTCCGCCGCCTCCGCCAGCGCGTGCGGCATGTCCTTGTCCAGGAGCGCCGCGATGTGGGCCGGTTCCGTGGCCACCGCGTCCAGGAAGTTGTCCCAGTCCTCCGGGGTGAGGGTGCGCATGCGGATCTCGGCGCGGTAGGGGCGCGGGCGACTGCCGTGTACGTACGCCACGATGCGGCCCGGCGCGACGGTGATGGTGTCGACGTGCCCCTCACGGGCGTAGGCCCGGCCACGGGCGAGGCGACCCGCGTCCAGCGAGGTCCCTTCCAGGGCGGCGATCCAGGCGTTGCCCCACCAGGATGTCGCGAACGGGGCCTGCGGGTCGGGGTGTTGAGGGAGCGGGGGGAAGACGCGGCCGTTGCCGCCGGTGCGGGTTGCGGCGGTTCGCGCGCCTCCTCCCGTGCGGGTGGCGGGGGCGCGTCTGTCGCCCGCGGGCGTGGCGGGGGCGCGTCTGTCGCCCGCGCGGGTGGCTGAGGCCCGCGTGTCGCCCTCGCGGGCGGCGGCCCTCGCATCACCCGAGCGCCCGGCAGCCGCCCCCGCATCATCCGAGCGAGCGGCGGCCGACCGCACGATGCCCCGGCTCTTATACAAATC
>NZ_SRIC01000608.1 GCF_004684775.1 Streptomyces sp. MZ04
GCCCCGGCCCCGATCGTGACCACGGTCCAGGCCGACAGCCCCGGCACGGCCACCGCCACGAGCACCGCGGGGACCACCACCAGCACCCCCGAAGTCCCTGAAGCCTCCCCGGCCCCCGACGGCACCATGGCGGACACCGGCGCGGGCGTCCTCCCCTGGATCGCACTGGCGGGGGCCGCCGCGCTCGGAGTGGGCGCGGTCGCCTTCGCGATGGTCCGCCGCCGCGCGGACTGACCCCGGGACAGAGCCACCTGACCCCGCGAGCCGAGCCACGCCAAAGATTGGCGTTAAACGGATTTTGTCCGTTTGGCGCGTATTGTCGGCCCATGCCCACGCCATACGGATCCCGCGGCGGCATGGCCTTCAGTGCGGAGGAGCTGCGTGTGCTCCGCCGCGCTCTGGCCCTCGCCCTGCATCCCAGCCCCGTCTCCGACGAGGACGTCCAGGACTGCCTCCGCCTCGCCGACTCCGTCGACGAGGCGGTGCGCGAGGGCGCCAGGCTCCGCGCCTTCCTGCTGGCCGACCTCGCCCGCTACCGGGCGACCCTGCCCGGCACCGCCACCGGCTACCTCGCGCTCCTGGAGGACGTCATCTGCTCCGGCTACCAGCCGGGCCCCGACGATCTCGCCGCGCTGCGAGCGCTGCGCGGCAACCCGGTCGCCGCCGCCCTCCTGGAGCGCTGTCGAGCCCTCGCCGAACGCGACGTGCGCGCCCGCCTGTCGGGGCGTGCCGCCGCGGCGGCCAAGGCCGCCCCGTGGTCCCGCGTCCCCGCCTCGCGCACCCGCCTGCTCGCCCTCCCCGGCGGCCGCGGCGATGCGGAGCGACCCGAGGCACCCAAGCCCAAGACCCCAGCGGTCCCGGCCCGCAAGCCGACCGCCCCCGAGC
>NZ_SRIC01000060.1 GCF_004684775.1 Streptomyces sp. MZ04
CCCCCAGTCCAACCGCACCCGCCCCACATGCCGCACCCCACCGAGGTCGACCCGCAACCACGGCCCTCCCACCTCAACTCCACTGCTCCAGCAGGTGACATGGCTGCCGTCGGACGCGTACGACGCATGCGCACCCGACGACGCGGTCGCGGCCGCACCGAAGGCGAGTTCGTCGGGCTCGGCCAGTGTCGGGGTCACCGTGGAAAGCCCGGGCCCCTGCGCCCCGCGCCGCAACAGCGCGGTGAACTCCCCATACGCGAGGCCCTGCCCGCCACCGCTCCACATCTTCTGGGCGAGCGTGCCGTAGGTCTTCTCGACGAGCCCGTGGACGTCCTGCTGGGTGTACGTGGCGTGCACGAGGTCGTTCCACACGGCGGACATCGCACCGCGCAGCTGCGGATCGCCTGGGGGCAGGCTCTCGCTCCCCGGGAAGACGTGCGGCTCCCAACTGTCATACAGATAACGGCCGTCGAGCCCGTGCCCGTGGTAGTAGTCGGCGAACGGCACCACGTACAACAACCCGTCGTTCGTGTTCACGATCTCGTACCCGTCGGCTTTGGCGGCCTGCGGCCCGTACCACCCGTTGTTCCAGCTGTGGATGGTGACGTCGCGGTCGTAGCCTTCGGCCGAGCCGGCCATCTCGGTCAGACTCCCCCAAGCGCGCGGATGCTTGCCGAGCGTCCGCAGGTGCTCAGCCATGTCATTGAAGTACGCGCGATATTGGGCCTCCGGCCCGGTGTACTCATCGGCCCCGTAGTGCACTTCGGGACTACGAAACCACGGCACGAACTCGCCGAAAACCTTCTTCATAAAGTCGGTCGTCTCGGGCTTGGCGAGGTCGAGATGGTCGGAGTTGCCGCCGTCGAGCCCCAGCGAGGGCCGGAAGCGTACGAAGGAACGCGAGTGGGCCGGGGCATCGATCTCCGGGGTGAGCTGCACGGCGTGCAGGGCGGCGGTGTCCTCGAAGGAGTCCCAGTCGGCACGGGAGTACGACCCGTCGGGCGCGGCGAGCCCCTCCCACTCCGGAGAGTCGCTCCGCAGCCGGAAGGCGTCATAGGCCTTGCTCCAGTCACCACCCGGGGCTTTGATCTCGTTGTCGTTGAGATGAAGCTGGAGATCATTGAGCTTGAACCACCCCATGACGCGCAGATAGTCCCGCACGAACCCGGGCGTGAAGAAGCGCCGCCCGACGTCCAACATGAAGCCGCGCAGCCGGTAGTTGGGCCAGTCCTGCGCGGTCCCGACGGGAACGCGAGAGCGCTGCTCATCATGGAGGAGGATCTGAAGAAGTGAGCGCGTGCCGTAGTAGACACCCCTGTAGGCGGGCGCGGTGATGGTGACGGCGTCGCCCGTGACGGCGAGTTCGTACCCCTCGCGGGCGTAGAGCTCACCACCATCGGCGTGCCGGGCGCCCGCGTCGAGACGCAGCAGGATCTCGCCGTCGGCGGCGCGGGAGCGGCTGACGGTGCGGGGCGCGGCGAGCTTCAGTCCGGTGACATCGGCGATATCCAGTGTCAACTGCCGTGCAAGTACCAGCAGTTGACCGGCGTCCTGAACGGGGACGACGACGCGCGACTCCGATGCAAGCCGGTGGACACCATCACCCCCGTCCCATTCCTGGAGGGCGGGGATGACGGCCGGCCGGGCGTTGCCCCGGTTCGCGCCACCGGCAGGGGACGCCTCTGCACCCACGGCATGGGCCGAGGGCAGCGGAAGAGCGACGGCCGCGCCCGCGACGGCCGCGCCCGCGACGGCTGTCGCGGCGATGAGAGAACGACGGGAGAGGTTCGTCATGGCAGTGGACTACACCACTCAACTCCCCAACCTCACAAGGGAATCAACAGAATCACTCGCGAGGGGCCAAGCCGGATCATGATGGGGGATGTCTAATAGATCTGAGACCCCATCCCCTGCGGCACCGGCCATGGTGCGACTCTCCAGTTACACGAAGACAGAGCAGGACGAGATCCTCGGCGCCGGCGATGACCCCTTCGGCGTCGCCGCAACCGGCTTGACCTGGCTGCCCAAGGAAGAGCACTTCGGCATCAGACACGGAGACCGGCTTGTGGCACACGCCGGCCTGCTACGGCTGCCTGTCGCGATCGGCGACACCGAGACAGAGGTGGTGGGAGTCGGCGGAGTGGCCGTCGCACCCGACGTGCAGGGCCAGGGGCTGGCCCGGCTCGTCGTCACAGCGGCACTTGACCATGCGCGCACGATGGGCCCGCAGCACGCACTCCTGTTCTGCCGCCCTCCGCTCGTACCGCTGTACCAGCGCCTCGGATGGCATCCGCTCGACAAGGACGTACGCGTCGAACAACCCGAAGCCCGCGTGGTGACGATGCCGCTGCGAACCATGGTGACGCCCCTGCGCGACGACGCGTACTGGCCTTCAGAGCCGGTGCGCCTGTTCTCACAAGGGGTTGGAGCCGTGCGCCGGGTGCCAGTACGTAGGTGCTCGTGAACCCAGCCAGGGCGCCGAGGGCGGTGAGTGAGCGTCGCAAGGAACTCTCCAGACGCGTGCTCGCATGGCTACGTTGTGTAACCAACCCTGAACTTACCCGTCCGCAGCGCGGCCAGCCCCGGCGAGCTACTCCAGCACGCCGAGCTCGACGCCAGGGAAAGCCCTGCTCAACCCCGAAGGGGCAGCACCCCCGCACAGGGTGTATGGCCGATTCCCTGAACTGGGAAGTCGGCCTTTTCTCTGCCCTGCGGGGCACTCTCGGGGCACTTAGGGGACCCTTACTTGAGTGCCGCCTCCATCATGTCCGCCGTCTTGTCGACGTCCGACTCCCACAGGTGGGTGTAGACGTTCAGCGTGATCGATGGCTTAGCGTGACCGAGTCGCATCTGCACCTGCTTCGGTGTCGCCCCGTTCTTGATGAGCACCGAGGCGTAGAAGTGCCGCAGGTCATGAAGCGTCGTGTCCTCAGGGACGCGCACCTTACTGCCGGACCTCCCCAAGTAGGCGTTTGCCCGCTTGATGTTGCGCGCCCAGACCCTCGTCCAGCTGCTACGCCTGATCGCGCCCCCGTGCTCGTTCGTGTACAGCAGACGGACGTGACGCCACACCGGCTTACGCGGATTCGTCCGGTCCTCAATGTGCACGACCTTGGGCGGGAACTCGGCGCGATGCCGGGTCAAGTCCTCGACGACAGACGGCCCCTGCGGAACTGACCGGCGACTCTGCTTCGTCTTCGGCTCCCCGAGGTACGGCACTCCCTTGTCGGGGCCGATCATCTGCTGCTTCACCGTCACTGCCTCGCTCGGCTCTTCGTCTTCCTGGCCGAACAGCTCGCCCTGCCGTAGCCCCGTGGAAGCGGCCTGCCGCACCAGGGCCCGGTACCGGGCGGACGCGGTGACGATCAACGCTTTGACGGCGTCGGGGTGGAGCGGGTGAATCTCCGGATAGAAGACCTCGGGGGGCTTCAGACCCTCCCACGGGTACTTCGCGATGATGCCTTCCTGGTGAGCCATCTTCAGGATGCTCGTGCAGGCATTCCAGGACGTCGCGAAGCTCGACGGTGCGATAACCGCGGATCGGTCTTTGATCCACTTCTGCCCGTCCAGCCGCTGAATACTGCCTATCTGCCGGTTCCCGAACGTGGGGTACACGTGCAGCCGCAGGGCCCGTTCGACGTTCGTCTCCGTGCGCTCCCGGTGAACGGCCATCTCGCGCCAACGCTCGCCAACGACCTTGAACTTCTCCTTGCCCCGCTCGCGGTTCACGAACGTCCGGTCGTCCAGCTGCGCCGTCACCGCACCCGCGCGCGAGTCGGCCTGCGTCCGCTTCTCGAAGCTCTCCTTGCACTGCTTCCCGGACAGATCCCGGTAGCGCACCAGCCAGCGATGGCCCCTGCCGTGCTCGGCGTTCGCGTACACGACGTTCGCTTTCGTGCTGTGCTCCGCGCACGGTTCGGCGTCGGCCGGCGGCCGGGACAGATGCCAGCGGTCATGCACCTTCGCCATCAGTGCCCCCTCCGGGCATCTTCTTCACTCCGGTCATCAAGTCGAGAACGGTGTCGTCGTCGGCTTCCTGGCCCATGACCTCCCGATACCGGGTCCGGATGGCCTCTGCCATGGAGCGCCCCTCGACAGTCGGCCGCATCTGTATGGGCTGCGGCAGCTCATCAAGAGGTACCTCTGTGCGGAACATTCGCTCGTCCGTGCCCGGCAGGGGGCTCTCACCTCGGAACCATTCCCGCACCCGTCGCGCTGGATAAGCCTCGGCATCAGTGATCCGAAAGGGCTGATCTACCACCGGCACTAGCAGGTGCACGGGCGCCACATCGAAGACTCGCGACAACGCCAGCAGTTCATTCACGGACACGGTGGCGCGGCGACCGTTTTCGAGGTTGGCAACGATCGACCGGTCCCAGCGAATACCGTGCGCGGTCATCTGCGCGCCGAGCTCTGTCGCGGTCCAACCCTTTCTGGTCCGGAGCTCTTTGACCCTTGCCCTAATCGTGCCTACCGGGTCGGCGGCATCTACCGTGTGATCCATGAGCACATCAAAGCATTCATTGACACACCGAACAAGGACGGGGCATGATCGGGCACAAGAGGTGCTTCCATCTGCCTGAGTGTGCTTCACGATCACACGGAGTGTTCATGAAACGCGTCCCCATCCCCGATTCGACCGGCCCAAAGCGTCGACCTCTCGCCACAGTCCCGGATCTTTCCGAGCACTACGGCGTTCCGGAAAAGACCGTTCACCGCTGGCATCAGACGCAGACCTGCGTCGGGCCACTGATGTTCCGAGTCGGCAAGTACCTGCGAGCCCGCTGGGACGACATCGAACAGTACGACGCAGAGCAGGCCGGAGGCGCTGCAGCATGACCGAACGCACAGAGACCCGCCAGGGGCTAACTGGCGGGTCTCCGGAAGACCTCACAGCGGGCGGGTCTGAGACCAGCCTGCCACAGGGTGACCCACCCCGTGTACCCGGACGACTCGACACGTACCGGTCTCGCTCCGCGAAGTGGCATCGGCAGGTTCGTGTCGAGGCTTGCCCGCGCTGTGGGCACCCCCACCTTCACCGCGCCCCGCTCCCCCTCGTCCGATCCGTCCTCAAGACCGCACCCTGCGGCCTGACTTACGTCGTGCAGCTGCGCCCCATGGCGGTGACTGTATGAGCGCACACGACCGCGTCCTCGAGGCCCTGGAGCAGCACGGCAGCAAGGGCCGCGGCACGTCCTACCAGTGCGTCAGCCACGACGACAACGCCCCGTCCCTATCCGTCACCCGCGGCAATAGGGGCGTGATCCTCAACTGCCACGCCGGATGCGCCACCGAGGACGTGGTGAGCACCCTCGGTCTGACCATGGCTGACCTCTTCGACGAGCCCCTGGAGAAGCGCGAGCGTCCGCAGGTCGTCGCCGAGTACCCGTACTGCGACGAGCACGGCCAGGTGCTCTACGTTGTGCGGCGCCTGGAGCCCGGCTATGACGGCGAACGTAAGACGTTCCGCCAGTACAAACCGGACGGCACGGCAGGCGTGAAAGGCGTCCGCCGAGTCCTGTATCGCCTCCCCGAAGTCATCGCCGAGGCACAGGCCGACGGGACCGTCCTCGTCGTCGAGGGCGAGAAGGACGCTGACAACCTCCGAGGCATCGGCTGCACCGCCACCTGCAACGTGGGCGGCGCGGGCAAGTGGCGCGACGAGTACAGCGAGCACCTGCGAGGCGCCGCCGAGGTCGTCGTCATCGCCGACCGAGACGAGCCCGGCCGCAAGCACGCGGCCACCGTCGCCGACTCCGTACAGCGTGCAGGCATTCCCGTGCGTGTCCTCGAGCCCGCCCGCGGCAAGGACGTCTCCGACCATCTGGCGGCAGGACTCACCTTCGACGACCTGGCACCCCAAACACGGACCGCCCCCGCCCAAAACGATTCCAGTAATTCCAGCGAAGCCCTCTGGGGGCCCGAAGAGGCATCCGCTGGAATAGGTGGAACGGAAAATGAGGGGGGCGGTCCGTGTTGGGACCCGCCCCTGCCCGTCCCTAAGAACGTCCTCCCGGTGTTCCCCACAGACCTGCTCGGCGACTCCCTCGCCGGATGGGTCCGGGCACAGGGCACCTCCCTGAACGTCTCCGACGACCTGCTCGCCCTCTCCGCGCTCGGCACGATCTCCGCCGCGCTCGGCGGCCGAGTGCAGGTGCACGTGAAGGACGGGTGGGAGGCCGAGAACGTCTGTCTGTACTGCCTCGGTCTGGCCGACTCCTCCGCCCGCAAGACGCCCGCGCTCGATGCGGCCTCGGCGCCCATGCGGGACCGCATCGGCCAGCTGCGAGAAGAGCAGCGCGCCGAGGTCGAGCAGAACGAGCAAGAGATCCGGATCACGGAGAAGGAACTCGCGGCCGTCGAGAACGACGTCTCCCGGAACAAGGCCAGCAAGGAAGACGCACGCGCCGTCCTCGACACCCTGCTCGGCCTGAAGGCGCAACCGGGCCTGCCCAAAGCGTTCGTCGGTGACGTCACCCTCGAAGCGCTCGGCAAGGTCATGGGCGAGAACGGCGGCCGTATGGCGCTGCACGAATCCGAGGCGGGGTTCTTCAAGGCGTGCGCGGGCCTGTATGGCAACGGCCGCGCCGACATCACCCTCGTCCTGAAGGCGTACAGCGGCACCGGACACGAGATCGACCGTGTCGGCCGCGGCCACTCCTGGATGCCCCGCACGGCCTTGACGTTGACGCTCATCATTCAGCCCGGCGTCGTCGAGCACATGGAGAAGGACAACCCCGAGTTCAAGTCGTCCGGGTTCCTGAACCGCTTCCTGTACGCCCTGCCCGTCCCTATGCCGCCCGGTGCTTTCGACACCCCCGACGTGCCCCTCGACGTCGCCCTCGACTACGCACGACGCATCGTGCGCCTGGTCGACGACGTCTGGACGAGCGAGAACATCCGCACGCTCACGCTCACCGTGCAGGCCCGCAAGGTGTTCGCCGAGTTCTATAACCAGACCGACAAGGACAAGGCAGACGGCGGCCCGCTCCATGACATCGCCGAGTGGGCGGGCAAGCTGTGCGGCCAAGTCGCCCGGCTCGCCGCGTGTCTGACTCTGTACGACAACGTCGCGGCGGCCGAGATCAGCGAAGACGCCATGACCCGCAGCATCGGCCTCGCCCCCTACCTGACGGCCCACGCACGGACTGCTTTCGCCCTCATGTCCCGCGACGGAGACGGCGGCCGAAAGCTCCTGCGCGACATCCTCGACCGGCTCCCCCAGCTCCTCGCCGATGACCGCACGGTGACCGCACGGAAGATCCGGGAGTCGTTCAAGGGGCGACGGGCCAGCGGCTCGGCTGGCGGGGTCGACGCCGAGGCCATCAAAGAGGCGATGTCCGAGCTCGAAGAACTCGGGTGGGTCGCCGAGATCCCGGCACCGCCACGCAAGCCCGGCCAGCGAGGACAGAAGCCCTCGCCCAAGTACGACGTCCACCCGTGGATTTACGACCCGCCCGAGGAGGCGGCATGACTTCCCATGTCGAGCAGCAGATAGCCGCACGCATCGCCGCGGTCAAAGCCAGACGCCGACGACGGCGCGAGGAGCGGCAAGAGTTCGCCGAGAACCGCGCCCACGGACTTCAAGCCAGGCACGCGGCGAAGGTGGCCCGGTGGGCTGACGAGGACGCCGACCAGTGACCGCCCGCCACCGCTGCAGCAGCTGCGACCGCCCCCTGAAGGCCGGCCGCTACCGGCAGTGCGTCCGAGGCTGCGGCGCCAAGCTCTGCCGCTCCCGCCACCTTCCCCTCTGCACCGACGTACACGGCGGGCAGTGCCCCAACCTCGACATCCCGGAGGGGCGCCATGACTAAGCAGCTCACGAAGTTCTACGACACCGACCGCCCGCACACCATCCGCAGCCTGCCCAGCGACGAGACCGTATGGGACCTTGCCCCGGACGAGCACACCAACGTCGACTGGAACCCCGGAGTCATCGGCTGGCGGACGGAGTGCATCACGCGGTCCCCCCGCGGGTTCATACTCAGAAACTTCCCGCACCAGGCCGGCCGCAGCACACCCGCCCACTGCACCGACTACAGCCACCAGGCTCCCGACCCCGCCTGCGAATGCGGCTACCGCATCGTCCGCAACCTCACCCAGCTGTCTGAACACTGGGACCGCGTCACCGAGGTCGGCGACTCCCGCGGCAGCCACGTCAGCAGCCTCGCCATGGCCATCGTCCGCGTCCGCGCATCTGGCGCCATCACAGGCCGCTACTTCAGCGGCTTCCCCAGTGACGACGACATCGTGAACTTCTCCGACCCCGAACACACCCTTCGGGTCGGGTCGATGGAACTCGTCGGCCCACTGCTCATCCCCCAGAACGTCCGCCACTACGCCAAGGCGCTGACCCGCAGCTACCCGCGGCTTCATAAAGCGGCCATCGCCATCAAGGACATCTACAACCTCGACGGCGGTGCACCCGTCACTGCACAGCAGACCGTCCCCGAAGGAGAACTGCGATGACCGCCGACGTGATCCGCACGCACTTCGCCCGCCAGCAGGAAACCAAGCGCGCCCGCAAGGACCCCACCTACCTGCAAGCGCTCCTTGCCGGGCAGGCGCCCACGGCCGCCGCCTACGTGACGGCCCTCGACATGGGCCGCGAAGGTGACGCTGCGATCGACGCCGCCCGCCAGATCGACCAGGCCGCCGCCAACTTCACCCCCGGCACCCCGCCCGCCGCCTAGGAGAAGCCATGACCAAGACCGTCACCCTCGCGGACGCCGAGCAGCAGCTCACCGCGGCGACCGCCACCCTCGACCAGCTCAAGGCAAAGATCCTCGACCAAGGCCCCGGTACGGTCACCGCCGAAGAACTCGGCACCGCCGCACTCGCCGTCGAACACGCACGCCTCGCCGTAGGCCACGCTGCCAAGCAGGCAGAAGACCAGACCGAGCAGGAGCGGCAGGAACACCTGCACGACTTCAAGGCCGATACCTTCGAAAAGGCCGGGACCGTCGAGGGCATGCTCGACGCCATGCAGAAAGTCGCAGAAGGCACGGCCTACATCGTCCGCTTCTGCGCAGGCAGGCAGCAGCTCGTCAGCAACGGCATCAACACCCTGCGCCGAGAAGGCGTACCCCAAGCAAGCGAAGGTGCAGCCGAGCAACACGCCGGCCTCGCGTGGAGTGACGCGTCAGCGTTCGGCGGCCCCGCCCTTCACGCTGACGGACGGCGGATCGCCGGGATCAACGCTGGCCTGCCCATCGCGGCGGCCGTGACCCGAGGCTGCGCCGAAGCCGGCAAGCCGTCCGGCTGGCTCGGCCCCGTGCTGCAAGTGCCGCAGACCGGCGAACTGGCCGACAACCCCGAGACCTGGCTCCGAGCCCGGTACTGACAGACGGCTCGCGCCACCCCAGGGGAGCGCGAGAGGCGGCAGCGGGATCGGCGCCCGCGTGGTCGTCGCAGCGGCAGGCGCACGGCATTCCCCGTGCAGCCGGCGCCTGCCGCACACGATCCGGAGATCGTTACCACCCCTGGGGAGGCCCCTAACGATCTTCGGATCTGCGGATCGGGCACGTTAGCTGGCCTCTGGGCGCGCGACTCTGGGACCAGGGTGATCAAGGTCTGACCTGCGCTCTTGGATTTGATCTATCCGCCGGTAGGGCTGACCTCCACGTCGCTCCTCACCACGCCAACCACATAACAGCAGGTCAGACGGCATCTAGCCGTCACTCAAACCGAAAGGACTTCCCCATGACCCCCGATCAGATCCGCGAGTCCTACGCCCGCCAGGTCGAGAAGATCCGCGCCCGCGAAGACCTCACCGACCAGGCCCGGCAAGTGGCCATGGCCCGCGCCCACAAGGCCGCCGCCACCCGCCTCCAGGCCGCACGCGACGCCGACCGGCAGCGGTACGAGGAGCGCCGCACGCAGCTGGAGAAGCGACTGTTCGGCAACAAGGAGCTCACCGGTACGGACGCCCTCAGCGCACGGGACGCACGGGAGCGGGCCGCGCAGCTCGGCGACCCCCGCGAAGCGCAGGCCGCGTACAACCGGGCCCAGCGCGACGGAGACCGGGACATGCAGCGCGCCATCGCCTCCCACGCCGCAGACCTTGCCGCGATGCCGATCCTCGGCGACGCGTGGGCGCCCCTCGTCGAGACCCACGCCGCAGCCACCCCCGGCTACGCCGAGAACCTGACGGAGCTGCGGACCCTGGCCGAGCCTGGCGGCTTCATGGACGCCACCTACGCCAGCCCCGACGTGCCGTCCGAGCTCGGCCGGATGAGCGTGCAGCAGGTCAACTCCCTCGCCGACAGCGAGCTTTCGGTGTACGGCCACGATGCACCGGAGGCGGCGTGATCACCTTCGACCACGACACCGGGAAGGCGCAGGCCGCTGTCGACGCGGCCCGCCGCCGCGGTCTACCCGTGCCGCAACAGATCGACGACACCGCGGCCATGTGGCAGGTCGTCATGGACGCCGCACACATGCGGCCCCCCGAGCGGCCCGGCCGGGACGACGTGCCCGCTACAGCCGAGGAACTTCGCACGCTGATCGAGATGAGGGCACACCAGCACCGGATCGCCGAAGCGCACCGGCAGGTCGCCGGCGACTGGCACGAGCCGATCGCCCGCAAGTACAACGCCCTCGTCGCCGAGCACGTAACCGGCTGGATCAGCGCACTGCAACCCGACTTCCTCGCCCTCGTCAAAGTCCTGGCCAGGCAGGAGAAGAAGCTGCCCGAACTCCTCGACGCCCAGCGCATCGACCTGCGCGACCCTGCGATCAGCGCACCGTGGGAGACCGCATCCGCAGCGGCCGTGAAGCTCGACCAGCTCGTCGAAGCCAGGCAGATCCTGGCGCGAGCAGCCAGCCAGGATCTCGGCCGCGACGCACAGCTGTGGGCAGTCGCCGCGGTCGACGAGCCCACCGATGCCGAGGTGTTCGCTCACAGGCTGCGCGACGAGGTCGGCCCGGCGATCCGCCAGTGGAAGGAGCTGCGGCACCAGCCCACCGCACGCTGGCTGTTCCTCAGTCGCAGCCCACACTTCACCCTGCAGCTGGCCACACCCGGAGAGGTAGCCGAACGGCAGCAGGTCATGGACCGATGGCACCAGGCCGTGCAGGTGGTCATGACGTCAGGTCTGTCACGTCAGCAGGCTCAGCAGGCAGTCGCGACAGCCTTGCGAGCGTGACTCCATGAACGTCGACGTCAACGGCAGCGAAGGTGTTGGGCATGACGACTTCGCACCGATGGCGAGCAGGCTCATCCGTAGCCGCCATGACTGCTCGCCAGCGTCGGCCCCGCGGTCCGGTCGGCCACTCAGGAGACCGGCCGGACCGCAACCCAAATGTGGATCAAACACCCTGGGGAGGGAGGGCCCCGTGCCGATCTTCCCGGATCGAAGAGGTATAGCAGCTGACCCCGTGCTCGGGTTTGGAAGTTTCGGATCTTGTGGAGCCGCAGGTCAGCGACTTCCCCGAAAAACAGGGCCCGGCCGCACGCTGCCAGAGGGGTGCTAGACGGTATCGATCCGGCAGAGATCACCCGGAGGGATCTTCCCCCACCCCAACCGCTGTCTGATTCGCCCGAATTGAGGTACTGGAATGGCTCACAACTGGAACACGTCGTCGAGGCGGTCGAGGCTGCCTGCGGACTGGGAGAAGCGCCGTAAGGCAGTGATCGAAAGGGATGTGGTCTGTCAGATCTGTTTTGTGCGGACTGCGGTGATCGCTGACCATATCGAGCCGATGACCGATGACCATGAGCTCGATGCGCTTCAGGGTGCTTGCGATCCGTGTCATCGGGTGAAGACCGCTCGCGAGGCGGCTGCCGCGCGTGCGGCCAGGCCCCGCCCGACCACGCGCCACGGCGACGAGCCGCATCCCGGTCTGCTGTAGCCCCGGCCGGGATGCACCTACCGACCGGGGCCGTGACCCGTCCGCCCTCGGGGGCACCACAGTGCATCGGGCGGGCGGGGGTCTATGCCTGTGTGCGGCGGACGTAGGCCGGCGACTTCGGGCACTGCTTGTGCAGGGTGACGATCCTGCCGCCCGCTGAGATGGAGACCTGCACGTAGGTCTCGACCGGCTGCCCCGACCTGATCGGCTCGTCGCAACGCCAGCAGAATTGGCCAGTCATCGCCGTACCTCTTTCAGCGTCTGCCGCAGCGCGTGGCCTTCGACGCAGCGAGCGGTCTCGTCGGCGCACTGCTCGCAGTTCTGTATGTGGTCGAGGAGCGCCCGGTAGGCGTGTGGCTCGGCGCAGAGTCGGCAACTGCGGGGGAACCAGACGAAGTCGGTGTCGAATCGTTGCTCGGAGCGTGTGCCGAGTTCGACGGCGTTCTCCGTGGTGAGGGTGACGGCGCACCACACGCAGGCACGTCCGCATGTCTGCGCCACGGACAGCCCCTCCACGGGCGGCACAGGGGGGTGCACTGCCCGTTCGACGGTGCCGTTGCCCGGTGGTCCCGCTTCTCTGCTCATGACGTCGAGGTTCCCGGAAGTGTCCTGTTGCCCATCAGGACGGAACTGGGGCAGTTACTCGCGGGCGACCGGACAGTTTTACCCAGCGGCGCACGACGGTAGGTCTACCGTCGAGAGACGTGGGCGCAAGGTGGGGGGACGGCCATGGCCAAGCAGCGGAACACCAAGCTCGAGGCCCTGCTTGTGGAGTTCGGCTACACCCATCAGCAGCTGGCCGACGAGATGAATCAGGCCGCGCAGGACGTGTTCGGCAAGCCCACCCAGTGCACCGACCGGCATGTGCGCCGCTGGATCGCGGGTGACGTGCAGTGGCCATGGTCCCGCTACCTTCTGCCCCTGCAAGAGATCTTCGGCCGCAGCCCGGAGGCCATGGGCTTCATCCCGCGCAAGTCCTCACGCGTACCGGCCCCGCCCCGGCGGCGGGCGCCCGTGAAGGAGGACCGCCCCGTGAGACGCCGGGAGTTCATTGCGGTCGGCCTGACCTCCGCCCTCGGTCTGGACGCCATCCCTTCCGCAGGACGGCTTGGTACAGCCGACGTCGAGCGGATCCGGGCGATCGTCCCCGCCCTGTACACGCACGACCATGCCCTCGGCGGGGGCGCCCTGCATGCGGTGGCCGAGGAGGCGCTGCGGTCCGTCCACCACGCGCTCAACCACTGCACCTACGGCTCTCGCGTCGAGCGGGCCCTGTACGCCGCGACCGGGGACCTGGCGGCGTCGGCCGGCTGGTTCGCCTACGACGCCGGGCTACAGGAGGACGCGACGAGCTTGTACAGCGAGGCGCTGCAGGCGGGCATGCTCGCCGGGGACGGCATGCTGCAGGCCCGTGTCTGGTCCAACCTGGCGATGCAGGCACGCCTGTTGGACCGCGACCAGGAGGCGCTGCGGATCGGGCGGGCCGCGGTCGAGACGCGGCAGGCAAAGGCGGATCCGTGGCTCATGTCGCTGCTGCACTGCCGCCAGGCCGTCGGCCACGCCCGTATCGGCGAGCGCACCCGAGCCGAGCGGTCCCTCGCACGGGCTGAGAGCGCCTACGACCGCACGAACGGCGATCCCGCGGCCTGGCTGTCATTCCTCACCCCTGCGGAGCTCACCGGGCTCGCTGGGGCCGCGCACCAGGCCCTCGGCCGGTACGGGCAGGCGCAGGAACTCACCGCCTCCGCGCTGGACATGCTCGAGCCGCGCTTCGAGCGCAACCGGGTCTACTACACCGTGCAGAGCGCACAGGCCCTTCTCGACGGCGGGGAAGTCGAGCAGGCAGCCGCCGAGGCCCTGCGCGCCACGGCCATAGGCGAGCGCGTGCAGAGCGAGCGGGTACAGGGCAAGCTCGACGGGCTACGCCGACAGATGCGCCGCCACGCCCACGTGCCCGCGGCGGCGGACTTCCTCGAGCAGACACGACGGACGGGAGCGTGAGCGTGGACGGCATGCGACTGGAACGACGGGACGCAGCGGGGCTCGGTGAGATCCGGCCCCAACTCCTCGACGTGTACGCGGAGATCTACGCGGACCGGCTCGGCGAGGAGTTCCACAGTGTGGAGCGGTTCGACGAGCGGCTCGGCTGGAACTCCGAAGTGCCCGGCTTCACCGCGGTCGTCGGCTCCCTCGACGAGACTCCGGTCGGCTACGCCTACGGCTGCGTGCTGCAGGCGGGCACCAGGTGGTGGAACAGGCTGCGCACGCCAGTGCCCGACGGCGCGACCGTCGAGGACGGAGCACGCACCTTCGCCCTGTCCGAGTTGATGGTCGTCGAGAAGATGCGCGGCACCGGGGCAGCGAAGGCGATCCACGACGAGCTGCTCCGAGGCCGCCCCGAGCAGCGGGTGACGCTCCTCGTCGAACGGGAGCACCCCAAGGTGCGCGGCCTGTACGAGGCGTGGGGATACGGGTGGTTCGGCGAGGTTCTGCCGTTCGCCGACTCGCCTCTGTACGACGCGATGGTGCTGCGGATCGACAGCTGACACCTGCTGACACCTGCTGACACCTTGATCCGCTGTCAGCGGGGTGTCAGCCGGTGTCACCGCAGGTCAGGCGGGTGCATAGTGGGGCAAGTTGGGGTGTGCGAGGGGTGTGCAGAACGGCCCGCACCCTGTGCGGCCTGCACAGGGGTACCCCGATTCTGCACACCCTCCGCACAGGGGCATAGCCGGGCATAGCGCCTGCCTGTACACCCTCCGCACAGGGTTCGGCAGCCCGTCTATGACCCGCCTAACCCCCGTCTATGACCCGCCTAACCCCCGTCTATGACCCGGCTATCGCCCGTCTAGGTCATGGTCGGGTGTCGGTCGGTAGGCGGGTCCAAGACGGGCTGTAGACGGGCGATAGCCGGGTCATAGACGGGTGCCTCACCACCTCACCAACCGGGCGGTACGCCTGGTCGGCCTTGGTGGGGCTGGTGGGTGGGGCGGTTGGTGGGACCCCACCATGATCAGGGAGGGTCACCCGGCTGAAACGGCCAGGGAGGGAGGCTGCACCCACCTCAGGAAGTGCGCCCTACGGCAGGTTTCAGGGGTGGCAAAACTGCCTCCCTGCCTCCCTAATTCGGGAAGGTTCGCAGACGAGACCATCAGGGAGGCGTTCAGGGAGAACTCCCTGCCTCCCCGGCGCCTCCCCATACCCGCTACCGGGTGAACGTCCAGCGTCCCGGAGCCTCGTGCGCGCACGTGCGCGCATAGGGGCCGACGAGTTCACCCGCGGCCGGGCGGGTGAACGAGTGAACGTCTTGACGCTCGGTCACGATCCTGGTCCCCTCGCGCATGCGCAACGCGCATGCGCGTCGGAGCCAGTTGGACGCGTTCCCGCGGCCCGTCTCGGCCACGCTCGGTGAGCCGTCCCTCGCGCGCGCGTGCGTGAGCGGGCGCGTTGAGACCCCAACGGCTCGCCCAGAACGGCTTGAGCCGTCCGTTGAGCCGTTCCTTGAGCCGTTCACCCTCGGCGCCGTCGCAGCTCGTCCACGGCCATCCTGTGCGGGCTGCACGGTATGTGCCGGTCCCAGTCGGCGAGCACCTTCAGTACCGCCAGGGAACCGCGCTTGCCGCCCGTCGAGCCGGTCGCCCCGCACAGACAGCGGTACGCGGCCGTCGCTGTCGGGGAGGCCAGTGACCACCACGGGCTGCCGGGCGGCGCGTACACGACGAGGCCGGGCTGATCCGGGACGGCGGTCACAGGCCGCACCCGTGGCGTGTCTGCCGGGTCTCGTCGGTCTCCGGCGGGCAGATCTCCGCCCACTTGTCGGGGTGCTTCTCGTACCACTCCTCCGCACAGACCTTGTGGCACGGCTTGCCCGCGTCGGAACGGAGCGGCGTCGGCCGGCGGCAGAGCACGCACGGCTCGTCATCACCCCAGTGGCCGGGGCCGGACCAGTCGAGGAACGGCGGCCACACACGGGCGCTCTCCACGGGACGTCTTCACCGATCACGGCGCCGCCCCCGCGGTGACAGCTGCACGCCGCACTCTGCGGCCGTAGCTGTCGGACTTGCCGAGCCTGGTTCCGATCTCGGTTCCGGTCAGTTCCGGCTCGACCGCCAGCCACGTCTTCACGGTCACGACGTGCTCGGCCGAGACGCCCGCGGGGACGTCGATGACGGGGGCGGAACTAGCCTCTGGTTCCGCCGGTTCCGCCTCGAGTTCCGGACGCTTCACCCAGTCGGGAACATCAAGGTCAAGGCCGGTTCCGCCCGCGGTTCCGGCGTCCGTCTTGAGCGGTCCGACGATCACCATGCGGGGCAGGACCGGAACCCGCTCGACCGTGACCGGAACCGGCTCAGGTTCCGCTGGTTCCGGCGACGGTTCCGCCGGTTCCGCAGGGGTGTCCACGGGCACGGACGCCCCCTCGCGCAGGACATGCACGCGCCACATCACGAGCGGTGCGATGCACGACACGGCGACGACGAGCGGCCACGACACGGGGATCAGCTCGGCCGAGACGAGATGGCTCAGCGCGTTGACCGTCGCCATCGCGACCACGACCGCGGCCATGTCCCGGCCCGCCCGCAGAGCACGCAGGGCGTAGATGTCGAGCGCCGCAGGGACCGCGCCGGCCACGTACACCCCGAACCCGCAAGCGCGGGCCAGGTGGTACTCGGCGGACGCGGTCACCACGAACGTGGCAGCCAGGGACAGCCAGCCCAGAACGTCACGCTTCACGCGGACTCCCGGCAGGCTGCGGGTACGCCCTGTCCACGGCCCGGTACACGGCCTGCATGAGCGGCTGCACCGACGGGTCGCTCGGGTCGCCGTCCTCGGCGAGGCGGGCGATGGACTCGGCCCGCATCTGGATCGTCAACGTGTCGCACGACACCATGTACGACTCGGCGAAGGCGCGCACCAGCTCGACCGGCCACTCGTCCGGATGCCGTGACCACGCCTCGAAGCTCGAGCCGCCCATCTCAACGAGCGCCGCCAACTGATCACGGGACACGACGGCTTGCATCGTGAGGGTGGCGTGCGGACCGTCGCAGGGCTCGGCGACGACGACCGGCTGATCCAGGTACTCAAGCGCGCTCATGCCTTCACCCACCAGTTCTCGACGAGGTCGGCGGCGGTGTCACTGACGGCCCGGTTTACGGCCTTCCTGAGGCTGCGGCCTGCCTGCGCCGTCGCCTCCTTCACGGAGCGCTCCACGCCCAGGGGGCCCTCGTCGTGCGCCAGGGAGCCGCCAAGGATGCCCATGTCCTCGACGCGGGCACGGATCGCGGCCACGGCCAGGCGCTCGAAGTCGGGCGGAACGGGGTCCTTACCGAGCCGCTTGCCCTTCAGGTAGCGCGCGACACGGGCGGCGACCGTCTCTAACTCCCCGGGCTCCGGGGTGTCGAAGGGCTCCGCGTCGACGTCGATGAGGTCGTACATCATCGGGTCGCCGAACTCCTGGATCTCGTACACGAGCGGCATGCGGTCCCGGTACAGGTCGAGGATCGCGGCGTGCTCGGCGGGGATCTCGGTCAGCTTCCCGTCTTCCTGCGGGTAGAACATCGGCGGCGTCATCATGACTCGCCCCTTTCTCCGCCGAGGCGGGCGATCGCGTGGGCGAACAGGTTCTTGCCGTGCCGGTCACCGACTGCGTCAGCAGTCACCAGACCGGCGAACAGCACGGGATAGGAAGGAAGTTGCCGCGGGGACCGGTCGCAGCGCCTGAGCGCCGCATGCTCGGTCGGCCGACGGACCAGAGGGGCACTCACGACTCGCCCCCGTCCCGGAGGTGGTCCAGGTCGTCGGCGAAGCGGTGCAGGCGCCCGGCATGGCCGAGGAGAGCCTTGGCCACCTTGCGCACGCCGTCCGGTCCGAAGTCGTGGCCGTCCCCCACCTCGATGGCAGCCACCGGGTACGGCTCGGGTCGCAGCTCGGCGAAAGGCGCCCACGACAGATGCGTCTGCAGGAACTCGATGACGCCGTGGCACTCCGTCTCAACCTTGGCGACGACGACCGGACCGTTGTGCGTCAGGTCCGACCGGTACTGAGGCTGTGCCAGATGGCCGGTGCACCACTCGGGGCACGGGATCGTCACGTCACCGAAGTCGAGGGTCGGCAGCGTCACCGTGCCGTCCGCGGACTGCTCGACCCACTCGGCCACGTACACGGGCTCGCCGCGGTCCTGCGTCCACGTGCGGCCGAACACGTCCCGGTGCTCCGGGTGCGGGTTCGTGTTCCAGATGCAGGGGAATCCGGGGTGCCCCGGCTGCGGGGCCCCACACACGGCGGGGTCCCCTTCCAGCGCGCCCTGGTGCCAGGCCCGGAGTTCCGGGTCGATACCCGACAGCGGGTCGTGTCCGTCGCTCACGCCTGCACCTCGTCGGGGAGCGTGCGGGCCAGGCCGCGCACGTCAGCGGAGAACGCGACCAGCTGGTCGGCGAGCGCGAGAGCCGCGGTCCGCTGGTAGCTGTTGACGTCGTTGTCGGTGTCGACGGCCAGGTACGGCAGACCCGCGTCCTCATCGATCGCGTTGGGCCACTGGGCGAGGAACACCGTGATCGGGGCCAGCATCGGCACGGGAAGTGTCAGGGTGCGGCGCTCGCCGTAGTGGTGGACGTCCGCCGGGTGCTTCTCGTTCTCCGCGATGTGGTCGAGGACGCACCACGCCGTCGGGCACTCGATGTGGACGAGGTGGCCGTCGATGAGGGCCGGGACGAGGCTCATGCCCTGCTTGAGCGCGGGGAGTTCGGTGATGGTGGGCGTGCTGATGGCAGACTTGGCCATAGCGGTTCTCCTGGCTTCTCAGGTGATCCGTAGGCCCTGAACCGGTGACACCGCCAAGTAGCACCGGGGAAGGGCCGCTTGCGTATCCGGCCCCGAGTAGATGTCAACTCAGTTCCGAACAATGTTGACAATACTCAGCCCTCATGGGACTGTCAACATTGTTCCGCACAGAGTTCGCAAGAGAGGTCGTGACAACATGGCAGCCATGGCGAGAGACGAGATCACGGAGCTCCGGACCCTGCGAGACGAGTACGACCGCGCCCGGGACGCCCTCATGGCTGCCATCCATGAGCAGCTAGACAAGGGGGAGTCCAACGCGCGCATCGCGCGATCCGTGGATTGGTCCCGCGAGTACATCGCCCGCATCCGGAAGGATCGCGCGGCTGCTCCGGAGCGTGACAGTGCCCCCGCTACGCCTTCGGGGCACAACGGGGGCACATCATGATGGGGCGCATTGAGGTTCAACGAGGCTCAACGCACCCTATTTATGCAGGTCAGAGCGCTACTTGACCTATCGGGGCAGTTCATGCCCGAAGGGGCAGCACCCCCGCACAGGGTGCTGCCCCTTCATCGTGGACCGGGACCGTCGCCGCATCGGTTCTGAGGGTCGGGGACACGGCGACGGTCCCGGGGCTTTACCGGTGGTCGCTGCCCGTGGAGTGGGAAGCGGCGCGGCCTGCCTCGAGGCGGGCCACCGGGATGCGGAACGGGGAGCAGGAGACGTAGTCCAGGCCCACCTCGTGGAAGAAGTGCACGGACTCCGGGTCGCCGCCGTGCTCGCCGCAGACGCCGAGCTTCAGGTCGGGGCGGGTGGCGCGGCCGGCCTTGACCGCGTCCTTCACCAGCTTGCCCACGCCGTCCTTGTCGATCGTCTCGAAGGGGGAGACACCGAAGATGCCCTTCTCCAGGTATGCCGTGAAGAAGGAGGCCTCGACGTCGTCGCGGGAGAAGCCCCACACCGTCTGCGTCAGGTCGTTCGTGCCGAAGGAGAAGAACTCCGCGGCCTCCGCGATCTGGTCCGCCGTGAGCGCGGCACGCGGGAGTTCGATCATCGTGCCGAGCGCCAGCTTCAGGTCGACGCCCGTCGCCTCGATGACCTCCGCGATGACCTGCTCGGCCTCCTCGCGGACGATCTCCAGCTCCTGGACCGTGCCGACGAGCGGAATCATGATCTCCGCACGCGGGTCGCCCTTGGCGTTCTTGCGCTCCGCGGCCGCCTCGGCGATCGCACGGACCTGCATGGTGAACAGGCCGGGGATGACGAGACCCAGGCGTACGCCGCGCAGGCCCAGCATCGGGTTCTGCTCGTGCAGGCGGTGGACGGCCTGCAGCAGGCGCAGGTCGTTCTCGTTGGAGTCCTTGCGGGACTCGGCGAGGGCGACACGGACCGAGAGCTCCGTGATGTCCGGGAGGAACTCGTGCAGGGGCGGGTCCAGGAGGCGGACCGTGACCGGGAGGCCGTCCATCGCCTCGAAGAGTTCGACGAAGTCGCGCTTCTGGAGGGGGAGCAGCTCCTTCAGGGCCTCTTCGCGCTCGTCGTCCGCGTCCGCCAGGATCAGGCGCTCGACCATCTCGCGGCGCTCACCGAGGAACATGTGCTCGGTGCGGCACAGGCCGATGCCCTGCGCGCCGAAGCGGCGGGCACGGAGCGCGTCCTCGGCGTTGTCCGCGTTGGCACGGACTCGGAGGCGGCGTACTCGGTCCGCGTACGCCATGATCCGGTGCACCGCGGCGACCAGCTCGTCGGCGTCGTCGGCGCCCGCGTGCATGCGGCCCTCGAAGTACTCGACGACCGGGGAGGGGACGACGGGCACCTCACCGGCGTAGACCTTGCCGGTCGAGCCGTCGATGGAGACGACGTCGCCCTCTTCGATGACGGTGCCGCCGACCGTCATGCGGCGGCGCTTGGTGTCGACCTCGAGGTCCTCGGCGCCGCAGACACAGGTCTTGCCCATGCCGCGGGCGACGACGGCCGCGTGCGACGTCTTGCCGCCGCGCGAGGTCAGGATGCCCTCGGCCGCGATCATGCCGTCGAGGTCGTCGGGGTTGGTCTCACGGCGGATCAGGATGACCTTCTCGCCCGAGCGCGACCACTTGATGGCCGTGTACGAGTCGAAGACCGCCTTGCCGACCGCGGCACCCGGTGACGCGGCGATGCCGCGGCCGAGCTGCTCGACCTTCGCGGTCTCGTCGAAGCGCGGGAACATCAGCTGCGCGAGCTGCGCGCCGTTGACACGCTGCAGCGCCTCGGCCTCGTCGATCAGGCCCTGGTCGACGAGCTGCGTCGCGATGCGGAAGGCGGCACCGGCGGTGCGCTTGCCGACGCGGGTCTGCAGCATCCACAGCTGACCGCTCTCGATGGTGAACTCGATGTCGCACAGGTCCTTGTAGTGCGTCTCGAGCGTTTCCATGATCTGCATGAGCTGGTCGTACGACTTCTTGTCGATCTGCTCGAGATCGGCGAGCGGGACGGTGTTGCGGATGCCCGCCACGACGTCCTCGCCCTGCGCGTTCTGCAGGTAGTCGCCGTACACGCCCTGGTGGCCGCTGGCCGGGTCGCGGGTGAACGCGACGCCCGTGCCGGAGTCCGGGCCGAGGTTGCCGAAGACCATGGAGCAGATGTTGACCGCGGTGCCGAGGTCGCCGGGGATGCGCTCCTGGCGGCGGTAGAGCTTGGCGCGGTCGGTGTTCCAGGACTCGAAGACCGAGCGGATCGCGAGATCCATCTGCTCGCGCGGGTCCTGCGGGAAGTCGCGACCGGCCTCGGTCTTGACGATCTTCTTGAACTTCGTGACCAGCTTCTTCAGGTCCGCGGCCTCGAGATCGGTGTCGACCGTGACCTTCTTGGCCACCTTGGCCGCCTCGAGCGCGTCCTCGAAGAGCTCGCCGTCGACGTCCAGGACGGTCTTGCCGAACATCTGGATGAGGCGGCGGTAGGAGTCCCACGCGAAGCGGTCGTCGCCGGACTGCTTGGCCAGGCCCGTCACCGACTTGTCGGAGAGCCCGATGTTCAGGACGGTGTCCATCATTCCGGGCATCGAGAACTTGGCGCCCGAGCGGACCGAGACGAGCAGCGGGTCATTCGCCTGACCCAGCTTCTTGCCCATGGTCTTCTCGAGGGCGTCGAGGTGTGCACTCACCTCGTCGCGCAGCTCGACCGGCTCCTCGCCGCTGGCGAGGTAGGTCTTGCAGGCCTCTGTGGTGATCGTGAAGCCCGGAGGGACGGGCAGGCCGAGGTTGGTCATCTCGGCGAGGTTCGCGCCCTTCCCGCCGAGAAGGTCCTTGAGGTCCCTGTTGCCCTCGGTGAAGTCATAGACGAACTTCACGGCCGCATCGCTCTGCGTCGCTACGTGGGGATCTTTGTTTTCCGACACGGGTCTCGACTCCTCGAGGACTCGGTGGCTGCCCTGACGGCGAGGAACATACCCAGATCGAAGGCACCTGGGTACGTCCACTTGTGCGTCATACGGCTGTAACCACCCGTCCGCCAGTAGATCGAAAGTGACTCGGCGGTAGGCCATCGTCCGACCATGTGTTCAAGTCTTGAACGATCAACCCCTGCAGAACCAGGGATTTGCTCAGATGAGCAGAGAAATCTCAGATGTGAGTTCACCTTATGAATGATCGAGCATTGGCACTGAGTGCCACCCCTTGGAGAAGTGGATTCGCCCACTATCCGCTCATCTGAGCGCAACCCCTATCAGGGGTGGCGAGAATCACGCTGTCATGAGGGGCCTGATGTCAGCATTCGGACCCTTGTCCGGACGGTCGCGCCGCCCGTCATACGCCGAGCGCGGCGAGCCGCTCCTCGGCCCGCCCCGGCGCGTACAGGTGCTCCACCACCAGCGCACCCGCCCCGACCAGGCCCGCACGCTCGCCGAGCCGTGAGGTGACGATCTCCAGATGAGCGGTGGAGCGCGGCAGGGCCCGCTGATAGAGGAGCTCGCGCACGCCGGTGAGGAAGGGAGTTCCGGCCAGATCTCCGGCGATCATCAGAACCCCGGGGTTGAGCAGCGTGACGACGGTCGCGAGCACCTCGCCCACCCGGCGCCCCGCGTCCCGCGCGAGCCCGACGGCCTCCGGGTGCCCGGCGTCCAGGAGCGCGCGCACATCCGAGCCGGACGCCGCGGGGACGCCCGCCGCGCTCAGCTGAGCGGCCACCGCTCGCCCGCTGGCCACGGCGGCCAGGCAGCCGTAGGAGCCGCACTTGCACAGGGCGGCGGCGCCCCCCGTCCCGTCCATGACCCGTATGTGACCGATGTCCCCGGCGCCGCCGTCGATGCCCCGGTACACCGCGCCGCCGACGACGACGCCCGCGCCGATGCCGGTGGAGACCTTGATCAGGGCGAAGGCCGAGCACCGCCGGTAGGAGGCGCGCTGTTCTCCGTACGCCATGAGGTTGGCGTCGTTGTCGACGAGCACCGGGAGGTCGGCGGGGCCGCCCGTGTGCTCGGCGAAGGCGCGGCTCAGGCGGCCTCTTATGTCGTACCCGTCCCAGCCCGGCATGATCGGCGGCTGGACGACGCGGCCGGTCTCGCTGTCGACGGGGCCCGGCACCGCGAGCCCGATGCCGCACACCGAGTCCGGGGCCCACCCGGCCCTGCGCAGCAGCTCGGCGAAGCGGGCGCCGAGCTCGCCGAGGACCGCGTCCGGGCCCTCCTCGATCGACAGCGGGCCCGCGTGCTCGGCGACGATCTCGCCGGTGAGGCTCAGCAGGGCGGTGCGGGCGTGCCGGGTCTCCAGGTCAGCGGCGAGGACCACCGCGTGGGCGTCGTCGAACTCAAGGCGGAGCGCGGGGCGCCCCCCGAGCGGTGACCCCGCAGGACCGCCCGCACCCTCGCGCAGCCAGCCCGCACGGAAGAGCCGGTCGAGGCGCTGGCCGACGGTGCCGCGGGAGAGTCCGGTGACCTGCTGGAGGGCGCCGCGCGTGGTGGCCCGGCCGCTGCGCACCAGGTCGAGCAGGTCACCGGCGCCGGCGTGGGGTCCACCCATGCGCCCTCCCGCAGCCTGCCCCATGTGCCCTCCCGCCGACTGCCCCGCACGATCCACACGATCCACACGATCCTCGCGAACCGATCTGTCCGGCATCCACTCTCCCCTTCTCCCCTTGCGCTCATCAACTCCACGTTACATATTGAGTTTTGCGTGTTAAGTAGACGTAACCCTATGGTGGATAACACCAAACTGACAGGGCGTCGAGCCCCTCGGGGAGATCCGCGTGGACCGCACGAACGTGAGCCGCACGACCGTGAGCCGCACGAACGTGGGCCGCACAGCCCAGCTGGCAGCCCGACCCGTCACGCCGCCGTCGCTGCGCGCACGTGCCGCCGATGTCCTGTGGGCCAACTGGACGGGGACGTCGACCGTCCCCTCCCGTGACCTGTATCCGCACCAGTGGTCCTGGGACTCCGCGTTCATCGCCATCGGGCTTCGCCATCTCTCCCCCTTACGCGCCCAGTTGGAGCTGGAGACGCTGCTGAGCGCCCAGTGGGGCGACGGCCGCGTCCCGCACATCGTGTTCAACCCCGCCGTCCCCCTGGACGCCTACTTTCCCAGCCCCGACTTCTGGCGCTCCACGACCGCAGGCCGCACGGCCGGGGCACCCGGTGCCGTGCACACCTCCGGCATCGTGCAGCCGCCGGTGCACGCCCTCTCCGCCTGGCTGGTGCACCGGGCCGACCCGGGGCTCTCCCGGGCCCGTTCCTTCCTGGCCCGCGTGCGCCCGCGCCTCGCCGCCTGGCACGGCTATCTGCTGGGCCGCAGGGACGTGGGCGGCGCGGGGCTCGCCTCGGTGGTCCACCCCTGGGAGCAGGGCATGGACAACAGCCCTTGCTGGGACGCCGCGTTGAGCCGGGTGAAACCGGCGGACCCGGCCGCCTACCGGCGCGCGGACCTGGACCACGGGGCCGCGGAGGACCGGCCGACCGATCTCGACTACGGCAGATATGTGCGCCTGGCCGCCGACTACCGCGATGGCCGGTACGCGGACGGGGCGGGCGAGTTCGCCGTCGAGGACCCGTCGTTCAACGCGCTGCTCATCGCCTCCGAGTACGCGTTGGCGCGCATCGAGGCCGAGTTGGACCTGCCGGACGCGGCTGCCGAGCGGGCGGCCCGTGCGGACACGCTGACCGGGGTCCTCGTGGAGCGGCTCTGGGACGCGGCGAGGGGCATGTTCTTCTGCCGCGACCAGCTCTCCGGGGAGCTGGTGCCGGAGCGCGGCGTCGGCGGTCTGGTCCCGCTGATCCTGCCCGCGCTGCCGCCGTCCGTGGCCGCCGCGCTCGTCCGCACCGCGCACGGACCGCACTTCGGCCTCGGCGGCGCGGCCCGCCTCGCGCCGAGCTACGACCTCACCGGGAGCGCCTTCGACCCCCGTCGGTACTGGCGCGGGCCCGCGTGGTTCAACACCAACTGGCTGCTGGAGCGCGGACTTCGGCTGCACGGCGAGCGGGCGCGGGCGGACCGTCTGCGGCGCGCGCTGCTCGATGTGGCCGGGGAGTCCGGGTTCGCGGAGTACGTGGACCCGTACACGGGGCGGGGCTGCGGCGCGCGCGGCTTCGGCTGGAGCGCCGCGCTCGCCCTGGACCTGCTGCTCGACGATCCCGCCGGGCGCGACGAGGGAGGGCTTCGAGGATGGACGAGGGAGGGGTTCGGGGATGACTGAGGGACATCAACTGCTCGTGCGGGGCGGTACGTTCGCCACCATCGGCGCGAGCGGAGACATCAGCGGGGTGCGGGGCAGCGGCACCGCTCCGGACGGGCTCTTCGTCCGTGACGCCCGGCACCTGAGCCGCTGGCAGCTCACGGTCGACGGGGCCGTACCGGAAATCCTCACGCCGGTGTCGCGGGCCGACGCCGAGGCGGGCGCCGCACGGTGCGTCCTGGTGCCGCGCGGCGGACGGCAGGAGCCGCCCGCGTACACCGTCTTCCGTGAACAGGCCGTCACGGACGGCACGTTCGTCGAGCTGCTTCGGGTCACCAGCAATCGCGGGGTGCCGACGACCGTGCAGGTCGCGCTGACCGTCGACGCCGACTTCACCGACCAGTTCGAGCTGCGGGCCGACCACCGTACGTACGAGAAGACGGGCGCCGTCAGGTCGCGGCGGGTCATCGGCGGCGACGACGAAGAGCCCATCCTGGGCATCGAGTTCGGGTACCGGCGGCGCGAGTGGCGCTCCTGTACGACCGTGACCGCCGAGCCCGCGCCGGACGCCGTCGAGGAGACCGGGACCGGTGCGCGGCGCCTCGTCTGGTCCCTCGACCTCGACGCACACGGCACCGCAGAGGTGGCACTGCGTGCCGCGGCGCATCCGCACGGCGCACCGGAACCACAGGTCCCGGACGCGCCATCGGACGCCGTACGCCAACTCGCGGCCGCCGAAGAGGACTTCGCCTCCGGTGTGACGCTCCCCGGCGCCTGGCCCGAGCTGGCGGCCGCGTGCCGCCGTGGCCTCGCCGACCTCGCCGCGCTCCAGCTCCCCGCGTCGGGACCGGACGGCGAGGCCCTGCGCGTCCCTGCGGCGGGCGTCCCCTGGTTCCTCACGCTCCTCGGCCGCGACGCCCTCCTGACCTCCCTCTTCGCCCTCCCCTATCTGCCGCGCCTGGCCGCCGCGACACTGCCCGCGCTCGCCGCGACGCAGGCGACGGAGGCCACCGAGGGCTCGGTCGCGCAGCCCGGCAAGATCGTGCACGAGGTGCGGCACGGGGAGCTCGCCCACTTCGGGCAGGTTCCGTACGGGCGCTACTACGGCTCGGTCGACGCGACCCCGCTCTTCCTCGTGCTGCTCGGCGCGTACACGGAACAGTCCGGCGACACCGCCCTGGCCCGCCGCCTGGAGCCGCACGCGCGGGCCGCCGTCGGCTGGATCCTGGACCACGGCGGGCTCACCTCGCGCGGCTATCTCGTCTACCGCGCGGACAAGGGCGGCCTGGCCAACCAGAACTGGAAGGACTCCCCCGGCGCGATCTGTTCGGCGGACGGCAGCCGCGCCACGGGCCCGGTGATGGCGGCGGGCGCACAGGGATACGCGTACGACGCGCTCGGCCGCACCGCCTGGCTGGCCCGCACCGTCTGGGTCGACAAGGTGTACGCCGACCTCCTCACCCAGGCGGCCGCCGACCTGCGGGACCGCTTCCAGCGGGACTTCTGGATGCCGGGCCAGGGCTTCCCCGCGCTCGCCCTGGACGGCGACGGCAACCAGGTCGACGCGCTCGCGTCGGACGCGGGCCATCTGCTCTGGTCCGGCCTCCTGGACAAGGAGTACGGAGAGGCGGTCGGGCGCCGCCTCCTCGAACCGGACTTCTTCTCGGGCTGGGGCGTACGGACCCTCGCCGCGGGCCAGGCGGCGTACCACCCGCTGTCCTACCACCGGGGTTCGGTCTGGCCGCACGACAACGCGCTGATCGCCCTCGGCCTCGCGCGCTACGGCCTGCACGACGAGGCGCGCACGGTGGCCCGCGGCCTGGTGACGGCGGCGTCGACGGGCGGCGACCGGCTCCCGGAGGTCCTGGCGGGGTACGGCCGCGAGGCGTATCCGGGCCCGGTGCCGTACCCGCACGCCTGCGTACGGGAGTCCCGTTCGGCGGCGGCACCGCTGGCCCTGCTCACGGCGGTGGGAGGGGCGTAGCGGCCACCGGAAGCTCCTTGCCGAGGCGGGCCAGCGGGGAGAGGGCCATGTAGAGCGGGGACAGCGCGAGGCCGAAGGCGGTCACCAGGAGGCCGGTGCGCAGTCCCCACTGTGCGGCGAGCAGGCCGCCGAGCAGCGAGCCGAGCGGCGTCAGGCCCATCCCGACGAAGTTGATCGTCGCGACGACACGGCCCTGCATCCGGACGGGCGTGACGGCCTGCCGCACGGCCATGACGGTGACGTTGACGAGCTGGCTGAAGGTGCCGAAGACGAAGTTGACCGCCATGAGCGCGACGAGGGTGCCGGAGCCGGAGCCGTGCAGTGCCGGTACGCAGAGCAGCACCCCGTCGGCCGCCACCGCCGAGGACACGAGCACCACGCCGTGGCCGAACCTTCCCGGCAGCCGTGCGGCGAGGAGCGAGCCGGCGACGGCTCCCGGCCCTGTCGCCGCCAGTGCGAGACCCACCTCGGCGCCCGACAGATGCAGTCCGCGCGGCAGGAAGAGCAGATACACGGTCATCACGGCGGCGAAGGAGAACTGGAAGAGCGCGGAGGCGATGCCCACCGCCCGCAACGAGCCGTCCCCGATGACGAGTTGCAGCCCTTCGCGGATCTGCCGCCGGACGGGAGGAGGCCGCAGGCCACTCCGGTCCGGCATCGACTCATCGCGGCGGATCCGCCGGATCGAGCAGAAGGACAGCAGGAAGAAGAGCGCGCCTGCCACCGCTGCGGCCGGCGCCGAAAGAAGCGTCACCAGCGCACCGCCGAGCGCGGGACCGCCGATCCGCGCGGCGGATCTGCTGCCTTCAAGGGCGCTGTTGCCGGCCACCAGTTGATCGCGTCGTACGAGCCGTACGAGAGAGGCCTGGTAGGCCACGTCGAAGAACACGCTGAGCGCGCCGACGGCGAAGGCGACGACGAGCAGCGCCGGAACGCCGAGTACGCCAAGGAGGTACGCGGCGGGAAGCGCGGCCAGGGCGACGGCGCGGGCGAGGTCGGCGGACACCATCACCGTGCGGGCCCGTCTGCGGTCCACCCATGCGCCCGCGAAGAGCGAGAGCAGCAGGATCGGCGCCTGTTCCACGGCGCGCAGGACGCCGAGCTGTCCCGGGCCCGCGTCCAGGGCGAGCACGGCGATGAGCGGCAGGATCACCTGGCCCGACTGTTCGCCGAGCTGGGATGCGGTCTGGCCCGCCCAGAGCCGGCGGAAATCACGGTCACGCCACACGAAAGCCCCTGGAGATGCTGAAGACGGTGCGCGGGAAGGCTCGCCGTGCCGCAGCTCAAGGGCAGCACGCGATGACAGGTCGTTCGTGACCTACGAAGTCAGCGCGCGCTCGGGTGACCGGGCATCTCAGCTCCTGGGAGGGTCGGTTGCCGGGCCAGGCTAGCCGCACGGCGACCGGCCCGGCAGCGAATTACGCGGCGGCCTCCGGCTCGGGCAGCGCCATCAGCTCGCGACGGTAACTCCCCGCGAGTGCCGCCGCCTTGGGGCCGCCGAGTGCGGCGACGCCGATCAGACGGTCGTCCCGGTAGTAGCCGTAGAGGACATCACTGTCGTACGACTCCAGGTCCCCCTGGAGGAGTTGGCAACGGTCGGCGAGGCCCGGCTGGCCGAAGGACTGGATCCGCATGGCGAACTGGTCGCTCCAGAAGGATGGCAGCGGCGCGAACGGTCCCAGGCCGTGTTCGGAGCCGGTGAGGCCGGCGACCAGGGCGCGGGCCGCGTGTTTCGCGGCGTCGGAGGGGATCGACCAGTGCTCGACGCGCCGCGCGACCGGCCCGTACCGGGGGTTGGGGAAGCGCGCCACGTCCCCGACCGCCACCGCGTGCGGGAGGCCGCCGATGCGCAGGTGTTCGTCGCAGAGGATGCCGTCGGTGAGGTCGATTCCCTCGGTGGCGCTCAGCCACTCCGCGTTGGGCAGTGATCCGACGGCCTCGACCAGGACATCGGCCGCGCAGGTCGTCCCGTCGTCCAACACCACGTGGCCATCGGCGAGTTCGGCTACCAGGCGGCCCATGCGGAAGCGCACCCCGTGTGCCTCGTGCCGACGCCGCAGTACGCGTGCCAGGCCCTCGCCGAGCGCCAGGAGCATCGGCTCGGCCTCCGGTGCGACGACCGTCACCTCACACCCGGCCTTGCGGGCGGTGGCCGCCACCTCGCAGCCGATGAAACCGGAGCCGATCACCAACACCCTTGTGCCCAGGTCGAGTTCGGTACGCAGTGCTGCCGAGTCCTCCAGGGTGCGCACGACGTGCCGGGGCGGGCCTCCGGTCAGTGGGAGCCTGCGTGGCCGCACCCCCGTGGCGGCCACCAGACCCTCGTACGCGTGCGTCGAACCGTCGGCCAGGGCGAGCGTGCGCGCGGCCAGATCGGCGGAGAGCACCGCCGTGCCGAGCCGCCACTCGACGTCCTGGACGCTGGGTCGGTGGCGCAGCGCCGTAACGGTGGCGGGCGCGTCGCCCGCCAGGACCTCCTTGGACAACGGAGGCCTGTTGTACGGGAGATGGGGCTCGGCCCCGTACACGGTGATCGCCCCCTGCCAGCCCGCCGCGCGCAGTTGTTCCGCCGCGCGCAGACCACCGAGCGACGCGCCGACGACGGCGATTCCCGCCGGGGCCACGGCGGGTCAGCCCTCGACCCGGATGGCCTGCAGCGGGCAGACGTCGGCGGCGTCCTCGGCGTCGGCGCGCAGCGACTCGTCGGGCGCCTCGACGTACGCGAGATGGCCGTCCTCGTCGAGCGTGAAGACTTCGGGCGCGGCGAAGACGCACTGCCCGTGGTCCTGGCAGATGTTCAGGTCGACGGTGATCTTCAGCATTTCAACTCCCTTCGGAATAGGGGTGGTTCAGCGGCGCGGCGCGCGGACCCCACGGAACTCCCAGTCGCCGCCGAAGGCCGTCGAGACGACCTCCTCGGATTCGGTGGGCTGGGCGCCGACGTCGGAGCGGATCGCCGTCGGCCCGGTGACGATGTGGTTCGTGAGCCGGCCGAGGCCTTCGGCCTCCACCTCGACGACGTCGCCCGGCGCGACAGGGCGGGAGTTGGCGGGGGTGCCGGACAGGAGCACGTCGCCGGGCTCCAACGTGATCGTGCGGGCGATGTCGGCGACGAGATAGTGCATGTCCCACTCCATCTCGTCCGTCGAACCGTCCTGCACGAGCCGCCCGTTGACATACGTCCGCAGGTATTTGCCGTGGAAGTCCCAGCCGGTGACGAGTCCCGGGCCGAGCGGGCAGAGCGTGTCGGAGCCCTTGACCCGGAGCATCGAACCGGCGTCGGTGTCGCGGAAGTCGTGCAGGCCGTAGTCGTTGGCGACGGTGTATCCGGCGATGTACGCGCCCGCGTCGGCGGGGGCGATGTTGCGGCACGTCCGGCCGATGACGATGGCGATCTCGCCCTCGTAGTTGAGGTACTTGCAGCCGTCGGGGCGGACCACCGCACCGCCGTGGGCGTTGAGGGCGGAGACGGGCTTGTGGAAGAAGGTGGGCGCGGGCGGCAGCCTGGTGCCGAACTCGGCCACTCTGCTGCGGTGGTTGAGGTGCACGGCGATGACCTTGGAGGGGCGTACGGGTGGGAGGTGGCTCGCCTCGGCCGCCTTGACGCGGCGGCCGTCGGCGGCGACCAGTTCATCGCCGTCGCGCATGACCTGGACGGCGGCTCCGTCGAGGAGGATTCTGCGGTACTCGGTGGTGATGGTCGTGGTGGTGGCGTTGTTGTTGTCCGTCATGCGGTGACCTCGGCCTCCGTGTCGGGGACGGCGGTCCAGCCCCCGGCGGGGCGGTCGAACCACAGGTGCATCTGTCCGGTGCCGACCGAGTTCTCGTACGCGCTGTAGGCGCGCCCGGCCGCAGAGCACTGCTCTTCTCCGAGAGCACCGATCATCATCAGGTAGTGGCCGAAGCGTGCCTCAGGCTTGTGGGTGAGGAACTCCGGCATGGTGCGCAGGACTTGTGCGTGGTCGCCGCGCTCGAGCCACTCGATGCGCAGCTCGTCGGCGGCCCGCGCCTCGGGCGTACGGATGTGGGTGACCTCGCTCGACTCGTGGGCGCGCAGCTGTCGCAGTGGCCAGAAGGTGTGCGAGAGGGCGCCGGAGGCGATGAGGAGCACCTTGCGGTCGGGCAGCGCGGCGATCCCGTCGGCGAGCGCGCGGCCAAGGCGCAGGTGGTCCTCGGTGTCTCCGGTCTGACAGACCCCGATCGAGACCCATTTCTTGGCGGGGAGGCCTTCGCCCAGGTACTTCCAGAGATTGATGGTGGCGTAGTACACGGGCAGGAACGGGTCGTCGATCGGGGTGATCCAGGTGCCGTGCCGCTCGGCGAACTCGGCGACGGAGTGGGCGAGTTCGGGGTCTCCGGGATAGTCGTACGGCATACGGCTCATGCCGCGCGGCAGTTCCTCGGAGGTGTAGAGCCCGGCGCGCCGGTCCTGCGCCGAGACGACGAACTCGACGGTGGTCGCCCAGTGCGAGTCGAGCACGACGACGGTGTCGTACGCGAGCGTCTCGAAGACCTCGTCGCGCAGCCTCCGCAGGCCGGGGACGAGGCTGATCTCGCGGCCTTCGTTGAGCTCCTTGCGGGTCTCTTCGGGGAGCACGATGGTCGGCACGTGGGCGAGCAGGCCCGCCCCGACGATCTCACCCATGGCGGGCCCACCCCTTCGGCGCGGTGACGGTGTTCTTGAGGTCGCAGTAGAAGTCGAACGACCAGTCGCCGCCCTCGCGCCCGATGCCGGACTGGCGGGAGCCGCCGAAGGGGGCGGAGAGGTCGCGTACGAAGAAGCAATTGACCCAGACCGTTCCGGCGACGAGCCGTGCGGTGACCCGGTCGGCGCGGTCGCGGTCGCCGGTGGCGAGGGTGGCGGCGAGACCGAAGCGGGTGCCGTTGGCGAGGCGCACGGCCGTGTCCTCGTCGCCGTCGGGGAAGGTCTGGAGGGTGAGGACGGGCCCGAAGACCTCCTCCTGGACGATCTCGGAGTCCTGGGCGACGTCGGTGAGGAGGGTGGGGAGGTAGTAGTTCCCGCCGAGGCGCGCGGACAGGTCGACGTTGGGGCCGCCGCCTACGACGGCCTTGGCGCCCGCGTCCAGGGCGCGCCGCACGAATCCGTCGACGCGCTCGATGTGCCGGGGGTCGATGCTGGGTCCGAGATCAGTGCTCTCGTCGCGCGGATCTCCCTGGGTCAACTTCGTTACCCGGTCAAGAAAGAGACCGAGGAACGCATCGCGTACGGATTCCTCGACCAGGATGCGTGTGGCGGCCAGGCAGACCTGTCCCGCGTTGTCGTACTGCTCGACGGCGAGATCGGCGGCCAGCTCCAGATCGGCGTCGGCGAAGACGAGCAGCGGCGACTTGCCGCCGAGCTCGAAGCCGCACGGCACCAGGTGCGCGGCGGCCGTCTCGGCGATGCGCCGCGCGGTGGGCACGGACCCGGTGAAGCTGATCCGGCGCACGTCGGGGTCGGCGACGAGGGGCTCGCCCACCTCCGCCCCGTACCCCTGCACGACATTGAAGACCCCGGCCGGAATGCCCGCCTCGTGCGCGATGTCCGCGAAGAGCGATGCGGTCAGCGGCGTCCACTCGGCGGGCTTGAGCACGACGGTGGACCCCGCCGCGAGCGCCGGCGCGATCTTCCAACTGGCCAGCATCAGCGGGGCGTTCCACGGCGTGATGAGGACGGCGGGGCCCGCCGGATCCCAGGTGACGTGGTTGGTGTGCCCCCGGGTGTCGAAGTCGTCGTGGGCGAGGGCGAGGAGGCGGTCGGCGAAGTAGCGCAGGTTGTGGGCGACGCGGGGCATGACGCCGCGGCGGTGGGAGCGCAGCAGGGCGCCGTTGTCGGCGGTCTCGACGATCGCGAGGTCCTCGACGCGGGCCTCGACTCCGTCGGCGACGGCGTGCAGGAGCCGGGCCCGCTCGGCGGGCGGGGTGGCGGACCAGCCGGGAAAGGCGGCGTGGGCGGCGGCCACGGCGGCCCGCGCCTCGGCGGCGCCGCCCCGGGCGATCTCGGCGAGCGGCGATCCGTCGATCGGCGAGCGGTCGGTGAAGGTGCCGGCGGAGGTTCCGGCGGAGGTGCCGGCGGAGGCGACGCGTTCGCCGCCGATCCAGTGCCGGGTGTCGACGGGGACGCCGGCGACGGTCGCCAGAGGTGTGGCGGTCGCGGTGTACCGGGCGCGCGGGGTATCGGATGTCGCCGGTCCGGGAGCGGGGGGAGCCATGGCATCCTCCAGTTCGCCAGTTCGTTTGAACCCAAACAACATTATGGGCGCGGGGCCGACGGGGTCAACCCCTCGATGGATACGCCGCGTTGAACTATCGTTTGAGACCAAACAAATCCCTCACCATTCCCCATCACTCCCCACCGCTCCCCGGGAGACCCCCATGCCCGACGACGCCCTCTCCACCAGCAGCCACCAGGACTGGATGCGGCGAGCCGACGCCGTACGCCGACGAACGCGGCTTCTTCTGCCGCACCTTCGACGCCGACGTGGTCCGCTCGGTGGGCCTCGACCCGGACGCCTTCATCCAGGACAGCGTGTCCCTGTCTCTTAT
>NZ_SRIC01000609.1 GCF_004684775.1 Streptomyces sp. MZ04
GGTGCCGCTGGGGCGGGTGCCGCTGGGGCGGTCCTCGTCGCCTCGGTGTCCGGTGCCGCCAGGTGGTCGAGGACGCGGCCCAGGGTGGGGCCCTTGGAGTCGCGGGCCGTCGGGTCCGCGGCGTGGCCCACGCCCAGGGAGTCGAGGACCCGGTGGAGGCGGGCGGCGTCCGCACGCCACTTGCGGTCGACGACCTCGTCCGGATACTCCTGCCAGGCCACCGGCGCCCAGCCGGGACCCGGCTCCGCGGGCCCGCCGTGGAAGAGGCGGGCGGCAAGGAGGGACGCCGCCTCGTCCACCGAGCCCGGCTCCTCCAGGAGATCGCAGGCGGGGCGCTCGCCCAGGCGGGACGCGAAGCCCTCGGCCAGGCGGTCCCTGCGGGACAGCTCGGTGAGGGCGGAGACCACGCCCGCGTCGAGCCGTGACGGCCAGCGGCCCATCCGCCAGGCGGGCAGCGCGACCTTGGTCAGGAGGCGGTCCCACCCTGCGTACGCCAGACCGACCTGCTCCTGGGCGACGATCCGCACGCCGTAGTCCACGGCCTGGGCGCGCTCGGCGGCCGCTGCCGCGACGCCGCGCTCCATCTCGCCCGCGTGCCCCCGGCAGCTGCGCAGGAGCAGCCTGGCCACCCAGCCGACACCGCCGAGGACCGGACGCGTGAGCGGGCCGCGGCCCGGTGCGGAGGTGACCGCGACCGCCGCGTCGAGCCCGCGCACGAAGCGCCGGGCCGCGGCTATGTCGGGGTGCGCCGAGGGTCCCGTACCGGCCACGACCGGGGCGAGGACCGCGCGCAGCTCGCCGACCCGCATCCACCACAGGAACGGGGAGCCGATGACGAGCACCGGGGCCGCGGGGGGCGGGC
>NZ_SRIC01000610.1 GCF_004684775.1 Streptomyces sp. MZ04
GGTGACGGGGTTGGGTCCTGCCGACGCGGCGTCCCGCGCCAGATCGTCGAAGTCGACGAGGCCGGTCTCCTCGAGCACCGTGATGTGGTCGAGGACCGTCGTGTTCGCGTCGTCGGCCAGGGCGCGCACCAGCGAGTTGCGGGTGGTCGCGCGGACCTCGGCCACCACGGAGAAGACCTTGCCGTGCGCCACGCGCAGGATGTTGGCGAATCTCTCGTCGTACGTCGTGCCGCGCGCGTCGCTCAGTTCGTCGAGCCAGCCACGCTGCTGCGGGTTCGGCTGGTTGGGCAGTTCGAGGCCGAGTCGCGTCGCCACCTCGCGTACCCGCGCGTCGAGGAACGTATGGCCCTCGACGAGGTGCTCGCCCGCGGTCTGTACGGCCTTGGTGGTGCCGCGCTCCTCCGCCTGCTGTCCGGCCGGGAGCTCCCAGAGGCCCGCGAGCCGCACCTTGGTGATGAACTCGCGGTCGAGCGCGGACAGCGGGCCGTAGTCGGTCGACACCGTCTCCGCGTTGAGCCTGTCCAGGCCGGTGCCCGAGCGGTCCTCGTACGACCAGATGGGGAAGAGCAGCGCGGCCAGGGTCGCGACGAGCCCCGCGACGATGAGGCCGGTGCCGTTGATGGATCGCATGACGCCTCCTGTTGCGGCACCGCACGTTAGTGCGCCGCGGGGATGCGCCTGCCGGTTACCGCACGGAGTACGTCAACTGCCGTACGAGTAAGGGGTATCGCGGGCGGTCGGCTGCCGTGCCCCTGGCGGCGGGTTCAGGAACCGCCGCCTCCGCCACCACCGCAGCCGCCACCGCCACCGCCTCCGCCGGAGCTGCCGCCGCCGCAGGAGGACCCGCCACCGCCACCC
>NZ_SRIC01000611.1 GCF_004684775.1 Streptomyces sp. MZ04
ATTTTTCGTACTCCAGCACCGACCACCGAGATCTCCACAAGGCTATTCGTCGGCAGCGTCAGATGTGTATAAGATACAGGGGTAAACGGGCGGGTGAGCCGGAAGGGCTCGTTCGGCGAGGCCAGACCGCGGGGGAAGTCAAGGGAGGCTTCGCGCCCGGGGCGACACATGGGCCTCGTCGGCAGCCGCCACGCCCGAGTGCCAGCCCTCCGCGTCACTCACACCCCGCACCCGCGCACTCGTCGTCTCGGGGAACATTCGCTCGGCGGACTCCGTGACGGCCACGTCCCGCGCGGCGAGCACCGGGAGGAGCTCGCCCGCCTCCGGGGCCTCCTCCGTGACGTGCTCGGCGGTGGCGGCCAGGCGGGCGCCGAGGCGATGCGCGTACGCCAGCAGGAACGCCTGACGGAACGTCTTCGTACGCTTCCGGCCGCCCGCCCGCTGCCCCGCCTCCGCCTTCGCCATCGCCGTGGTTCCCTGCAGGAGGAGCGAGGTGTGGAGGAGTTCGACCACCTCCAGGTCGGCCTCGAAGCCGACGACCGTGGAGAAGCCGTACGCCTCGTTCCAGACCGCCCGGCAGTGGTTCGCCGTGGCCACCGCGTCGAGGAGGATCGCCTTCGCCGTCTCGTACGGGGCGTCCACACCGATGCGGCAGGCGCCAGGGGTGTCCTTCGCGCGCGTACGCGAAGCGAGCAGCGCCTCGTCGATGGTGTGCCGGGCCATCAGCTCCTGCGCCTTGGCGGTCAGCGCCTCCGCCTCCTCCGGGAACCCCGTGGCCTCCGCCTTGGCGAGCAGCGCGCGGATACGGGTGAGGATGCGGGGTTCGTCGTGGCCGGGGGGCGACGGGATGTGCAG
>NZ_SRIC01000612.1 GCF_004684775.1 Streptomyces sp. MZ04
CACTTCGTAGGGGCCGACGGGTGTGTATAAGAGCCAGGCCCACGCCGCACCCGCAGCGTGACCCAGGGCTCGGCATCCCAGCACCCGACGCCGGAGGCAACTCCTTCGGCGCCGGAGGCAACTCCTTCGGCGCCGGAGGCGAAGCCTGAGGTGACGGCGGCGAAGCCTGAGGGTGAGGTGACGGCGCCGGTTAGGCGTGAGGGTGAGGTGACCGCGCCGGTTAGGCCTGAGGGCGAGGTGACCGCGCCGGTTAAGCCTGAGGAGGCGACCGCCCCGGCGAAGCCCGAAGCCGAGGCGAAGCCCGCTGGGTCGACCCCGGTCAGCTCCGACGCCCCGTGGCACAAGGCCCGCCCGGCGTTCGACGACGCGTCCCAGCCGAAGCCGCCAGCATCGGAAGCCGCGCCAGCACCGGAAGCCGCGCCAGCATCGGAAGCCGCGCCAGCATCGGAAGCCGCGCCAGCATCGGAAGCCGCGCCAGTACCGGAAGCCGCGCCAGTACCGGAAGCCGCGCCAGCATCGGAAGCCGCGCCAGCATCGGAAGCCGCGCCAGCATCGGAAGCCGCGCCAGCACCGGAAGCCGCGCCAGCACCGGAAGCCGCGCCAGTACCGGAAGCCGCGCCAGCATCGGAAGCCGCGCCAGCATCGGAAGCCGCGCCAGCATCGGAAGCCGCGCCAGCATCGGAAGCCGCGCCAGCATCGGAAGCCGGGGCGGCACCCAAGGCGGAGCCGACGCCCCAGGCTGAGCAGAAACCCGAGCCCGGGGCCGAGTCGGCACCCAAGCCCCCCACC
>NZ_SRIC01000613.1 GCF_004684775.1 Streptomyces sp. MZ04
GCCCAGCCCAACCGGGCCCGCACCGACCTGGCTCAGCTGTCCGCCCGGCTCACCGCCCGCGACGTATGGCTGACCGAGATGCTCCACGAGCACAAGGTGCTCACCTCCCACCACATCTCTGCCCTCGCTTTCACTGGCCACCGCACGGCAAACCGCCGCCTGCGCGAGCTGTACTTCATGGGCATCGTCGACTCCTTCCGCCCCCTGCGCACCCGCGGCTCCGCCCCCGAGCACTACACCCTCGGCAAGACGGGAGCCGAACTCCTGGCCGCCCGCGCCGGCACCGACCTGGCCGCCACCGGCTGGCGCAAGGACACCTGCGCCCGCATCGCCTTCTCCCCCACCCTGGACCACACCCTCGGCGTCAACACCCTCCTGACCCAACTCGCCGCCACCGGCCACCTACCGGTGTGGCTGGCCGAGCGCTCATCCACCCGCCTCTGGGGCGACTGGATCCGCCCCGACGCCTACGCCCACTACGGCGGCGGCAGCCAACTCCTGCCGTTCTTCGTGGAGTACGACACCGGCAGCGAGAACCTCGCCCGCGTCGAGGCGAAACTTCCCGGCTATGCCGCCCTGGCCTCCACCACCGGCACCCGCACCCCGGTCCTCATCCACACCCGCAGCGCCCGCCGCGAAGCCGCCCTGCGCCACCGCCTCGCCGACAGCGCCGACCAACTCGGCCTCCTCCTCGCCACGGGAAATGCTCAGCTCTCCGACCCCGCCGGCCCGGCCTGGCTCCCCCTCAGCAACGCCACCGCCCCATCCGCACGACTCCACCTCACC
>NZ_SRIC01000614.1 GCF_004684775.1 Streptomyces sp. MZ04
GCCGGGGCGGGCGGCGGCTGATGCCGGGGCCGAACCTCCGGACGTTCCCCGTACGCCTGTCGCTCCCGTCGCTCCGGTCACTCCGGTCGCTTCGGCCACTCCGGCCACTCCGGCCACTCCGGTCGCTCCGGTCGCTCCGGTCGCTCCGGTCGCTCCGGTCGCTCCCGCGCCACCCGCTGACCGCGGCCACCGCCGGCCTCCTCCTCTCCGAGGCGCTCGCCGTGCTGCCCGCGCAGATCCGGTGGGCGGACTCCGGCGATCCGTGGACCCGGCAGATGGAGCTGCACGAGTCGGCCCTCGCGAATCTGCGGCTGCTCACCGTCTCCCCCACACTGCTGCTCGGCGACCGCAGCGAGGCCGCGGGCCTGGCCACCGAACTGCTGTGGTACGCGCTCTTCCTCGGGATGCTGCTGTCCACGGCGTGGGCGGTCGCAGCGCGGATCGGTGCCGGACAGGCGGGGCGACGCTCCCTCGCCCTCTGCCTCGCGCTGACGGCCTTCGCCCCGCAGGCCAATCTCCTCGCCCTGACCGCCCTGACCGCCCTGCACCTGCCGGACCTCCTCCTCACCCCGTCCACCCGTGGCACGCGCGCCCAGGAGCTGCTCGACGACGCCCGCGAGGGAGCCGCCCATGCGGTACTGATGGCGCTGTTCGCGTGCGCGGCCGTGGCTGTGGCCGTGGCCCTGGCTCGGCTCGGGAGGCGCGACCGGGAACGACACAGCCAACTCACCGCCTCACAGGGTGAATTGCCGCCCCTCCCGCCCCTTCCATCC
>NZ_SRIC01000615.1 GCF_004684775.1 Streptomyces sp. MZ04
GGGAGCGGGTGGTGCTCGGGGTGGCCGCCGTGGCGGTGCCGGGGATCGCCTGGGGCGCGCCCGGCGCTCTCGACCTACGGACGGCGGGGGCGCTGCTCGTCGCCGCCGCAGGAGTGGCGCTGTTCTCCGGAGACGCCTCGCAGGGCTTCACGCGCGCGTGCCGGACCGTCTTCGGGCTGCTGTGGATTCCCGTCTCGCTGAGCGGTCTCGTGCTGCTCGGCGACACCGCCGTCGCGGTGGGGGTGGCGGTCGCGTTCGGGGACGTGGGTGCGTGGTGCGGCGGCACGGCGCTCGGCCGCCGGGGGTTCCTGTCCCGCCCGCTCTCGCCGCTCTCCCCCAACAAGACCTGGGCGGGGGTGGCGGGTGCCGCCGTGGTGACGGCCGCCGCGCTGGCCGCGGTCGGCGCGTTCTCCGTCGCGCTGTGGGCCGCGGTGCTCGTCGGCTGCGTACTCGGGGATCTTCTGGAGTCGATGGTCAAGCGTGAGGCGGGTGTCAAGGACGCGGGGAGCTGGCTGCCGGGGTTCGGCGGGCTGCTCGACCGGATCGATTCGCTGCTGGTGGCTCTGTTGCTGACGATGGTGGTGACCTTGTGATGCTGCACCCGAAGTTCCAAGCCCGTCCGGCGCTTGAGGACGAACTCGGCGGAGCCGGTGATCGACCGAGCCGCGGGCCCGCCACTCCCCCGCGATCGGCGCCGCCGCCGACTACTGGTTCGCCTCCCCCTGGCGCAGGCGCATCTGCAGCAGGCTGGCCGCGGGCTTCCCCG
>NZ_SRIC01000616.1 GCF_004684775.1 Streptomyces sp. MZ04
CAGGCGGTCGGCACCGGCGTACTGACGCTGAGTGTGATCGCCAAACTCGCCGACTGGCAGGCGACCGTGTCGGTGTGGCCGGTGGGTGGCCGTGCCCGTCTCCTGGCCGGCCCTGGTGTGGTGACGGCGGGCGAGGCGGCCGTCGTGGCGGCGGCGCTCGCACCGCTGCCCGTTGGCGCCCGGCTGGCCGTTGTCGGCATGGTCTTCGCCGGGTACGCGGTGGCGGCGGTGGTGTTGCGGGGCCGGGAGTGCGGGTGTTTCGGTGGCTGGCTGCCCTCCCGATTCACCCTCAGACATGCCCTCGCGTGCCTGCTCGGCGCCGTGGCCTGTCTGGCAGGGGCCGTGGCAGGGCCGGTGCCGGTCACGGCGGCCAGTACGGCCGCCGTCGCCGGGGTCGCGGTGGCCGTCGCGGTCGCAGGCCGGCTTCACCATGCCGCCCGCCGCCGCCGCCGTCGTCGTCGTGGTGCCGGGCCGGTCGGATGGCCGACAGCCGGGAGCATCGACCACGTAGTGATCTTCACCGCGGCGTCGTGCGGGTTCTGCGCCGCCCTGGAGGCGCAGCAGGAGCGGTACGAGGCGATGGCCGGCTGCCCCCTTGAGTTCCGGAACGCGGCCACCGACGAGGACAAACAGGCCGCGGGCAACGCCTACCCCGCCGCGGTCGCCTACGACGCGGCAGGCAGCCCGGTCACTGCGCCGGCCCATGGCCTGGCCGATATCCGGGACCTGCTGCGCCACACCAACCCGCCCCCGGCCACTACCC
>NZ_SRIC01000617.1 GCF_004684775.1 Streptomyces sp. MZ04
CACCCACCCGATTGCCCCGGGTACTTGGTTGGGTGGGCGGGGCAAGCGGCTCGGCCTCGGCTGGCCGTCAACGGCCGTCAACGGCCGTCAGCGGCCGTCAGCGGCTGTCAGCGGCTGTCAGCGGCCGTCGGCGCGTTGCCACTCGTGGGGGCGGCCGAGGTAGCGGTACAGGTCGCCGGTTTCGGGGTTGGTGGCGAACAGGCAGTCGCCGTCCGCGCGGATGAGGCCTGCCGGGCCGCCGATCTTCGTCCAGGCGTGGCCCTTGCCCGTCCACTCGTAGACGCCGCTCTTGACGCCGCTGTTGTCGCCGCTGTTGTCGGGCGACAGGCCATAGAGCCGTCCGCCGACGACTACGAAGGTCTTGCCCGGACCGCCGATGCGGGTCCAGGCCCCTGGCAGGCCGCCGAACCGGTAGATGTCACCGCTCCTGGGGTTGGTGGCGAACAGGCCCGCCCCGCCCGCGAAGATGCGGCGTGCCGGTCCGCCGATCCGCACCCACTCCTTGCCGCGGCCGTTCCATTCGGGGGCGGCGGTTGCTCCGGAGGCGGCGGCATCTCCGGAGGCGCCAGGTGCACCGGAGGTGCCGGATGCTCCAGAGGCGCCGGAGCAGGATCCGTCGCCCGAAAACCGGGCTTCCGAGGTTCAGACTCCCGAGAGCCGGACTCCCGAGAGCCGGACTCCCGGGAGCCGGACCCCCGAGGGTCGGGCTGGCGAGGGCCAGACTGAGGGCCGGGCTGGCGAGGGGCGGACTGGGGGGTGGAC
>NZ_SRIC01000618.1 GCF_004684775.1 Streptomyces sp. MZ04
ACACCCCCCGGACCGATCACCCACGCCCGAAGCACTCCACCCGCCGCCCGAACTGCGCCCCGAAAACCCGATCCACCCCAACCCGCGCGCGAATCTAACGCCCCGGAAAACCTCCGGGCCGCTCGCGTGTGAATCTAACGCTACCTCCGCGCGCACCCGTTGAAGCATCCCCGGATCTAACACTGGACCGGGCTCCGAATCTAACGCCTCATCAAATCCGGCGAGCGCGAATCTAACGCCACCCGTAAACGGCCCCGAAAGCCCCCGCGAGCCACCTCCTCGGCGCCCCACTCCCACCCTCCCCAACCTATCGCGGCCCTTGTAGGCTGCCATCAGGGCCCGCACGGGAGCGGCATAACCCCCGGCGGGCACTCCCGGGAGGCGAGCTACCGGAAACCCCGTCAATTTCCCGTTGCACGACTTGAGTTCAACCGGATTGACCCCCTATACTGGACTCACGCGGCAGGAAATCAGGAACACCGGTGGGTGCACATCATCCGGAAGTTCAGAAAACCCGCCGAGAAACCCCAGGAAAGCCGGACAGGGCAACGGGCCAGACCCCCACCCCCTAGCCAGCCAATCAGTAACCTCAACTCCAGGAAAGGGAAAGAGGATTCACGGCCGGGACCACCGACCGGCCCGCCCCGTCGGGCCGGCTCCGCGGTCGGCCCTCTTGGGCCGGCCGGTCAGCGCTCCGCGCTGACGGTCTGTCAGAGGGCGCTCCGCGCCCTCTGTACCCGC
>NZ_SRIC01000061.1 GCF_004684775.1 Streptomyces sp. MZ04
GGGGAGGGGGCGGGGTGGGGGAAGGGAAAATGCTCATACGCGCACCGCACCCCCCACCGGCTCCCCACCCCCCAGTGACACGTAAAGCTCCGTCGCAGGCGGGCACTTGGAGCGGTCGGAGACCGAGGACGTCACCCGGTACTCCGGGGCCCTCGTGCCGGAGCCGTCGCAGGCCGTTTCGCGGACCTCGCCCCGCCCCGCGCTGTAGACGCAGTCCCCGACGACCGTCCGGGGGCCGCCCCCGCCCCCGGGGGCACCGGGATGCGGCGGCTCCAGGTTCCGCATGCAGGCGTACCCGCGAGGCACCGCCCCGTTCCCGTCCTCGTCCGCCGCGGGCCGGTCCTCGCTGATGTGCAGGACGAAGTCCGTACGGGCGGGGCACGACGGGCCCTCCGCGACCTTTCCGTCGTAGCGGGCGATCACCCGCGCCGCCGCGCGTTCACTCGTGCACGGCACCTCCGTGAACGTCTCGCGCCCCCGCGAACCGCACTCGTCCACGGCGAGGAAGACCGCTCCGTACCCGGACGACACCGACGCGGACGGCCGGTCGTCGTCGAGCCTGCCCGACGAACCCGCCCCCGGATCCGCGGACTTCTGGCAGCCGGCCGCGCCGGCGAACACGGCGAGCACCGCAAGGACCGGCACCCACCTCGCCCCCACGCGCCGTGCCGTGTTCCAGCCAGGCATGGCCAGCATGGCAAACCCCCCGATATGTGCACCCAGCGTGACCCGCCGGGGCGGGCGCACGCCAGGCGCACGGGGTGGTTTGGGTCAGTTGGCGGTGGTGCGCCGGTTGTGCGGCGTACGGTCAGTACGTCAGGCCGTAGCCCACCGGGTACAGCACCTGCGCAGGATCGTCCGCCCGCTGGACCGGCACCGGCAGCCGCCCCTGCGGCTCGGCGCGGCCCGCGATCGCCCGTGCGGCGGCGCGCAGTTCGACGTCCGTCCAGCAGTAGGCGGCCAGCGATGCGCCCACCGAGCCGAGACGTGCCACGTCGTACGGATTGCGGATCGCGACGGCGACGACGGGGACGCCGGTCGCGACCAGGGCCTCCACCAGGGCGATCTGGGCGCTCCCCGCCCCCACGTTGTACGTGCCGACGACCACCGCGTCCTTGCCCGCGGCCGCCGCGGCCGCCTCCGCGATCTTCGCCGATGACGGTGCCGTGCCGGTCGGCAGCACCGTCACGGTGAAGCCGAGCCCCGTCAGCTCCCGCCCGATGACGGCCGTCGGAGGGCCCGTGGTGCCCGATGGAGATGTCGCATCCGCGCCGACCACCAGGAGCTCCTGGTGCGTACGGCGTGCCAGCGGAAGCAGTCCGCCCTCGTTCAGGAGCAGCGTCGTCGTCTCCTCCGCGATCCGGTCGGCGGCCGCCAGATGCGCGCGTGTGCCGACCGCCTTGTCGACGCCGCGCGAGGTGACGTACGGGTCGGAGAAGAGGTCCAGTTTTGATTTGAGCCGCAGGATCCTCAGCAGGGACTCGTCCAGGCGCGCCTCCGTCAACTCGCCGTCCCTGACCGCCTGGAGCACCGCGTTCCACGCGATCTCCGGCTTCGGCGGGTTCAGGAGCTGGTCGACGCCCGCCTTCAGGGCGAGCACCGGGACGCGGTCGTCGCCGTACTTCGTACGGACGCCCTGCATGCCGAGCGAGTCCGTCACCACGACCCCGTCGTAACCGAGTTCCTCGCGCAGGATGCCGGTGAGGATGGGGCGGGAGAGGGTGGCCGGGTCCTCGGCGGGGTCGAGGGCGGGGACCACGATGTGCGCGGTCATGATCGAGTCGATGCCCGCGGCCACCGCCGCACGGAACGGCGGGGCGTCCAGGGTCTCCCACTGCTCACGGGTGTGGTGGATGTAGGGCAGCTTGGAGTGGCTGTCGTCCTTGGTGTCGCCGTGGCCGGGGAAGTGCTTGGACGTCGACGCGATGTCCGTGCCCTGGTAGCCCTTGACCTGCGCGGCGACAAGGCCGGCGACCGCTTGGGGGTCCGAGCCGAAGGAGCGTACGCCGATGACGGGGTTGGCGGGATTGACGTTCACGTCCGCGACCGGGGCGTAGTTCTGGCGGATGCCGAGCGCGCGGAGTTCGGCGCCGGCGATTTTGGCCGCGTTGCGGGCGGTGGCGCGCGAGCCCGCGGCGCCGAGCGCCATCGCGCCGGGCAGCAGCGTGGCGGGGATGCCGACGCGGGCCACGGCGCCGTGCTCCTGGTCGGTGGAGATGAGCAGCGGGATGCCTGCCGTGGGGGATTGCGCCGGGGTTTCCGGGGTGAGGGCCGCGCGCTGGATGCCGTTCGAGAGGTCGGCGATCTGGTGCGGGGCGCGGGTGTTGTGGGCCCAGCCGAAGTAGATGATGCCGCCGAGGTGGTACTTGGCGACGGCCTCGGCGGCGGTGCGTACGCCCAGTTCCTCGAGGTTCGCGTCGATGTCCGCCTGGTCGGGCTCGGTGGCGGAGTGGCCGTACACATGCATCACGAAGAGCTGGCCGACCTTCTCCTCCAGGCTCATGCGGGCGATGCGCTCCCGGAGCCTCCGGTCACGATCGCGGGCGCGGTCGCCGTTGCCCGCCGCGTGCACGGACGGGGTGGCCAGGGCCGCCGCGGCGACGGCGGTGGCGGCGAGCAGGGTTCGTCTGGAGGCGTTGCGATGGGACGACATGTGCGCTCCTTCGGGGACGGATGCCGGACCGGAGCCGGGCTGGGGAAACCGGCTGAAGGAAACTTTCCGAGAGTCACGGATATCCCGAAGATTTCTGCCGGTCAAGGGATCCGGCGGCCACTGTGGAGGAGTGAGGGGCCGTCACCGGTGCTGTTGGAGGGGGGCGCACCGGTGACGGCATGCTGCCGGCCGCAGGCGGCGGAGAGGGTGGTCAGCGTTCGCAGCCAGCAGCGATGCCGACACCGCCTCGCGGAGACTCACCCGGCAGCACGCCGCTTGGACGGCGGCCACTTCGCGTGGGTTCCCGGCTGAGAGCTATTTCCGGAAAGTGGTGCGTCGGGGATCGGTGGGGCTCGGTGGGCGTCTGTGGCGGCTTCCCGTGTGTGCCGGGGGCAGGGGCCTCGTGGTGTCCGGGCGGGTCGGGTCGCACCGTGACCGTGCTGGCGGGCGCCGGGCCCCGCTTGAGTCTGCGGCCGCTGGGGCTCGGGTGGGTGTCTGTGGCGGCTTCCCGCGTGTGGTCGGGGCCAGGGGCCTCGTGGTGTCCGGGCGGGTCGGGTCGCACCATGACCGCCCTGTCGGGCGGCGTGCCCGAGTCTGCCGGGCTCGGGGTCAGTAGGTGTTCGTGTCGGCCTCCGGAGCAGTCGCCGGCCAGTGCTCACGTAGGGTCCTGACCGCCTCGGCGATCGCGGGGCGCCGGGACGCCCCCGCCCGCCACAGTGCGTACAGCCGTCGCACCGGCACCGGATCGAGCCGCACCGTGACCGCCCCCTCGGGGATCGGGCCTCGGCCCAGGCGGGGGATCAGTGCGACGCCGAGCCCCGCGGCGACCAGTGCGACCAGGGTGGGGTTCTCCTCCGCCATGTGCGCGATGTCCGGTTCACAGCCCGCCTCGCGCAGGGTGCGGATCAGCCACTCGTGGCAGACGAGGCCCGGCGGCTGGGTGATCCACCGCTCGTTCTTCAGCTCCTCGCGGCGTACGGATTCCCGCCCCGCGAGCCAGTGCCCGGCGGGCACGACGAGGTCGCAGAGGTCGTCGCCGATGACGGCCTGTTCGACGCCGGGAGGCGTGGGCAGCGGCGCGATGTCCCAGTCGTGCACGACGGCCAGGTCCACCGCACCCTTGGCCACCAGGTCGATGGAGAGATGCGGGTCGATCTCCGACATGCGGGCGTCGAGCGCGGGGTGGCGCCGGGCGAGGTCCGCGAGGGCGCCGGGCAGCAGGCCGCGCGCCGCCGAGGCGAACGCGGCGATGGCAAGGCGCCCCGCGGGCAGCCCGCGTCGCTCCTCCAGCTCGGTCTCCGCCCGCTCCACGATCGCCATCAACTCCTGCGCGGTCGCGGCAAGATGACGCGCCTCCTCGGTGAGCGCGACGCCCCTGCCCTGCCGTTCGAGGAGGGTGGTGCGGGTCTCCCGCTCCAGCTTGGCGATCTGCTGGGAGACGGCGGACGGGGTGTAGCCGAGCGCGGTGGCGGCGGCGCCGACGGTGCCGTGCACCGAGACGGCGTGCAGGGCGCGCAGCCGAGCGAGATCGAGCATGAGGAGCCCACCCCATCCATCCATACGGGAAGTGATTCGTTAGCGTTGCTTCATCCCATCATGCAGAGATCCGCGCTGGTCCTACATGGTCATGCCGGGTGATCCTCGACGCATGCGACCCGCACATGTCTGCCTGGCCGTCCTCGTCGCCGCCGTATGGGGCGTCAATTTCGTCGTCATCGAGGTGGGGCTCGACCACTTCCCGCCGCTGCTCTTCTCCGCCCTGCGCTTCCTGGTGGCGGCGCTGCCCGCCGTCTTCTTCGTGGGGCCGCCCAAGGTCGCCTGGAAGTGGATCATCGGGGTCGGACTCGTCCTCGGGGTCGCCAAGTTCGGCCTGCTCTTCATCGGCATGGACGCGGGGATGCCGGCCGGTGTCTCCTCGCTGGTGCTGCAGATCCAGGCGGTGTTCACGGCCGTCTTCGCCTTCGCGGTACTGGGCGAACGGCCGGGCCGCGTACGCCTGTTGGGCATGGTCGTCGCCCTCGCGGGCATAGGCGTCGCGGCGGTCGACGAGGGGGAGTCGGGCCCGCTCACCGCCTTCGCGCTGCTCATCGCGGCCGCCGCCTGCTGGGGCGCCTCCAACGTCCTGACCCGCAAGGCGTCCCCGCCCGACGCCCTCAACTTCATGGTGTGGGTGAGCACGGTCCCGGTGCTTCCGCTGCTCGGCCTCTCACTCCTCTTCGAGGGCCCGTCGCGGGACCTCGAAGCCCTGGGCGACCTGGACTGGCAGGGCGCCGGGATCATCGTCTACGTCGCCTGGATCACCACGGTCTTCGGCTTCGGCGCCTGGGGATACCTGCTGCGCCGCCACCCGGCCTCCACCGTGGCGCCCTTCTCCCTCCTGGTCCCGGTGTTCGGGATGTCGGCCGCCGCGCTGGTCCTCGGCGAGTCGGTGAGCGGCCTCGGGTGGTGCGCGGCGGCGCTGCTCGTGGGCGGCGTGGGCCTGACGTCGTTCGCCGGGATCAGGCCGCGCGGTTCAGCAGCCGCGACAGGAACTCCCGCCCCTGGCCCAGCAGTTCAGGCAGCGGCGCCGCCGCCTCGTACCACCGCTTCTCGTACTCCCAGCACAGCCACCCGTCCCGGTGCTCCCCGCTGAGCAGCACGTCCACGCACTCGGCGATCGGCAGTACGCCCTCGCCGAGCGCGAGCGGCGTCGTGTCCTCTGCCGACGCGATGTCCTTCACTTGTACGTAGCCGAGGTACGGGGAGAGCGCCGCGTAGCTGTCGCCGGGGGACTCGCCGCCGAGCCAGGTGTGCATCAGGTCCCACAGCGCGCCCGCGTTGCGATGCCCGACCGCACCGAGGACGCGGGTCGCGGCGGCTCCCGTGCGGTGCGAGTCGTGGGTCTCCATGAGGATGCGTACGCCGAAGTCCGCCGCGTACTCGGCCGCGGTGCCGAGCCGCCGGGCGGCCGTCGCGTCGGCCTCGTCGGCGCTCTGCTCGGTGCCGCCGCCGGGGAAGACGCGGATGAACGGGGCGCCCAGGTCGCGGGCGAGGGTGAGCAGTGAACGTATCTCGTCGAGCACGGGCTCGTCCTCGCCGGGCGCGGCGACCTGTGCGTACCCGGCGATCCCGACGATCTCGACGCCCGCGTCCTTGAACCGGGCGGCCGCGTCGGCGCGTTCGGTGAGCCCGATCCCCGGATGGATCCGCTCTTCGGGATGCGCGCGCAGCTCGACGCCGTGGAAGCCATGGGTGGTGGCCAGATTCAGCACGTCGTCGAGGGGGACTCCCGGGACGCCGAGCGTGGAGAAGGCGAGTTTCATGCCGCAGACCCTAGGTGCAGTCGCCAGTCCTGCCCCAGCAGGTCCGCGCCGAACGACCGGTGCGGCTTCTCGTCGACGAGGACGAATCCGTGCCGCTGGTAGATGGCGCGGGCGGCGCCGAGGACGTCATTGGTCCACAGGACCATCTCGCGGTAGCCGACGTCGCGGGCGAAGTCGACGCAGGCGCTGACGAGTTGGTCACCGATGCCGCGCCCCCGCGCATCCGGCTCGACGAGCAGGAGCCGCAGCCGCGCGGTCGCCGGAGCCTCGTCCCGTACGCAGATCACGCACCCCACGGGCCGCCCGTCGAGCTCGGCGATCCACACCCGCTCCAGGTGCGGATCATGATCCTCGGCGAAGTCGGCGACGATCCGGGCGACCAGACCTTCGTAGTCGGTGTTCCACCCGAACTCGGCGGCGTACAGAGCGGCGTTGCGCTGCACGATCCACCCGAGATCGCCGGGACCGGGCTCACGGAGAAGGGAGTGCGAGGCCGCCGCCCCGTCCGCGGAGCCGCTCAGGATCTCCCGCACGGTGCGCAGAGCGGTCGCGAGGCGGGGCCGCTCGGCGGCCGGGACGGTCGAGAGCAGCGATCCGACGGCCTCGCTCGACCGCTCGTCGAGCAGCCCGGCGGTCTCGCGCCCCCGTGCGGTGAGGGTGATGCGCTGCCGTCGCGGATCACGCGAGGAAGGCGCACGCTCGACGAGCCCGGCCCTCTCCAGCTTGCCGAGCAGACGGCTCAAGTACCCGGCGTCGAGGGAGAGTTCGGAGCGCAGGTCGGCCGCGTCGAGATGGGAGGCGTGGGCGAGCTCGTAGAGGACGCGGGCCTCGGTGAGGGTGTACGGGACGTAGAGCCGGCGGCTGTAGTCGAGGGCGCCGATGAGGTTGGTGTAGAAGCGGTTGAAAGCGCGGATCTCATGGATGGGCGTATCGGAGGCGTGTGCCATCGAGGATCACTCCGGGTCATCGGGACGGGTCACCTTTGACTGAGTCAACGGTACGCCGCGCCATCCATGACCGCCATGCCCTGCGGGGGCGAGATCCGCGGGGTCAGTCGAGCTCGCCGGCCTTCGGGAAGCCGTCGGTCGCGATGGTGATGTCACGCCCTTGGAGCGGCAGGACCAGATCCTGACCGAAGGGGATCTCTGTGGCGTCCTCGTAGCTCCCGATCCTGGTCGGGTGGCGGTGGACGGTGCAGATGCCGTCCTCGGTGTCGATGACCGCGTAGAGGGGGATGCCGCATTCCGCGTAGAGATGGACCTTCTTCGTGAAGTCGTTGTCCCGGCTGCTCTGCGAGACGATCTCGATGACCGCCTCCAGGCTGTGCCACTCGAAGCGGCCACGGCTGTTTCGTTCGGCTCCGGGGGCGACGATGGCCAGGTCGGGTGCGTACCCGTACTGGCTCGACGGAAAGTCGATCATGACGTCCGAGAGGATGGCGCCGTGCCCGGCAAGCTGCTGCTTGATCTGCGGGGCGGCCTCGAGGATGACATTCCACGGGTACTCACCTTGCGGCGTCATGATGATCTTCCCCTCCGTGATCTCGACGCGATAGCCGCGGGGAAGGTTGACGCCGTCCAGTACATCCCAGGCGCTGGGTGCATCCATGACCATGACTGCCATATGAGCCTCCTTTTCCCGGTGATGTCAACGATATCGAAGGCTCAGTGACACGGCGGCGCCGTAGACCCCCGCACCATCAGCTCAGCCCCGATCGTCGCCACACCCCCCGGCGGCGGCTCCTCCGCGCCCGTGGCCAGGCGGCCCGCCCGCGCGCCCGCCTCGTGCAGCGGCAGTCGTACGGTCGTCAGGGCGGGGACGGCGTCGATCGAGAAGGGCAGGTCGTCGAAGCCCGCCACCGAGATGTCCTCGGGGATGCGCAGGCCGCGGTCGCGCAGGGCCGCGGACGCGCCCAGGGCGACCGTGTCGTTGGCGGCCACGATCGCCGTCAGGTCGGGGGCGCGGCGCAGGAGTTCGAGGGTGGCCTCGTAGCCGGAGCGGCGGGTGTAGGGGCCGTGGACGGTCAGCTCGTCCTGGTCGCCGTGGTCGGCGGCGGACGCCGCGAGCGCCTCCCGGTGGCCCTCGAGGCGGTGCCGGGTCGTGGTGCGCTCCATGGGGCCCGCCACGTATCCGATCCTGCGGTGGCCGAGCGTGAGGAGGTGCTCGGTCAGGCGTCGGCCGCCGCTGCGGTTGTCGAAGGTGAGGGTGGCCGTCACGGCGTCCGTGTCCGCCAGCGGGGGCCGTCCGCACAGCACGATCCGGGTGCCCGCGTCCGCGAGGCGTGCCAGCTTCGCGGAGACCGCGGCCGCGTGGGCGGGGTCCTCAAGGGCGCCGCCGGTCAGCACGACCGCGGCCGCGCGCTGCCGCTGCAGCAGGGTGAGGTAGGTGAGCTCGCGCTCCGGGGAGCCGCCCGTGTTGCAGACCACGGCCATCCGCTCGCCGCCCGCGCGCCCGCCGGGACCGCCGATCTCCGACTGGACGGCGCCCGCCATGATCCCGAAGAAGGGGTCGGCGATGTCGTTCACCAGGATGCCGAGCAGGTCGGATGTGGCCGCGGCGAGCGAGCTCGCGGGCCCGTTGAGGACGTAGTCGAGGTCGTCCACGGCACGCAGGACACGCTCCCGGGTGGCCGCGGCCACCGGGTAGTTGCCGTTCAGTACGCGGGAGACGGTAGCGGGGGAGACCTGGGCGCGGGCCGCCACGTCCGCCAGGGTCACGGTCATCTCGTCGTCCTCCGGTCGCTGCGCTGGTCCGAAAGTCCGAAGCCCTTGTCCGAACCTTGTGCGGCAGGCTAGCTTCTCCTTGGATAGAAAGCGCTTGCTATGCGCCTAGTGCGTACGGAGGGACTTCTGTGACTCGTAAGACGGTGCGCATCGCCATGAACGGTGTGACAGGACGCATGGGCTACCGCCAGCACCTGGTCCGCTCGATCCTCGCCCTGCGCGAACAGGGCGGACTCGACCTGGGCGACGGCGAGGGCACGGTGCTGTGGCCCGAGCCCGTCCTCGTGGGCCGCAGGGAGCACGCCCTGCGCGAGATCGCCGAGCGCCACGGACTTGACCCCGAGACGCACGTCTCGACCGACCTCGACGCGGTCCTCGCCGACCCCGCCATCGACCTCTACTTCGACGCGCAGGTCACCTCCGCACGCGAGGACGCCATCAAGCGGGCGATCGCCGCCGGCAAGCACGTCTACACGGAGAAGCCGACCGCCACCGGCCTGTCCGGAGCCCTCGAGCTCGCCTCCCTCGCCAAGGCCGCCGGCATCAAGCACGGCGTCGTACAGGACAAGCTCTTTCTGCCGGGCCTGCTGAAGCTCAAGCGGCTGATCGACGGCGGCTTCTTCGGCCGGATCCTCTCCGTACGCGGCGAGTTCGGCTACTGGGTCTTCGAGGGCGACTGGCAGAGCGCCCAGCGCCCGTCCTGGAACTACCGCTCGGAGGACGGCGGCGGCATCGTCGTCGACATGTTCCCGCACTGGGAGTACGTCCTGCACGAACTGTTCGGCCGCGTACGCAGCGTCCAGGCGCTGACCGCGACGCACATCCCGCAGCGCTGGGACGAGCAGAACAAGCCGTACGACGCGACGGCCGACGACTCCGCGTACGGCATCTTCGAACTCGAGGGCGGCGCGATCGCGCAGATCAACTCCTCCTGGACGGTCCGCGTCAACCGCGACGAACTGGTCGAGTTCCAGGTCGACGGCACCGAGGGCTCGGCCGTCGCGGGCCTGCGCAACTGCCGCGTACAGCACCGCGCCGCGACCCCCAAGCCGGTCTGGAACCCGGACCTGCCCGTTACGCACTCCTTCCGTGACCAGTGGCAGGAGGTCCCCGACAATCAAGGACCCGACGGATTCGACAACGGCTTCAAGGCACAGTGGGAGCTGTTCCTCAAGCACGTGTACGCCGACGCGCCCTACCACTGGGACCTGCACGCGGGCGCACGCGGCGTGCAGCTCGCCGAACTGGGCCTGAAGTCCTCCGCCGAGGGCCGCCGCATCGACGTACCGGAGATCGCACAGTGACGCTTCTGCTCCCGGACGCCACCGGCGGCACGTACCCGTACGTGCCCCGCAGCGCCCCCCTGCCGCCGCCACCCGGCGGCCCGCCCCTCACCTCGCGCACGGTCTTCTCGGCGGCGCACGTGGTGGCGGACCCCTTCGCCGACGTCTCCCCGGACTCCCCGGCGGCCGTCGACTGGGACGCCACCCTGGCCTTCCGCCGCCACCTGTGGGCGCAGGGCCTCGGCGTGGCGGAGGCGATGGACACCGCACAGCGCGGCATGGGCCTGGACTGGCCGGGCGCGGCGGAACTGATCAGACGCTCGGCGGCCGAGGCGAAGTCGGTCGGCGGCAGGATCGCCTGCGGCGTGGGAACAGACCAACTCGCCTATCCCGCCGACCTGTTGACGGTCCGCTCGGCGTACGAGGAGCAGCTGGCCCTGGTCGAGTCGACCGGCGCGCAGGTGATCCTGATGGCGTCACGGGCGCTGGCGGCGGCCGCGAAGTCGCCGGACGACTACCTGGAGACGTACGCCCACCTCCTGCGCCAGGCGAGCGAGCCGGTGATCCTGCACTGGCTCGGCCCGATGTTCGACCCGGCGCTCGGCGGCTACTGGGGGAGCGAGGACCTGGACGCGGCGACCGACACGTTCCTGGAGGTCATCGCGGCGCACCCCGACAAGGTCGACGGCATCAAGATCTCCCTCCTGGACCCGGGGCGCGAGATCGCCCTGCGCCGCCGCCTCCCGAACGGCGTCCGCTGCTACACGGGCGACGACTTCAACTACCCCGAACTGATCGCGGGCGACGAGCAGGGCTTCAGCCACGCCCTCCTCGGCATCTTCGACCCGCTGGCGCCGCTGGCGGCACAGGCGGTGCGCGCCCTGGACACGGGCGACACCAAGGCCTTCCGCGCCCACCTCGACCCCACGGTCGAACTCTCCCGGCACCTGTTCCAGCCGCCCACCCGCTTCTACAAGACGGGGGTGGTGTTCCTGGCCTGGCTGGCGGGCCACCAGGACCACTTCACGATGGTGGGCGGCCTGCAGTCGGCGCGCTCGCTCCCGCATCTGGCCCGCGCCTACGAACTGGCGGACGGGCTCGGCCTGTTCCCGGACCCGGCCGTGGCCGAGTCCCGTATGCGATCCCTGCTCACCGTGTACGGAGTCCAGCAATGAGTCCATCCGTGAGCGAGGAACTCGCACGTTTCTCCATCAACCAGATGACGGTAAAGCAGCTGTCACTTCCTGAACTGGTCACCGCGTGCGGTGAGTTGGGCATCCCCGGGGTCGGCCTCTGGCGCGAACCGGTTGCGGCCCACGGCCTGGAGAAGACCGCCAAGCTGATGCGTGACGCGGGCCTGTCCGTGACGACCCTCTGCCGGGGCGGCTTCCTCACCGCGATCGACCCGCACGCGCGCGTGGCGGCGATCGACGACAACAAGGCGGCGATCGACGAGGCGGCGACGCTGGGAACGCGGACGCTGGTCCTGGTCTCCGGCGGCCTGCCGCCCGACTCGAAGGACCTGCGAGGGGCACGCGAACGCGTCGCCGACGCACTGGCGGAACTCGCCCCGTACGCGGCGGCGCGGGGCGTCCGCCTGGCGATCGAGCCACTCCACCCGATGTTCGCGTCCGACCGTTGCGTGGTGTCCACGCTGGCCCAGGCGCTGGACCTGGCGGAGCGGTTTCCCGCGTCGCAGGTGGGGGTGTGCGTGGACACGTACCACGTCTGGTGGGACGACGAGGCCCCCGCCGGAATCGCCCGCGCGGGCGCGGCGGGCCGCCTGCACGCCTTCCAACTGGCGGACTGGGTGACGCCCTTGCCCGAGGGCGTCCTGAACGGCCGCGGACAGCTGGGGGACGGCGCGATCGACATGCGGGAGTGGCGGGGCTACGTGGAGCGGGCGGGGTACGCGGGCCCGATCGAGGTCGAACTCTTCAACGAGACCCTGTGGAAGCGCGAGGGCAGAGAACTCCTCTCGGAGACGGCTACGAGATACGTGGCCTACGCCTGACGGGGACACGGCGGGTCAACGTCTTGGCAGGTCGCACTCACTTCGGGTGACGGTACGGTCGTACAAGAGACCGCGACGCGCACCGGCGTCCAGACTCGCGCCCATGGGAGCAGTGATGACGAACCATCGGCAGGATCAGGCCACCGAGGAAACCTGGATGTTCCCGCCGGCAGCCGGCTGGACCTTCGACCAGGTCAAGCACTTGGAGCTGCCCTTCGACTGGGAACTCGTGGACGGAGTGATCGTGCCTCGTGGGCAGACCAAGTTCTGGCACAACCGGGTCCGGGACAGGATCGCGTACGCATTGGAGGCGGCCGCTGTCGATCCGTATGCCGTCGTGATCGAGCAGTGCGTCATGCTCGACGACCAGAACACCCCAAAGCCCGATGCGATCGTCTTCGACCCGCGTGGGCTCAGCTTCTTCGAGACCGAATGCGTCCCCGTGGACAAGGTGGCCCTGGCCGTCGAGGTCGTCTCCCCGGGCTCCCGTCAGGACGACCGAGTCCGCAAGCCCGCGCTCTTCGCCGGGGCCAAAGTGGCCTGCTACTGGCGCGTGGAGCTCGACCGTGACCACCGGCTCGCGGTCCACGAATACTGGCTGCACGCCGAGACGCGGTCGTACATTCCCGCTCCCATGCATCCGGTGCACCACGACAAGCTGACGACGGAAGTGCCGTTCCCCGTGGAGATCGACCTCACGGCGCTCACCGAATTCTGACGCCTTGCTGAAAGGTTGCCCGCTGCCGCCGTACAACCCTTCTCGCCCGAAGAGGGTCGTACTTGGTGTCAGGGCTTCCGCAGGGGGGATCCGGGGGGATTCGCGGAGGACCGGCAGGGGAGGGGAGACCCGTGGGGGCCCGGTCGAGAGACCGGGCCCCCACGGGTCTGTAAGGCCGGAGTTGTCCACAGGCGCACCGCACTGTCAGTGCCCAGCGGTAGCGTCGGATCATGTCGAGTCCAGTTGGAGTGACGGCGGGAGCGGTGCCCGCGGCGCGTGCCGCGGTCGTCGAGGGGGTCCTGGAGCGGATCACGTACGCCAACGAGGAGAACGGGTACACGGTCGCCCGTGTGGACACCGGCCGCGGCGGCGGCGACCTGCTCACCGTCGTCGGTTCGCTCCTGGGTGCCCAGGTGGGGGAGTCGCTGCGGATGGAGGGGCGCTGGGGCTCCCATCCCCAGTACGGCAAGCAGTTCACCGTGGAGAACTACACGACGGTTCTGCCGGCCACCATCCAGGGCATCCGGCGCTATCTCGGCTCGGGTCTCATCAAGGGCATCGGCCCCGTCATGGCCGACCGCATCACCACCCACTTCGGCGTCGACACCCTCGACATCATCGAGACCGAACCCAAGCGGCTCGTGGAAGTGCCCGGCCTCGGTCCCAAGCGGACCAAGATGATCGCCGCGGCCTGGGAGGAGCAGAAGGCCATCAAGGAGGTCATGGTCTTTCTCCAGGGAGTCGGTGTCTCCCCCTCCATCGCCGTTCGGATCTATAAGAAGTACGGCGATTCCTCCATCTCCGTCGTCAAGAACGAGCCCTATCGGCTTGCGGCCGACGTCTGGGGCATCGGCTTCCTCACCGCCGACCGCATCGCCCAGTCCGTCGGCATCCCGCACGACAGCCCCGAACGCGTCAAGGCGGGACTGCAGTACGCGCTCTCGCAATCCACCGACCAGGGGAACTGCTACCTCCCGGAGGAGCGGCTCATCGCCGACGCGGTGAAGTTGCTCCAGGTCGACACGGGGCTCGTCATCGACTGCCTCGGGGAACTCGCGGGAGAGGAGGAAGGGGTCGTACGGGAGACCGTGCCCGGCCCGAAAGGGGAGCAGGACGTCACCGCCGTCTATCTCGTCCCCTTCCACCGTGCCGAACTCTCCCTCTCCGCCCAGCTCCTGCGCCTCCTCAGGACCACGGAAGACCGCATGCCCGGCTTCCGCGACGTGGCCTGGGACAAGGCCCTGTCCTGGCTGGCCGGCCGCACCGGCGCCGAGCTCGCCCCCGAGCAGGAGTCCGCCGTCAGGCTGGCGCTGACCCGGAAGGTCGCCGTCCTGACCGGCGGGCCCGGCTGCGGAAAGTCCTTCACCGTCCGGTCGATCGTGGAGCTCGCCCGCGCCAAGAAGGCGAAGGTCGTCCTCGCCGCCCCCACGGGGCGAGCAGCCAAGCGGCTCGCGGAGCTCACCGGAGCCGAGGCCTCCACGGTCCACCGGCTCCTCGAACTGAAGCCGGGAGGCGACGCCGCGTACGACAAGGAGCGGCCGCTCGACGCCGACCTGGTCGTGGTCGACGAGGCGTCCATGCTGGACCTGCTGCTCGCCAACAAGCTGGTGAAGGCCGTCGCGCCGGGCGCCCATCTGCTCTTCGTGGGCGACGTGGACCAGTTGCCGAGCGTCGGCGCGGGCGAGGTCCTGCGGGACATGCTCGCCGAGGAGAGCCCGATCCCCGCCGTCCGCCTCACCCGCATCTTCCGGCAGGCCCAGGAGTCGGGCGTCGTCACCAACGCCCACCGGATCAACTCCGGGGTGCCGCCCATCACCCAGGGCCTCAGCGACTTCTTCCTGTTCGTGGAGGACGAGACCGAGGACGCGGGGCGCCTCACGGTGGACGTGGCGGCCCGCCGCATCCCGGCGAAGTTCGGCCTCGACCCGCGCCGCGACGTCCAGGTGCTCGCCCCCATGCACCGCGGCCCGGCAGGCGCGGGCAACCTGAACGGCCTGCTCCAGCAGGCCATCACGCCCAGCAGACCTGACGTACCGGAGAAGCGGTTCGGCGGCCGGGTGTTCCGCGTCGGCGACAAGGTCACCCAGATCCGCAACAACTACGAAAAGGGGCAGAACGGCGTCTTCAATGGCACGGTCGGAGTGGTCACCGCGCTCGACGCCGACGAGCAGCGGCTGACGGTCCTGACGGACGAGGACGAGGAGATTCCGTACGAGTTCGATGAACTGGACGAGCTGGCGCACGCGTACGCGGTCACCATCCACCGCTCCCAGGGCAGCGAGTATCCGGCGGTGGTGATCCCCGTGACCACGGGGGCATGGATGATGCTGCAACGGAATCTGCTCTATACGGCGGTGACACGCGCCAAGAAGCTGGTCGTCCTTGTCGGATCGCGCAAGGCTCTGGGACAAGCGGTACGCACGGTCTCAGCGGGTAAGCGCTGTACAGCCCTGGATTTTCGGCTCGCGGGCGGCCGGGCAAGTACCCCTGGAAGTACCTCTGGAAGCCCCTCCGGAACCCCCTCCGGAAATTTTGATCGATCATTCGAGTAGGAAAGGTCACAGAGCACTTCCGGAACCCGGGCGAACGGGGCAGGATGAGCAGGTTGGCGGCACTGAGTGCCGCCATTAGGCCCAATGGTCGACCCCGAGTGCACTCTCCAGGGCCAAATGGGGGATGGTAGAGACAGTCAGGGCACCTCGAAGAAGAGGCACAACGTCGGTGAGGGATGACGTGAGCGACAACTCTGTAGTACTGCGGTACGGCGATGGCGAGTACACCTACCCGGTGATCGATTCGACCGTCGGTGACAAGGGCTTCGACATCGGGAAGCTCCGCGCCCAGACCGGTCTGGTGACCCTGGACAGCGGCTATGGCAACACCGCCGCGTATAAATCCGCCATCACCTACCTCGACGGCGAACAGGGCATCCTCCGGTACCGCGGCTATCCGATCGAGCAGCTGGCCGAGCGCTCCACCTTCCTCGAGGTGGCGTACCTGCTGATCAACGGCGAGCTGCCGAAGGTGGACGAGCTCTCCGCCTTCCGCAACGAGGTCACGCAGCACACGCTGCTGCACGAGGACGTCAAGCGGTTCTACGACGGCTTCCCGCGCGACGCACACCCGATGGCGATGCTGTCGTCCGTGGTCAGCGCGCTGTCGACGTTCTACCAGGACAGCCACAACCCGTTCGACGAGAAGCAGCGCCACCTCTCGACGATCCGCCTTCTCGCCAAGCTTCCGACGATCGCGGCGTACGCCTACAAGAAGTCCGTGGGCCACCCGGTCGTCTACCCGAGCAACAACCTCGGCTACGTCGAGAACTTCCTGCGCATGACGTTCTCCGTGCCGGCCGCGGACTACGAACTCGACCCGGTCGTCGTCTCGGCGCTGGACAAGCTCCTGATCCTGCACGCGGACCACGAGCAGAACTGTTCGACCTCCACCGTGCGTCTGGTGGGCTCCTCGCAGGCGAACATGTTCGCCTCGATCTCCGCCGGCATCTCGGCCCTGTGGGGTCCCCTGCACGGTGGCGCCAACCAGTCCGTCCTGGAGATGCTCGAGGGCATCAAGCAGGACGGCGGCGACGTCGACACCTTCATCCGCAAGGTGAAGAACAAGGAAGACGGCGTGAAGCTCATGGGCTTCGGGCACCGCGTCTACAAGAACTTCGACCCCCGGGCGAAGATCATCAAGGCGGCGGCGCACGACGTCCTCTCGGCCCTCGGCAAGGATGACGAGCTGCTCGACATCGCGCTGAAGCTCGAGGAGCACGCGCTGGCCGACGACTACTTCGTCGAGCGCAAGCTGTACCCCAACGTGGACTTCTACACCGGTCTCATCTACCGGGCCATGGGCTTCCCGACCGAGATGTTCACCGTGCTGTTCGCCCTCGGCCGTCTGCCGGGCTGGATCGCCCAGTGGCACGAGATGATCAAGGAGCCGGGTTCGCGCATCGGCCGCCCGCGCCAGATTTACACCGGCGAGGTTCTTCGGGACTTCGTCCCGGTCGAGGGTCGCTGAACCCTCGGGTCGCCTGTAGCGAAAAGCGCCCCGCCGCCGATCCCCCCACGGGTCGACGGTCGGGGCGCTTTCCTTTTTCCCGGTTCGGATTCCCCCCACGGGATCCGGCCGGGCGTCTGTGGTGGCACGCCGCGCTGCGATCTGCCGGGACGCGTACCAACCGGGAGGGCCGCTCAAGCTCCCCGGTGCACGTGCCCCGGCCAACGCACTCCAGGAACATCCCCCAAGATGTCCCCGATGTCTAGAGACGTCCCCCAAGACGTCTCTGGCATCGCACTCTTAGACTCGCGAGCCCCCTCAATGGTTACGTTCGGATCACTGTGATCTGCGTCTCTTGCATATGTCCCGAACGGGCGCAAGAGCCCCAATATGCCGATCGGGGCTCAGGGGTGAGAATACTGCGACCAGGATGTGAAGAGCCTATGTAAGTGACCTCAAGGCTATGCAAAGGTCCTCAGGCGGAGGCTGTTGCTCACCACGAAGACCGAGGAGAACGCCATCGCGGCGCCCGCGATCATCGGGTTCAGCAGACCCGCCGCGGCGAGCGGCAGCGCGGCGACGTTGTAGCCGAAGGCCCAGAAGAGATTGCCCTTGATCGTGGCGAGGGTCCTGCGGGAGAGCCTGATGGCGTCGGCCGCGCCGCGCAAGTCCCCGCGCACCAGCGTCAGATCGCTCGCCTCGATCGCCGCGTCCGTGCCCGTGCCCATCGCCAGGCCCAGATCGGCGGTGGCGAGCGCGGCCGCGTCGTTGACCCCGTCCCCGACCATCGCCACGACCTTGCCCTCGCCCCGCAGCCGCCGTACGACATCGACCTTGTCCTCGGGCAGGACCTCGGCGTACACGGCGTCCGGAGCGATGCCGACGGACTGCGCGACCGCTTCGGCGACGGCCCTGTTGTCGCCCGTCAGGAGCACCGGCGTCAGACCGAGCGCGCGCAGTTCGCGCACCGCTTCGGCGCTGGTGTCCTTGACGGTGTCGGCGACGCCGAGGACACCGCGCACCCTGCCGCCCCAGGCGACCAGGACGGCGGTGTGCCCCTCGGCCTCGGCCGAGGCCCGCGCACGGGCGAGTTCGTCGGGGACCGCCACCTCGTCGACGAGGCCGTCCCGGCCGACGAGCACCTTGCGCCCGTCCACCGTGCCGCGCACCCCGAGCCCGGCGACGCTCTCGAACTCCTCGGCGCGCGGCAGCTGTTCGGTGCCGATCCCCAGCCGCTCGGCCGCGCCCGAGGCCACCGCCCGTGCCACGGGGTGCTCGGAAGCGTGCTCCAGGGCGCCCGCGAGCCGCAGCAGTTGCTTCTCGTCGGTGCCTTCGGCGACGTACACCTCGCGCAGTGTCATACGTCCCGTGGTCACCGTCCCGGTCTTGTCCAGGACGACCGTGTCGACGCGGCGCGTGGACTCCAGGACCTCGGGGCCCTTGATGAGGATGCCGAGCTGCGCGCCGCGTCCCGTGCCGACCATCAGGGCGGTCGGCGTCGCCAGGCCGAGCGCGCACGGGCAGGCGATGATCAGGACGGCGACGGCCGCGGTGAAGGCGGCGGTCACGTCGCCGGTGAGGCCGAGCCAGGCGCCGAGCGTGCCGGCCGCGATCACCAGGACCACCGGCACGAAGACCCCGGCGATCCGGTCGGCGAGCCGCTGCACCTGGGCCTTGCCGGTCTGCGCGTCCTCGACGAGCCGCGCCATCCTGGCCAGTTGGGTGTCGGCGCCGACCCGGGTGGCCTCGACGACGAGCCGCCCCGAGACGTTCGTGGTCGCCCCGGTCACCGCGTCGCCCACCGCCACGTCCACCGGCACGGACTCGCCGGTCAGCATCGACACGTCGACCGCGGACGCGCCCTCGATGACGATGCCGTCCGTCGCGACGGTCTCCCCGGGACGTACGACGAAACGGTCGCCGACGACGAGCCGGGCGACCGGAACCCGCACCTCCACGCCGACCCGCAGCACGGCCGCGTCCTTGGCGCCCAGCTCGAGCAGCGCCCGCAGCGCCGCGCCCGCCCGCCGCTTGGAGCGGGCCTCCAGCCAGCGGCCGAGCAGGATGAACGTGATGACGCCGGCGGCGACTTCGAGATAGATGGCCGAGGCCGCGTCGGCGCGCGACACCGTGAACGCGAAGGGATGCCGCATGCCCGGCATGCCCGCGTCCCCGAGGAACAGCGCCCACAGCGACCAGCCGAAGGCGGCGAGCGTGCCCACGGACACCAGGGTGTCCATCGTCGCGGCGCCGTGCCGCAGATTCGTGAACGCCGCCTGGTGGAAGGGGAACCCGCCCCAGACGACGACGGGCGCGGCAAGGGTCAGCGAGAGCCACTGCCAGTTGTCGAACTGCAGCGACGGGACCATGGCGAGCAGCACGACGGGCAGCGAGAGCAGCGCGGAGACGATGAGCCGCCGGCGCAGGGTGTCGGGCTCGGTGATGTCGGCGGTGGTGGGATGCTCCCCGGCCTCGGGTCCGGCCTCGGGTCCGGCCTCGGGTCCGGTGGGCTCGGGGACGATCTCCTTCGCCGTGTAGCCGAGCTTCTCGACCGTGGCGACCAGCTGCGCGACCTCGGTCCCTTCGGCGTACGAGACTTTGGCCTTCTCCGTGGCGAGGTTGACCGAGGCGGTCACGCCCTCCATGCGGTTCAGCTTCTTCTCGATGCGGGCCGAGCAGGAGGCGCAGGTCATACCGCCGACGGCGAGTTCGACTTCGTTCATGGTTCTCTCGTGACTACTGGGGTGGTGCGGCTGCGGGCCCTGTGACGGTGCCACAGGGCCCGGGGGCCCGGCGGGTCAGGCCTTGACGCCGGTCAGCTCGTACCCCGCCTCGTCGACCGCGGCGCGCACCGCGGCCTCGTCGAGCGGGGCGGCGGAGACCACGGTCACCTGGCCCGTGGAGGCCACCGCCTTGACCGAGCTGACGCCCGCGATCTCCGAGATCTCGCTGGAGACGGCACCCTCGCAGTGACCACAGGTCATGCCGGTCACCTCGTACACGGCGGTCACCGCGCCCTGTGGCGTCTCGGCGGCGCCGTCGGAGTGGCAGGAGCCACTGGGGGAGCAGCAGGATCCGGCGGTCTCGGTCTCGGCCTGCGGGAGCTCGGTCTGGGCGCTCATGTCGTTCTCCTCGGTGAGGGTGCGGCGTATGTGCGTATGCGACGTAATGTGCGGGAGGGGCCCCGGTGTCCCCGGGGGCCTCCTGACACTCACCACACTATACCCCTGGGGGGTACATGGCAACGAGCGGTGCGCGGTCCGCGGCCCGCACGGGCGGTCAGTCCTTGCGCCCCCGGTTGCCGGGCCTGGCCGCGACCCAGGCGCGGATCGTGTCCGCGTACCAGTAGGGCTTGCCGCTCTCCACGTGGTCGGGCTCGGGAAGCAGGCCGTGCTTGCGGTAGGAGCGCACGGTGTCGGGCTGCACCCGGATGTGTGCGGCGATGTCCTTGTACGACCAGAGCCTTCGGTCGGTCATCAGTGGCACCTCCCTGCGGGTACCGCAGGGAGGGCTCGGGGAGAGCCGTCGGGGGAGCTGCGGCACGACGCTGGCGATCACTCAGCCTGTGCCCGGTGAACGACGCGGAGTGAGTACGGGAGGGCGGCTGTCGACTCCCTGTGACGGAAGACTCGCGTATACGGGACATGTGTGACAAGGAGAGGTTCTTTGTGACGTGTGTGATGCATCCAGGGGGCGCGTCAGTGCGGCGCGAAACGGGCGCACGGATACAGAGTGCGAGGGGGCGGCCCGAAGCGAGGGGCAGGACCGAAGCGAGGGGCAGGACCGAAGCGAGGTGGACCGGGCCTGCTGCGCCAGGCCCGGTCCACCGGCTTCCCCGCAACCCCTGTGCCGTTCCGGCACCGAAAGGGAGCCCAGCGCCGCGGCGAGTTCGGCGACCGGGCGCCAGCGGCCGGGGCCCGGCCGGACGCCGAGCGCGTCCGGGTCGAGATTGCGGTCGGCCACCTCGTGCAGGGCGGTCCCGAAGAGGGTGAACGCGGCCCACGGGGTGAGCAGCACTTCGATGCCCGCGAGGCGTCCGTCGTGCTCGCCGATCACCGGCGTCGTGCCGAGTCCCGAGAGCACCGAGACCAGCGACACGCTCTGCGGCTCCGGACCGCAGCCCGTGAGCCCGGAGATCCGCACCGGGCGCTCGAAGCTGAGCATCAGTGTCACCGCGCCGATCGGCACCTCGAGCCTGCGCCGCGGCCGGCCGAGCGCGAGCCGGATCCCGCGATAGCTGATGACCCCCGGCCGCAGCCGGGGGTGCGGGGCGGCGAGCGCCACCTCCCAACTGCCCAGCGGGCAGCGCGCGTACCGGGTGCCCGGAGCCATCGGGGCCGCCCCCTAGGGCCTGTCCGATGGGTCCTGCCGGGGTCGCGGGCCCTGGCACGCGCTCCCCCAAGCTCTCGGCTTCGCTCGAGCAGGGAGGTACCCCCTCCCGCGTTGTCGTCGGTTGCCGACGCTCCGCGTTGCCGCCCTCCGCCTTGCAGCTGCACGCCGCACCAGGGCCCGCTCGGCCCTGGTCAATCGGCGCCCGGCGCGAAGGTCGGCCTGACCCATCGGACAGGCCCTAGGCGCCGCAGGAACGCAGGAACGAGCGGGTGCGGCGGGCGATGGGCCCCGGCTTGTCCGGCGGGCACGGATACATGTCCTGCTCGACGATGGCGAACAGATCCACGTCCAGCTTCTGCGCCGCCGCGAGCACCGGCTCCAGGGCGGGCACCCCCGCCGGCGGCTCGCACATCACGCCGCGCGCCACGGCGGGCCCGAACGGCATCTCCTGCGCCCGCACCTCCGCGAGCACCGCCGGGTCGACCTGCTTGAGGTGCAGATAGCCGATGCGCTCGCCGTACGTCTCGATCAGCTTGACGCTGTCGCCGCCGCAGTAGGCGTAGTGCCCGGTGTCCAGGCAGAGCGAGACGAGGTCGGAGTCGGTCGCGTCGAGGAAACGCGTCACGTTCTCCTCGGTGTCGATGTGCGTGTCCGCGTGCGGATGGACGACGACCCGCAGGCCGTACCGCTCGCGCACCCGGTACGCCAGACGCTCGGTCTGCAGCGTGAGCTGACGCCACTGCTCCGGCGTGAGCGTGCTGTCCTCCAGGACCTCGCCGGTCTTGTCGTCGCGCCAGAAGGAGGGGATGACGACCAGATGCCGGGCGCCCATCGCCTGGGTGAGGGCGGCGATACCGGCCACGTGCTCCCAGGTCCTGTCCCAGACGGCGGGCCCGTGATGCAGGCCGGTGAAGACCGTCCCGGCGGAGACCTTCAGGCCGCGCCGCTGCGTCTCGGCGGTCAGTTCGACCGGATCGGTGGGCAGATAGCCGTACGGACCGAGCTCGATCCACTCGTATCCGGAGTCCGCCACCTCGTCGAGGAAGCGGCTCCAGGGGACCTGCCCGGGATCCTCGGGGAACCACACGCCCCACGAGTCGGGCGCCGAGCCGATGCGGATGCGTGACAGCGTCGTCATGGCAGCCAGCTTTCAGGGCCGCGAAGAAGAGTGTCAAGCAGTAGTCCGAATGTAAGGACAATGTGTTGACAGGGTTCGTGGGGCGGGATTAGACCTAGGGGTGGGCCACGCCGAGAGGGAGTGCAGGGTGACGGTGACCGAACCGTACGACGTCATCACCATGGGCCGGATCGGGGTGGATCTGTATCCCCTGCAGGCCGGGGTGCCGCTCGCCGATGTGACCACCTTCGGCAAGTTCCTCGGCGGATCGGCGTCGAACGTCGCGGTGGCGGCGGCGCGGCTCGGCCGCCGGGTCGCGGTCCTCACGCGTACGGGCCATGACCCCTTCGGTGACTATCTGCACCGGGCGCTGCGGGAGTTCGGCGTCGACGACCGGTGGGTGACGGGGGTCGCCGGACTCCCCACGCCGGTCACCTTCTGCGAGATCTTCCCGCCCGACGACTTCCCGCTCTACTTCTACCGGCAGCCGAAGGCGCCCGACCTCGAGATGTACGAGAGCGAACTCGACCTCGGCGCGATCGCTGCCGCGCGGGTGTTCTGGATGACGGGTACGGGGCTGAGCGCGGAGCCCAGTCGAAGCGCGACGCTGGCGGCGCTCGCGGCCAGGGGGCGGCGCGAGGTCACCGTCTTCGACCTGGACTGGCGGCCGATGTTCTGGAGCGACCCGCAGGAGGCCCGCCCCTTCTACGCCGAAGCCCTGCGGCACGCGACCGTCGCCGTCGGCAATCTCGACGAGGTCGAGGTGGCCACGGGGGAGCGGGAGCCGCACGCGGCCGCTCGGGCCTTGCTGGCGGCGGGAGTTGAGCTTGCCGTGGTGAAGCAGGGGCCGAAGGGTGTGCTCGCCGTCAGTCGCTCCGGGGAGGTCGCCGAGGTGCCGCCCTTGCCCGTGACCGTCCTGAACGGTCTGGGGGCGGGGGACGCGTTCGGCGGGGCCCTGTGCCATGGGTTGCTCGGGGGGTGGGGGCTTGAGCGGATCATGCGGTACGCCAATGCGGCGGGGGCGATTGTCGCCTCTCGGCTGGAGTGTTCTTCCGCCATGCCGTTCTCTGGCGAGGTCGAGGCGGCGGTTGAGGCCGGGCACATTCAGCCCGTCGAGGGGGTCCCTCCCTGCTCTTTAAGAGCTTGGGGGAGTTTGAGGACGAACTCGGCGGAGGCGGTGATCGACGGTGACTGATATCGCCGGGCTCACCCGCATCAGGGCCGAGCGGCCAGAAGCCATTGCCGAAGCCGCCGCCCGGCGCACCCGGCGGCCGCTCCTCCGGGACGGTGGGCGGTTGATGATCATCGCCGCCGATCACCCCGCGCGGGGTGCCCTCGCCGTGGGTGGGGACAGACTCGCCATGGCCAATCGCAGGGACCTGCTTCAGCGGCTCTGTCTCGCGCTGTCCCGCCCCCGCGTGGACGGCGTGCTCGCCACCGCCGACATTCTGGAGGATCTCCTCCTGCTCGGCGCCCTCGACGGGAAAGTCGTCATGGGGTCCATGAACCGCGGCGGGCTCGCCGGGGCCTCGTTCGAGCTGGACGACCGGTTCACCGGGTATCGCGCCGAGGATCTGGAACGGCTCGGGTTCGATGCCGGGAAGCTGCTGCTCCGGGTCGACTACGACGACCCCGGATCGCTCGCGACCATGGACTCCGCCGCCCGCGCCGTCGACTCGATGGCCGCGCGCGGGCTGCCCGTCTTCGTGGAGCCGTTCCTCTGCCGCCGCGCGGCGGACGGCGCACCGCCGCGCAACGATCTGAGCGCCGAAGCCGTCACCACGTCCATCGCCATCGCCTCCGGCCTCGCCGGGACATCGGCGTACACCTGGCTGAAGGTTCCCGTCACCGAGAATCCGGACGACATGGCGCGGGTCATGGAGACCTCGACCCTGCCCGCCGTACTGCTCGGCGGCGATCTCGGTGACGAAAGCGACGCCGCGTACGAGAAGTGGCGCGACGCCCTGCAACTGCCCACCGTCCAGGGGCTCGTCGCGGGGCGCACGCTGCTGTACCCGGCGGACGGTGACGTGGCGGGCGCTGTCGACACCGCCGTCGGACTGCTGTAGGAGGGCCACATGACGTACGTACCGAAGGGCAGCGCGGCCGACGGACCGTATGTCCTCGACCTCGGCCCCAAGCGGACCGGACTCAGCCATTCCGAGCTGCGGGTGCTCGAACTGGCGCCCGGTGCCACGCACTCCTTCGCCACCGGGGAGAGTGAATGGATCGTGCTCCCTCTTGCCGGCGGCTGTACGGTGCACGCGGAAGGCGAGATCATCGAACTGCTGGGCCGGGACGGCGTGTTCAGCGGAGTCGGTGACTTCGCCTATGTGCCCCGTGACGCCCAGATCCAGATCGCCTCCGGCGCGGGAGGCCGCTTCGCCCTGGCAGGAGCGAAGTGCGAGCGTCGACTCCCCGCCCGCTACGGCTCCGCGCCGGAGGTCTCCGTCGAACAACGCGGGAGCGGCAACTGCGCCCGCGAGGTCCGCAACTTCGCGTCCGCCGACGCCTTCGACTGCGACCGCCTCATCGCCGTCGAGGTGATCACGCCCGGCGGACACTGGTCCTCGTACCCGCCGCACAAACACGACGAGAACCGCCCCGGCCTGGAGACCGAGCTCGAGGAGATCTATTACTTCGAGATCGAGGCTCCGGGCGGCTACGAAGGCTTCGGGTATCAGCGGGTCTTCCCGTCCCGGCCCGGCGGTACGGATGTCCTCGCCGAGGTGCGTACCGGCGACGCCGTGCTCGTCCCCGACGGCTGGCACGGGCCGTCCATCGCCCAGCCGGGGCACGCCATGTACTACCTGAACGTGATGGCGGGACCGGGGCCCGAGCGGGAGTGGCGGATCTGCTTCCATCCCGATCACACGGAGGGATACCGATGACCGCGACGAACACGGTGAGGCTCACCACCGCGCAGGCGCTCGTCCGCTTCCTGTCCCGGCAGTTCACCGAGCGGGACGGCCATCGGCAGCGGCTCATCGGCGCCACCTGGGGCATCTTCGGGCACGGGAACGTGGCGGGGATCGGCCAGGCGCTCGTCGAGTACGCGGATGAGATGCCCTACCACCAGGGGCGCAACGAACAGGCCATGGTGCACGCCGCCGTCGGGTACGCCCGCCAGTCCGGCCGCCTGTCCACACACGCCGTCACCACCTCCATCGGGCCCGGTGCGACCAACCTCGTCACCGGCGCCGCGCTCGCGACCGTCAACCACCTGCCGGTCCTGCTGCTGCCCGGCGACACCTTCGCGACCCGGCCCGCCGACCCGGTGCTCCAGCAGCTCGAAGTCCCGTACGCGGGCGATGTGTCGGTCAACGACTGTCTGCGGCCCGTGTCGAAGTACTTCGACCGGATCACCCGGCCCGAGGCCCTGATCCCGGCCGCGCTCGCCGCGATGCGGGTGCTCACCGATCCGGCCGCCACCGGCGCCGTCACGCTCGCCCTGCCGCAGGACGTGCAGGCGGAGGCGTACGACTGGCCCCAGGCGTTCTTCGAGGAGCGGACCTGGGCCGTACGCCGCCAGGCGCCCGATCCGCTGGAAGTGGCCGCCGCCGCACGACTCGTACGCGACGCCGGGCGCCCCCTGATCGTCGCGGGCGGCGGAGTGCACCACAGTGCCGCCGAGGACGCGCTGCGGGAGTTCGCCGACGCCACCGGGATCCCGGTCGCCTCCACCCAGGCCGGCAAGGGGTCCCTGCGCTTCGACCACCCGGCGGACGTCGGCGGCATCGGGCACACCGGCACCGCGACCGCCGACGAACTGGCCTGCACCGCCGACCTGGTGATCGGCGTCGGCACCCGCTACAGCGACTTCACGACGGCTTCCGGGACGCTCTTCGCCGCGCCGGACGTCCGCTTCCTCAACCTCAACATCACGCCCTTCGACGGCCACAAGATGGCGGGCGCGCCCCTGATCGCCGACGCGCGGGCCGGGCTGCGGGCCCTGACCGGGGCGCTCGACGGGTACCGCGTCACGGACGCGTACGCCGCCGAGTACACCGACGACAAGGTGCGCTGGGAGCAGCGCGTCGACGCGGCGTACGCGGCCGACGAACCCGACGTACGGCCCACCCAGGCCCAAGTCCTCGGCCTGCTCGACGAGTTGGTCACGGAACAGGACGTGATCATCAACGCCGCCGGGTCGCTCCCCGGCGAGCTCCACAAGCTGTGGCGGTCGCGGTCGCCGCGCCAGTACCACGTCGAGTACGGCTACTCCTGCATGGGATACGAGATCCCCGCGTCGATCGGCGTCGCGATGGCCGCACCGGACCACCACGTCTGGGCGCTGGTCGGCGACGGAACGTATCTCATGATGCCCACCGAGATCGTCACGGCCGTCCAGGAGAACATCCCGGTCAAGGTCGTGATCCTGCAGAACCACGGGTACGCGTCCATCGGCGGCCTCTCCGAGTCCGTGGGCGGCGAGCGTTTCGGCACGGCCTACCGCTTCCGGGCGCCGGACGGCACGTACACGAGCGCCCCGCTGCCCGTCGACCTGGCGGCCAACGCGGCCTCCCTGGGGATGCGGGTGATCCGCGCCAAAACCGTCGGTGACCTGCGCGATGCCCTCGCCGAGGCGCGCTCGGCCGACCGGCCCACATGTGTCTACGTCGAGACCGAAACGGCAGACACAGTGTCGGGCCCGCCCCCGGCGCAGGCGTGGTGGGATGTGCCCGTGGCCGAGACAGCGACCCGACCGTCGGCGGTCAAGGCCAGGGAAGAGTACGACCGGCACGCCACAGCCCGACGCCGCTATCTGTGAGATCTGAGAGACCTAAGAGACCTGTGAGACCTGTGAGACCTGTGCGAGTGCCGACGCCAGCTGAGAGTAGGGATGCTTGATCATGACGAAGACCGTCAATCACTGGATCGGTGGGAAGACCGTCGAGGGTGCGTCGGGTACGTACGGTCCGGTGACCGACCCGGCGACCGGCGCCGTCACCACCCAGGTCGCCTTCGCCTCCGTGGACGAGGTGGACGCCGCCGTCGCCTCCGCGAAGGCCGCGTACGAGACGTGGGGCAAGTCGTCCCTGGCCAAGCGCACCTCGGTGCTCTTCGCCTTCCGCGCGCTGCTCGACGCCAACCGTGACGCGATCGCCGAGCTGATCACCGCCGAGCACGGCAAGGTGCACTCGGACGCCCTCGGCGAGGTCGCCCGTGGCCTGGAGATCGTGGACCTGGCGTGCGGCATCACCGTGCAGCTGAAGGGCGAGCTGTCGACGGAGGTGGCCTCGCGCGTGGACGTGTCGTCCATCCGCCAGCCGCTCGGTGTCGTCGCCGGCATCACGCCGTTCAACTTCCCGGCCATGGTGCCGATGTGGATGTTCCCGCTGGCCATCGCGTGCGGCAACACCTTCATCCTGAAGCCGTCGGAGAAGGACCCGTCGGCGTCGATGAAGATCGCGGAGCTGCTCAGCGAGGCCGGTCTGCCGGACGGCGTCTTCAACGTCGTGCACGGCGACAAGGTGGCCGTGGACGCGCTGCTCGAGCACCCGGACGTGGCCGCCGTCTCCTTCGTCGGCTCGACCCCGATCGCCCGCTACATCCACACCACCGCGTCCGCCAACGGCAAGCGCGTGCAGGCGCTCGGCGGCGCCAAGAACCACATGCTGGTCCTGCCGGACGCCGACCTGGACGCGGCCGCGGACGCCGCCGTGTCGGCGGCGTACGGCTCGGCGGGCGAGCGCTGCATGGCCATCTCGGCCGTCGTCGCGGTCGGCTCCGTCGGTGACGCGCTGGTCGCGAAGATCAAGGAGCGCGCCGAGAAGATCAAGATCGGTCCCGGCAACGACCCGACGTCCGAGATGGGCCCGCTCATCACGGCCGCGCACCGCGACAAGGTCGCCTCGTACGTGACGGGTGCGGCGGCCGAGGGCTGCGACGTCGTGCTCGACGGCACGGGCCTCACGGTCGAGGGCCACGAGGACGGCCACTGGATCGGCCTCTCGCTGCTCGACAACGTACCGACCACCGCGAAGGCCTACCAGGACGAGATCTTCGGCCCGGTCCTCTGCGTGCTGCGTGTCGACACGTACGAGGAGGGCGTGGCGCTGATGAACGCCTCGCCGTTCGGCAACGGCACCGCGATCTTCACCCGTGACGGGGGCGCCGCGCGCCGCTTCCAGCTGGAGATCGAGGCGGGCATGGTCGGCGTGAACGTGCCGATCCCCGTGCCGGTGGGCTACCACTCCTTCGGCGGCTGGAAGGACTCGCTCTTCGGCGACCACCACATCTACGGCAACGACGGCACGCACTTCTACACGCGCGGCAAGGTCGTCACCACGCGCTGGCCGGACCCGTCGGACGCCCCGTCGGGCGTGGACCTGGGATTCCCGCGCAACCACTGAGCGGGGTCGGTGAACAGGGGCCCGCGTACCGCGACCGTGGTACGCGGGCCCTTGCGCGTACTCCCCAGGTAGGTACGCGGGTTCACCCCGGCGGCTGCCTCGGATGTCAGCCCCCGCCCGTACGGTTGACGCATGGATCTACGACTGCCCAAGCGTGGACTGCTCGCCGCCGGCGCCGCCCTCGCGGTGCTGGTCGGCGCGGGCACCTGGACGGCGGTGGCATCGGACGACGCCCCCGCCGTGCACCGCTCGGACCGCGTCATGGAGATGAGAAGCGCGGGCGGCGCGAAGATCGACACGTCGTACTTCACCGCGGGCGGCAGCGACGCGAAGCGCCCGGCCGTCCTCATCGGCCATGGGTTCGGCGGCAGCAAGGAAGACGTACGCGACCAGGCGGAGGACCTCGCCCGCGAGGGGTACGCGGTGCTCACCTGGTCCGCCCGCGGCTTCGGAAAGTCCACGGGCAAGATCGGCCTGAACGACCCGAAGGGCGAGGTCGCCGACGTCTCCCGTCTGATCGACTGGCTGGCCGACCGCCCCGAGGTGGAGCTGGACAAGGACGGCGACCCGCGCGTGGGCGTCACCGGCGCCTCGTACGGCGGCGCGGTCTCCCTCCTCGCCGCGGGTCACGACGAGCGCGTGGACGCCATCGCGCCCCAGATCACGTACTGGAACCTCAGCGACGCGCTCTTCCCCCACGGCGTGTTCAAGAAGCTCTGGGCGGGACTCTTCATCAGCACGGGCGGCGGCTGCGACCAATTCGAGAAGCGGCTCTGCGAGATGTACGACCGGGTCGCGGTCTCCGGGAAGCCGGACGGCCGGGCCCGCGCACTCCTCGCGGACCGCAGCCCGTCCGCCGTCGGCGACCGCGTCAAGGTGCCCGCCCTGATCGTGCAGGGCCAGTCCGACTCCCTCTTCCCGCTCGGCCAGGCCGACGCGATGGCCCAGGCGATCCGCGGCAACCACGCACCCGTGTCCGTCGACTGGATCTCCGGCGGCCACGACGGCGGGGACCGCGAGACGGGCCGGGTGAACGCCCGCATCGGGTCGTGGTTCGACCGCTATCTGAAGGACGACAAGAACGCGGACACGGGACCGGCGTTCCGTGTCACGCGCACCGGAGGCATCGACTCCACCGATGGCGCCGCCACGTTGCGCGGCGCGAGCGCGGACCGGTATCCGGGCCTGCGGAGCGGCATCCGCGAGGTGCCGCTGACCGGCAGCGCGCCCGGCATCGCGCCCGGGGGCGCGTTCGGGCAGGGTGCCGCCGGGAGCGAGGACCGCCCCGCGGCCGCCGGGCGCGAGCAGAGCTTCGAGAACCCGGCGGGGGCCGCGCCGCCCGCGATCTCCGCGCTGCCGGGCGTCGGAGGCGGCGGCCTCTCCCAGCTGTCCTCGCTCGGCGTCGGCGTCTCCCTCGACTTCCCTGGCCAGTACGCCGCGTTCGAGTCGGCGCCGCTGAAGGACGACGTACGGCTCACCGGCTCGCCCAGCGTGCGGGTGCACGTGAAGTCCGAGAGCGACGACGCGGTGCTCTTCGGGAAGGTGTACGACGTGGGTCCGGGCGACGAGCAGCCGGTGCTGCCCGCGCAACTGGTCGCGCCGATATGGGTGGAGGACGCCGAGCAGGGCAAGGACGTCGACCTGACCCTCCCCGCCGTCGACCACGACCTGCAGAAGGGCCACCGGCTGCGGCTCGTCCTCTCCTCGACGGACCTGGGCTACGCCTCTCCGGCGGAGCCCACCACGTACACGGTGTCCCTGAAGAGCGACCTGTCGGTCCCCACCGCGCCCGGCGTGAAGACGGCGGCCGCACCGCTGCCTTCCTGGGTGTGGTGGCTGCCTGCGGCGGGAGCGGTGATCGCGGTCCTGCTCCTGCTCACCGGGCGGCGCCGGACGACGGCACCCGCACCGGACCCGCAACTCGCCGAAGTCCCACTCCAGATCACGGACTTGAGCAAGCGGTACGCGAAGTCGGCGGACCGTTACGCGGTCCGTGACGTCTCCTTCCGCGTCGAGCGGGGGCAGGTGCTCGGCCTGCTCGGCCCGAACGGAGCGGGCAAGACGACGACCCTGCGGATGCTGATGGGCCTGATCCGGCCCGACGCGGGCGAGATCCGCGTCTTCGGGCAGGCGATCAGGCCGGGTGCGCCCGTGCTGTCCCGCGTCGGCGCCTTCGTCGAGGGTGCGGGATTCCTGCCGCACCTCTCCGGCCGGGAGAACCTGGAGCTGTACTGGAAGGCCACAGGGCGCCCCGCCGATGACGCCCACCTGGACGAGGCGCTGAAGATCGCCGGGCTGGGCGACGCCCTTGCCCGCGCGGTGCGCACGTACTCCCAGGGCATGCGGCAGCGGCTCGCCATCGCCCAGGCGATGCTGGGCCTGCCGGACCTGCTGATCCTCGACGAACCGACCAACGGCCTGGACCCGCCGCAGATCCGCGAGATGCGCGAGGTGATGATCCGGTACGCCGAGGGCGGCCGCACGGTCATCGTCTCCAGCCACCTCCTCGCGGAGGTCGAACAGTCCTGCACCCACCTGGTGGTCATGGACCGCGGCCGTCTCGTCCAGGCGGGCCCGGTCTCCGAGATCGTGGGCTCCGGCGACACGCTCCTCGTGGGCCTCGCGGACGACGTCTCGGACCCCCTGGTCGACAAGGTCGCCGCGCTGCCCGGAGTGGCATCGGCGGTCCGCGCGGACGGCGGCCTCCTGGTGCGCCTCGACGGCACGAGCGCATCCCACCTGCTGCCCGAACTGGTGCGCCTGGAGCTGCCGGTGGACTCCCTCGGCCCGCACCGGCGTCTTGAGGACGCCTTCTTGACCCTGATCGGAGGGGACTCCGCGTGAGCGCCATCACTGAGCAAGAGCCCACGCCCGGCCTTGAGTCCACGCCCGAGCTCGTCTCGACCGCGCCCGGCTACCGCCCCGGGCGGACGCTGCCGCTGAGGGTCGAGGCGGTACGCCAGCTGAAGCGCCGCCGCACCCTGGTGATGGGCGCGGTGATGGGCCTGCTGCCGTTCATCCTGCTCATCGCCTTCGCCGTCGCGGGGTCGCCGGGTGCCGACAACGGCCGGGTGACGCTGATGGACACGGCCACCGCGTCCGGCGCGAACTTCGCGGCGACGTGTCTGTTCGTGTCGGCGGGCTTCCTCCTCGTCATCCCCGTCGCACTGTTCTGCGGCGACACCATCGCCTCCGAGGCAAGCTGGTCGTCCCTGCGCTACTTGCTTGCGGCCCCCGTGCCACGGGCCCGCCTCCTCTGGTCCAAACTGGCCGTCGCGCTGGGCCTGAGCGCGGCCGCGATGATCCTCCTCCCGCTGATCGCCTTCGCGGTCGGTACGGCGGCGTACGGCTGGGGACCGCTGGAGATCCCGACCGGCGGCACACTGCCGGCGGGCACGGCGGCGCAGCGCCTGGCGATCGTCGTGGCGTACGTCTTCGTGTCCCAACTGGTGACCGCAGGCCTTGCGTTCTGGCTCTCGACGAAGACGGACGCACCGCTGGGCGCGGTCGGAGGGGCGGTCGGCCTGACGATCGTCGGCAACGTCCTGGACGCGGTGACAGCGCTGGGCAGCTGGCGCGACTTCCTCCCCGCGCACTGGCAGTTCGCGTGGGCGGACGCGATCCAGCCGCGGCCGGAGTGGGGCGGGATGATCCAGGGGGCGGCGGTCTCGGTGACGTACGCGGTGGTGCTGTTCGCGTTGGCGTTCCGGGGGTTCGCCCGGAAGGACGTGGTCAGCTGAGGTTCCCGGCGGAAGGGGGGCGCCCCGCGCGGCCAGCTCCGGATGCGCTCCGTATGTCGCTGTTCTACGTTGAGTAGGCACGGCAATTTCCATGCGGCGACATGGCAGGGGCCCATTCATGTCCGATTGTGAGAAGGATGCTGCAGCTCCGCTGTTGTGTCCCAGTGCCCCGGCAAGTGAGGGCGCGATCGTCCTGGGTGTGGTCCGGGCCGACGGCTCGGTGGGCTACATCAGAGACAGGCTGACGGCTACCGCCGAATTCATGAGCCGCGTCCGGTCGGAGCGCGCGCCGGAGGAACGCTTCCGGTTCAGTTCGCCCTGTGTGGAACGCGCGTGTCAGCAGTGGGCCGAGGGTGGCTGCAGCCTGCCCACCCGTCTTTCGGGCCTCATTGAGGACTCCGGCACCACTGACACGTTGCCACGTTGCTCGATCAGACATCAGTGCCGATGGTTCCACCAGCAAGGGGCGTCGGCTTGCCATATCTGCCCACTCGTCGTGACGCGGGACGGAGGTCCCTGCGGCGACTGAGCAGGAACCGCACCACGATCGGAGAGAACGAGATGGGTAGCGCCCCGCAGGCACCGAAGCAGGACGGCAGTCGCTTCATCGTGGATCTCGGCAGTGTGAAGCTGCCGGCGATCCTGGAGAAGCAGGTCGAAACCGATATCCGGGCGGTGGTTCTGGCCGCCCTGGGTGAGTCGGACATCGCCGTGGCCAGACGTCTGCCCGATTCCATCTTCGACCGCTTCCCCGGAAGGACACTGGGGCTGTGGCTGGACCCGGATGTCCAGTTCCCCGAGCCGTGGGGGCCGCTGATCCCGGAGGATCACACCAACATCGTCAGAGCGGTTCTGACCCACCCGTTCCAGGTGCTTCGGTATCTCGACGCCAAGTCACGCACCGACAAGCCGTCCGGTGAGGAAGTCCTCGAAGCGGCTCTCCAGGTCGAGCAGATCGACGACTACACCAAGGAGCGCATTCGAGCTGTCCTGGACATCCTTCCCAAGCTCGAGGAAGCAAGGGAAGCCGCTCCCCGTTCCCTGCAACAGGAGTACCGCAGCCTGGAACGCAGCCTGGAGCAGGCGCCCGGCGTGGAGGGGAAGCTTCGCCTGCTCAAGGATCCCGGTGCGCGAAGCGCGAAGGACGACGACGGGCACTTCAGCGCCGGCCTGGACCTGGCGGCGAGGATCCTGGAGGGTGGCGCCTCCTCCATCTATTCGCCGGCTGTCGCTTATACACATCTCCGAGCCCACGAGACGCTCAT
>NZ_SRIC01000619.1 GCF_004684775.1 Streptomyces sp. MZ04
GGGCCTGGTGGGTGGGCTTCCGGCGGCGTACGTCTGCCGCCGGTTCGTCTGCGACGCGCCTACCACTGAGGTGGGGGAGCTGGCGGCGCGGCTGTCGGACTGAGGCTCAAGCGGGCTACTTTCCCCAACCCCGCCCCTTCCCGAACCTTCCGGCTGCGCCGGGCTCATGGCTCGGTCAATCACCGGCTCCGCCGAGTTCGTCCTCAAACGCCGGACGGGCTGAAATACCTGGTTCAGGTCGTCCCCGGGTGCCCGCCCGGGGAGAACTCCGCCAGCGCCCCCGCCACGATCCGCTCCAGGCGGTCGTGGTGCGCGCCCCGCCAGTACACCCGGTCGCAGTCCGCGCACTGGGCGAAGACGTCGTACGTTCCCCGCGTGCCGCCCTCCAGGAGGTCCGCGACCTCCTCCTTTGACGCCGCCCGCAGCGTGCCGTTGCATGCCGTGCACCGTGTCCATGGGTGCAGGGCCGGGGCGAACCGGGCCAGGATGTCGTGGAGTTGGGCGTCCGGGGCGTCGCTGTAGACGTACGCACCTGCCCACAGCTCGCGTCGGCGCAGCAAGCCCCGGTCGCGGCTCAGGAGGACCCGGCGCTCGGCGGCGGACCGCGCTGCCAGTGCGGGATCGCCGATGTCCGTGCTCTCGTACGCCGCGTCGACGCCGAGCAGCCGCAACCGCCGTGCCAGCGTGCCGAGATGGACGTCGAGGAGGAAGCGCAGCGGGGCCCCGGGGACGGGTTGGGGG
>NZ_SRIC01000620.1 GCF_004684775.1 Streptomyces sp. MZ04
CGCACCGGGGGCGGGCGGCCTGGAGGTCTGGGGTCAGGGGTTTTCGTCCGCGATGTTGCCGAAGTCCTGGTCGGGGGGCGGTGGGGGTGTGATGTCGAGGCCGTAGTGGTGGTAGAGCTGGAGTTCCTGTTCGGGGGAGAGGTGGCGGCCTACGCCGAAGTCGGGGGCGTCCTTGATCAGGGAGCGTTCGAAGGGGATGCGCAGAGTGCCGTCGCTGGTGAGCTCGCTGGGTTCCAGGGGGATGAAGGCGTCACGGCTGAACAGGCCCGTGCGTATCGCGGCCCACTCCGGGGTGCCGGTGGCGTCGTCGAGGTAGACCTCGTCGATCGTGCCGATCTTGGCCCCGTTCCGGTCGAACGCCTTGCGGCCGATCAGGTTGCGCGGATCGATGTCGGTCTGCACGGGCCCTCCAACTGGTCGCAGGTTGTCGAAATGGCGCGTAACTCATCCTTATTCGCTTGTATTCACTACGAAAGAGCACATCGGGGCAGGCGGCCACTCGAGGGATCGGGCGCGGTCCTCGCTGGTAGGCTGGCGGTGGCTGCTGACCCCGTGCGGGAGAGCTCTCCGGTGGAGACACCGGAGGCGCCGAAGGAGCAACTCCTCCCCGGAATCTCTCAGGCCCCTGTACCGCACGGACGAGGTCACTCTGGAAAGTAGGGCGGGCGTCGGGCGCTGTCT
>NZ_SRIC01000621.1 GCF_004684775.1 Streptomyces sp. MZ04
GGCGGGATGAGGTCGGGCAGCGCCAGGGCGGTCAGGTCAGTGTGCTGGTGCTGGTCGAGTTCCCGGGCGGCTTGGGTGGCGGTCGTGACGTCCAGGCGGCGCGCCTGGCCTGGTTCGGTTATGGGGGCGAAGCGGGTGTGGCGCAGCTGCTCGGCGGCTTTCGCCTCATCTCGCAGGCGCCGGGCACGCTGGGTACGGGTGCGGCGCAGCGCGGCGAGTTGCTCATCGGTGGCCTGGTCGGCCAGGTAGGCGGTGCCCAAGTGACGGCCGTGGGGTGTGCAGACTTCGATCTCGTGGTCGTGATGGGGCATGAAGCGCACTGTGACGTTGAGGCCGGCTTGTCCGGTCATCCAGTCGGCGATGTAGTCGCGGTTGCGGAAGCGGACGCCGTGGCTGGTGATGGTGCGGGGGCGGCCGTCGGCCTCGAGCGTGAACGTCCACACGTCGGTGGCGGGGACGTCGTTGAGCGGGGTCGGATCGGCCTGCCAGGCTTGAAGCGGGGTGGCGCCGTGCAGTTCGGCGGGGCGGTGCTCGGTGTTCCACCACTGGGCCCAGGCCAGCAGGTGCTCGGTGAACGTCTCGAACGACATGGGCGGGGCCATTTCAGCCTGGCGGTCGGGGCGGCGG
>NZ_SRIC01000622.1 GCF_004684775.1 Streptomyces sp. MZ04
ACCCGAAGACGTACCGCGACTACCGCCTCCGCAAGGAACGCCAGGAGCGCTGGGACCGCAGGTACCGCAGGACGCATCCGGGCTCGGGCCGCTGACCCTGCCTGATTCACCTATCAGTGTCTATCTGCGTCACACCGCGCTTACCTGCGCAAACAGTGGGGATTGAGGTCATGCACACCGCATCGACCACCCCCCGGGAGCCACCCGTATGCGCTTCAGCACCGCCGTCGTCACCGCCGCTTTCACCGCCCTCTTCACCACAGTCACACCCTCGGCCGTCGCGGACCCGCCCACGTCACGAGCCGCCACCCCACCGGGCCAGGTCTGCTTCTGGACCAAGCCCGGAATGATGGGCCAGGCCTGGTGCTACGGCCCGCCGGGCTACGCGGAGGCCGAGAACGGCACACAGCGCAACGCCTACTCCTTCGAGTCCCGCGTCAACGGCACTGTCTACGCCATCAGTTACGGCTCTGGAGCGGGCTGCGTCTATCGCGAGATCCGCACGGACGACTACGACGAGGACTGGACGGCCTGGGCCACCAAACTCGACGGCGTGAGCCACGAAAAACTGGGCTGTGAGCCGGGCTGACCCACCCATGCGCACCAGGCACCCC
>NZ_SRIC01000623.1 GCF_004684775.1 Streptomyces sp. MZ04
AGATGGCTATTCGTCGGCAGCGTCAGATGTGTATAAGAGACAGCGTAGATCCACTCCCCCGGCGGCGGAACCGCAAGGGCGTCCACCTCCGCCGGGGTCCCGTACGAACGCAGCGTCCGCCCCGGCGCCCACTCCGCCCGCGCCGCGATCCAGTTGAACTCCCCGTCCTGGCGGGCCTCCACCACCCCTGCGGGCGTGACCAGTTCAGGGACGTCAAGGAGCCAGGACGTACCGACGCACGGATGACCGGCGAACGGCAGCCGCAGCGTGGGGGTGTAGATGTCGATGACCCCGCGCTCGGGGTCATCGACGAACACCGTCTCGCTGAAGCCGAGCTTCGCGGCAACCGCCTGCCGATCACCGCGAGCGGCCACGCGCGCCCCGTCGCGCACGACACCCAGCTCATTGCCGTGCCGACCGTCGGGCCCGCAGAAGACCCGGAGTACGTCCAGTCCGTCAGGAAGTTCTGAAGGCAGTTCCGTCATCCGGGCATTCAAGCATCCTCAGTTGAAGCACTCTCAGGAGACTCAGGAGACGCGGCGCCTAGCCACGTACACCGCCCCCGCACCCGCCACGACGACCGCCCCGGCCACCCCCATC
>NZ_SRIC01000624.1 GCF_004684775.1 Streptomyces sp. MZ04
CCCCCACCCCCGGCAGGGCCCGCAGCGACGCCTCCGCGTCATCCCGGTCCGCCCCGGCGTCCAGCCGGACCCGGCCGTCGGCCAGCGCCGCGGCCAGCACCCCCAAGGAGCCGGGCTCCCCCGCAAGCGCCCCCGGCTCGGGGAAGACATGGGTCAGCGCCTCGCACGGCGCGTCCAGCGCCTTGCCGTGGCGCTGCACAAGGAGCGCCGCCTCCTCCCGCCCCACCAACGCCCGCACCGCAAGCTCCTCGGGATCCGCCGCCCCGGGCGAGCGCAGGCCGGGGCGCGCCGCGACCAGTGGAGCCAGGCGCGGGTCGGAGCCAAGGCGCTCGTCCACGGCGTACGGATCCGCGTCCAGGTCGAAGAGCCGGCGCAACCGCTGCACCGCCGTGGTGAGATCCCGCAGGTCCGTCAGGTGGAGCCGGGTGTCGAGCCAGCCCCCGGCCCCGTGGTCGCGCTCCTCGACCGCCGCGATCCCGGTCCCGTACGGCAGCCGCAGCGTACGCCGGTACGTCCGCACGCCCGGCGCCCCGCTGACCTGCTCCACCCCCTCGACCGCCTCGCTCTCGAGCAGATCGAAGACGGCCCCCGCC
>NZ_SRIC01000625.1 GCF_004684775.1 Streptomyces sp. MZ04
CCGGCATACGAGATTCATGAGCGTCTCGTGGGCTCGGAGATGTGTATAAGGGACAGGTGGGGGCGTGCGTTCTTGGGGGGACGGAGGATGTGCCTCTGCGCCTCCGCAGGAAACGTCGCGTCGGGGAAGCGGCTTACGTGACAATGGGATTCAGGTTCAGGGGTTCCCCCTCCCCCGGGCTGCCCGCGCATCTCTTGTGTCTGTTCGTGCGTATGTACGCAGTCGGAGGTGCCGTCCCTTGTTTGTGCCTGGAGTTTCTCGACAGCGGTTTGCCTGCTCGCGGAGCGATCTCGTCGCTTCACTCGTCGTCTTTCTTGTCGCTGTGCCCCTCTGCGTCGGTGTCGCCGTCGCCTCCGGTGTGCCCGCCGAGCTCGGGCTGATCACCGGCATCGTCGGCGGGCTCGTCGTCGGGGTCATGCCCGGCAGCAGCCTGCAGGTCAGCGGGCCCGCGGCCGGTCTTACCGTGCTCGTGTACGAGGCCGTGCGGGCCTATGGGATCGGCTCGCTCGGGGTGCTCGTGCTCGGGGCGGGACTGCTG
>NZ_SRIC01000062.1 GCF_004684775.1 Streptomyces sp. MZ04
CCACTCCCCTCACTCCCCTCACTCCCCTCGGCCCAGGCAGGAAGCACCCCATGCACGGCGACTTCTCCCGCGTCACCTACGATCCCGCCCGGCGTTTCTCCTCGGTCCTCTCTCAACAGGGGCGGGTCCAGCTCGATGCCGAGATCAACGAGCAGACCGCGATCCTCCTGCACTACGTGCGCACACTCGCCGCCGATCTACTGGGGCCGGCCGCCTACCCGCCCGACAAGGACGAGGACTCCCTCGGCGGGTTCGGGGTCGACGGATTCGACGGGGACACCTTCAGCGTGGCACCGGGCCGGATGTACGTCGACGGCATCCTCTGCGAGTGCGACGGCACCGACTACTGGGACCAGCCGGACGGCCACCTCGCATCCGACCTGGAGGACGACCGGCTGCCGTCCGGGCCGTTCCTCGTGTACCTGCGGGTGTGGGAGCGCCTGATCACCGCGGTGGAGGCGCCCTGGATCCGTGAGGTGGCGCTCGGCCCGGGCGGCCCGGACACGACGGCACGCACCCGCGTGGTCTGGCAGGTGTGCCGGCTCCCGCTGGAGCCCGGCTCCTTGCGGCCGGACATGCGCAGCGCCCCCCGCCTCCTGCTGGACCGCATCCGGGGCGACTTCGAGCCGCGCGGTCGGCTCGCCGCCCGGACCAGGCGCCCCGACGAGGAACTGGCCGCCGCCGGGCTGCACCCGTCCTCCGGCTACCGCGGTCCAGAGAACCAGTTGTACCGGGTCGAGGTGCACCAGGGCGGCACGGTAGGGATGGCGACGTTCAAGTGGTCGCGGGAGAACGGCTCGGTCGTGCTGCCCGTCCGGGAGATCGACGGTGCCACGGTCGAGCTGGAGACGCTGGGCCGCGACGACAAGCTCGGTGTGGACATCGGCGACGTGGTGGAGATCGTCGACGACGCTGCGGTGTGCCGCTCCGCCTCGGACAGGCCCGACGCGAGGTGCGGACGGCTGTACACGGTCCGCGAGGTCGACTACGCCGGATACGGGGTCGTGCTCGACGCCGAACCCACGGGCGCCGGCCGGCGCCCGTCCCTTCACCCCTTCCTGCGCCGCTGGGACAGCGAGTGCGGAGAGGGGGGAACGGCCCTTCCCGTACGGGAGGGCGCGTGGCTGCCGCTGGAGGACGGCATCGAGATCCGCTTCTCGAGCAGCAACGGGCCCCACGTCTACCGCCGGGGTGACTACTGGCTCATCCCGGCCCGGGTGCTCACCGGGGACGTCGAATGGCCCCGCAGCCGCGAGGGCGAGCCGCTGCGGCGCCGCCCCCACGGGGTGCACTACCGCTACGCCCCGCTCGCCTATGTCGATCCACGCGGCGACGGTTTCGAACTGGTCGACCTACGGGTGCCGCTTCGGCATCGGCGGTAGGCCGGCGGGGCGGGCCGGTCGGAGTCCGGCGAAGAGGATTCAACGTCCGGCGAAGAAGAAGATGAAGATCATGCAGGCGGTGAAGACCAGGAGGACGAGCAGGGCCACGCCCCAGTGCGTGCCGCCGGTCGACACCTCGGCGCCGGTGGTCAGGTTGTACAGCCGCTTGACCCGCAGCGTGCCGCGTCTGGCCTTGCCCTCGACGCGCACCCGGTCCCCGTCGTTGACGGCGCCGTCGAAGGAGTCGCCGCGCATCTCCACCGGGACCAGTCCCACGGGGCGGCCTCGGCGGTCGTACACCTCCACACGGAAGTTGCAGACGATGACCGTGCCGGTGTTGCCCCCGCTGCCACGCACCTCAGTGCGCACCTGCACGTTGCACGCCACGCCCTCGACGCTGCCGCTGCCATGGAGGGTGCCGACGGGGAGCGGGGGCGGCGGTGGCTTCGGCCGCGCGAACACGGCCCCGGGCCAGTGGCGCCGCCACCCTCGCGTCACCGTGTCCTGGCCCTCGTCGTAAGCCGGGAGCCAGGCACCGCAGTTGCGACAGCGCTGGGCGTCGGGCGGTGCCTCGGCTCCGCACCGGTCGCACGTCCAGGCGCCGTCCACCGTCATGACCTAGTCGCGGATCGAGGCCAGAGGTCGTCATTGGAGGCACTGTCCTCGTTCACCTTCATCACCTCGAGGACGGTCTTGTTTCGACGGCGTGCAAGATAGTTGTGGGCGTGCAAGACAGTTGTGGGCGTGCAAGACAGTTGCGCCTCACCGCCGCCGGATCGCGGAGAATTCGGATCGGGCGGTAACGGCTCCAGTATAGGTGCGACGCCCTTGGGCAGCCATCGCAGAATTCGTTTCGCATTCCACAACTCTCTTTTCCCGAAGGGTGATTGCAGTCGCCATCGACCAGGCGGGACGGAAGACTGGATTGTGGTTGGGCAGGTGGCTCGAACAGGGAGGCAGGACAGATGTCCGCATTCACCATCGACATGTCGAACCCGTTCCCCAGTGGCTTCACCGTCGGCCTGGGCGGACCCGGCACAGGGGGCCACCAGTCGCCCCACTGGTACATCCAGTACGGCATGGATCTCGGCGCCCCGGCGGGCACGCAGGTGCACGCCGCCTTCGACGCCCACATCACCAAGTACAGCCCGCACGACCCGGGCACCGACAGCGGCAAGGTCTACGGCGCGCAGCTTTTCATGCGCTCCCCCAACGACGAGATGGGCGGCTTCTACACCCACCTCACCAACGTGCCGGGCGGGCTGGGCGTCGGCACACAGGTCTCCCGCGGGGATGTGCTGGGCCACGTCCACGAGTTCGCGGGCATCGACTCGCATCTGCACCTGGCGCTGGTCGAGATCATCGGCGGCGCGCCCAACGGCACGTACCAGGGCGTGGACCTCTACCGAATGTTCCAGGACACGGCCAACTCCGGCACGGTCACACCGGTCACCTTCAACCAGGACGGCTCACCCCCTGTCGGCGGCGCCTGAGTTCGTTGAGCGGTTGGCGCCAGATGAGTTATTCACCAGGGGCCCCAACGAATGTGGGTCCTCCGACATAGGGGTTGACATGGCAGACACACTTCCTAATCCGGCAAGCGACAACACGACCCGATTCGAATCCGCACCCGACGGCACCTTGATCCCGATTCCCTCAGAGGCGCCGCAAGGCAAGGCAGTTCGAGACGATGCCCGGGTCACAGTCGGCGCACGTCAGGAAAGCGGCTACTACGTGGAGATCTACAACGGTCCACCCGACCCGCCAAGTGAAGTCATCGACCTGATGGGCGAGATCCTCACCGAGGCCGGCATGAAACGAATCGAAGAGGCGCTCATTGGCGGAGCACCCAAGACCGTGGGTTTCCTCGCTGCGGCTGCCGGCGTACTGGCCTCGGTACTCACCACCTCACCCCTGCTGAACGAGCAATTCTTCAGAGGCACCATGGACGACGGGACGAACGTCACGTATGCGGTGCTTACTCCCAAGAACTAGGAGACGGCCGCGTCCACAAAGGAGGATTAGCCCATGCCCGATATCCTCTTCACGAACCCTGAGAAGCCAATCGTTCCGAGCGCGGCAATCATCAGGGAAACCGATTCGTTCCAAGTCCAGTGGAGTGCGGTCAACCGCAGCGATGCCGACGTCGAGGCCTTCACAGACCGACTCGTGATCACGAGAATCCCAGAAGGCTGTCCCGGCAGTGACGATGCGGAACACCCAGTGGTCTTCGATGAAACCTTCGACGAGCCGGCGCTGGCGACCGGCGAAGCCGGTCCGCTACAGGGCCCGACCGTAGGGCCCTTCGCCGCAGGTGCCTACCGGTTGACGGTGACACTCGCCAACGACACTGGCGCCGGAGACGAAACGTTCAACTGCATCAACATCGAACCCGCAGCATAGAAGACCCGCAGCATAGAAGAGGGGAACAGATTTCAGTCGGCAGAGCGCGAGAGCATGGCCCCTTACTCGCGCAAGAAGCGCTTGAGCGTTTGAACACAGCGGGGCGCCGCCGCGTACCACCAGGCATGAACGTTTCCAAGGACTCCCTGCCCGCACCCTCCCGCCGTTCCGTCGTCGCCGCGGCCGGCGTCGTCAGTCTGGCCGTCGCGCTCACCGCCTGTAGCGACGGCGACGACGGATCCGATCAGTACGGCTACGACGACTCCGCACCGGCCGAGAAGAAGTCCCCGGACGGTGCGGGGTCGTCCGGTGGCGCCGGCGGTGCCGTGCTCGCCAAGACGTCGGAGATCCCCGTGGGCGGCGGCAAGATCTTCAAGGCCGAGGGGGTGGTGGTGACCCAGCCGACGAAGGGCGAGTTCAAGGCCTTCTCGAACCGCTGCACCCACAAGCAGTGCCCGGTGACGAGCGTCGAGGGCGGAACCATCAACTGCCCTTGTCACGGCAGCAAGTTCGACATCACCGACGGCAGCGTGAAGGCATCGCCCGCGCCCGCCCCGCTGCCCCCAGCCGAGATCAGCGTGGACGGGGGCTCCATCATGCTGACCTAGGACAAAGTCGCTGGCCTAGGTCTAGGAGGCGGGCGGCACCGGCGGCCACGGGATGTCGGCGATCAGGGCGACCAGTTCGTCCTCACGTACCGCAGTTGATGACGCAGCCAGGTGTGGATCTCCAGCATCTTGTCGGCGAGGCTCGTGACCTCGCGGGGCCCTTCGCCCGGGGCGGGTTCGGAGCGCTCCAGGGCCACGACCGGCAGGATCCTGGAGGTCCGCTCCTGGTAGTCGGCGTATCCGGGCACGGCTTCGGCGATGCGCCGGAAGAGCTGATCACGGCGTGGCGGTGGTCCGCTTTCCTGACTTGGCACCGGTGGTGGTGAGCAGGAGGAGATCGCCGCCTTCGAAGGGGCCGCCGACCTTCCCCGCGTTGGCTCGGAACTCTTCGATGACGGACTGGTTGAACGATGTGGGCATGCGGCTGTGGCTCTCCGGGCAAGAAGGTGAGTCCGCGCAGGACGAGGAAGAAGAGAAAGAGATCAGTACGTCAGATACGGGATGCGGAGTACGAACTCATGACACGTCCCTGAGTGAAGGCGCTCGCCCGGCATCCGGCCTGCCCACTGCTCTTTGGCCGGTGCCACGCGGCACGCGCTCCATTACGGACTCGCGGCCGTCACCTGTCAAAGCCGTCACCTGTCAAGCGTGGGGCCGCGAACGCTTCCACACGCCGAGGACATCATCGGTGGTGGTGACGGTGGCGACCAGGGCGAGCGTGTTGCGGATCATCGCGGGGGTGTAGTCGGCGGGGGCGCCCGCGATGGCGTCGGCGGGCACGACGGCGGTGTATCCGAGGTTCACGGCGTCGAAGACGGCGTTCGGGATCGCGACGTTCGCCGAGACTCCGGTCACCAGGAGCGTGCGGCACCCCAGGTTGCGCAGCAGCGGGTCGACACCCGTGCCCGCGAGGGGCGAGAGTCCGTGCAACCGCCGTACGACGAAGTCCTCTTCGGACACCTCGATGGGGGGCGCGATCCGCACGGCCTTGGTCCCGGAGAGCTGCTGCACGGGCAGCCGTCCGGCGGCACGGAAGAGCCGCGCGTTATGGTTGGCGCCCCGCCCGTCGGGGCGCCGCTCGGCGACGGCGTGCAGGACCTGGGTCCCGGCCTGGTGGGCCGCGGAGACGAGCCGGGCGACATTGCCGAGGGCGCCCGACTCCCTTGCCTGCTCGGCGAGTTCGGGCAGCGCGCTCTCCGGCCCTACGACGCCCTGCTGGCACTCGACGGTCATCAGGACGGTGGTGGCGGGGTCGAGGAGTTCCCTGAGCTGTTCGTACGACGGCATGGCTCCCCCTGTCGCTCTGTCGCTCTGTCTGTCGCTCTGTCGCTCGGTCTGTCGCTCTGCCTGTCGCTCTGCCTGTCGCTCTGTCGCTGTCCGGGATGCGTCGCGGAGGCTAGCCGCCATTGCGTCACGACGGAAGACACCGCATCCTTCTTTCCTGACGCACCATCAGCCAAGAGATGCCATCAGCTACGGATGTACGGAGGACGCATGGCCGTCACACAGCGCCGGGGCCGCAGGATCATGATGTCGCCGGGCGAGCTCGACGCGTTCCTCTCGACGGAACGCACCTGCCGGGTCGCGACCGTGTCCCGCGACGGCGCCCCGCACGTCAGCGCCCTCTGGTTCGCGTGGGACGGCACGTCCCTGTGGCTGTTCTCGATCACCCGCAGCAAGCGCTGGGCGGACCTGCGAGGCGATCAGCGGATCGCCGTGGTGATCGACACGGGCGAGGAGTACGCGGAACTGCGGGGCGCGGAGCTCTCCGGGGCGGCGGTCTTCGTCGGCGAGGCACCGCGCACGGGCGAGCCGTGCCCCGAACTCGACGTCCCCGAGCGGCTGTTCGCCCAGAAGTACTTCGGGATGGACTCGATGCCGTACGACGGGAAGCACGCGTGGATCCGGCTCACGCCGGACGCCATCTCCTCTTGGGACTTCCGGAAGCTGGCAGAGCTCTAGGCCTCGGGGGAACGCCCCTCACCGCAACCCCGCCCCCACCCCCTGCAGCGCCTCCACCGCCGCCCTGATCGACGGCCGCCGGTCCGCGTCCGTGCGCCACACCACGTACACATGACGCCGTACGCGATGGCGCACCGGGACCGCCTTGATCCCGGCCGGCATCGGGTCGCGTCCCAACTGGGGTGCCACGCAGACGCCGAGGCCCGCGGCCACCAGGGCGAGCTGGGTGTGATGCTCCTCCGCGCGGTGCGCGATGCGCGGCTCGATGCCCTTGGCGCGCAGGGTGAACATCAGCCACTCGTGGCAGAACTCCCCCTCCGCCCAGGTGATCCACTCGTCGTCCGCGAATTCGTCGAGGTCCACTTCGGCGCGGTCGGCGAGCGGATGCGCGGCCGGCATCGCGACATCGGCGGGGTCGTCCAGGAGGGGTGCCTTGACCAGACCTTCGGGCATCGGCAGCGGCTTGTTGTACCAGTCGAGGACGACCGCCATGTCGATGTCGCCGCGCACCACGGCGGCGACTCCCGGCTGCGGCTCCAACTCCTGGGAGCTGACGCGCAGTCCGGGGTGATCGGTACGCAGCACGGAGAGCGTGGCGGGCAGCAGTCCGCGCATCGCGGTGGGGAACGCGGCGATGCGCAGCTCGCCGACGGCCTTGCCGCGCTGCTCCTCCAGGTCTGACTGGGCGAGCTCGACCTGGGAGAGGATGCGCGCGGCATGGTCGGCGAGCAGTCGTCCGGCGTCGGTGAGGCGCACACCCCGGCCGTTCTTGGCGAGCAGTTGCTGGCCCACCTCGCGCTCCAGCTTGGTCATCTGCTGCGAGACGGCCGACGTGGTGACGTGCAGCCCCGCCGCGGCTCCGCTGACCGAGCCGTGCCGGGCGAGCGCGTCGAGGGTGCGCAGCCGCTCCAGATTCAACATGTAAGCGATGCTACGTGATACCCGGCATTTTATCTCGCTTGTGCTACGAGATGGACTGCTCCATCGTGGCGTACATGAGCGTCACCACCACTCCTGTCCCGGCCGCACCGTCGGCCCACTCCCCCGCCCCGCCGCAGCGCCGCCGCGCCCTCGGCCGGCATGTGCGCTTCGGCGTACTCTCGCTGATCTGGGGCTTCAGCTTCCTGCTCATCAAGGTCGGCACGGAGGGGTACGCGCCGTTCCAAGTCACCCTGGGGCGGCTGGTGTTCGGCACAGCCGTCGTGGCGGCGGTGCTCGTGGTGAAGCGTGAGCGGCTGCCGCGCGGGGCCCGGACCTGGGGACATCTCGCGGTCTCGGCGTTCCTGCTCAACGCCCTGCCGTTCTCGCTGTTCGCGTACGCGGAGCTGACCATCCCCTCCACGCTGGCCGGCATCTGCAACGCGACCTCGCCCCTGTGGGGCATGGCGCTCTCCCTGGTCGCGCTCTCCGAGGACCGCCCGACACGGCGCAGGGTCGCGGGCCTGGGCATCGGCTTCTTCGGCGTACTGACGGTGCTCGGCGCCTGGCAGGGCTTCAGCGGCCTGGACTTCGGCGGCACGGCGATGGCGCTGCTCGCCTCGCTCAGCTACCCGATCGGCTGGATCTACGTGCGGCGCACGCTGGCCGGGTCCGGCCACTCCAACCTCTCGCTGTCCGGCGCGCAGTTGCTGGTCGCGACCGTCGAACTGGCCGTGGCCACCCCGCTGTTCACGTCCTTCCCCACGCACTTCCCCGCCGTGCCGCTCCTGGCGATCGTGGCTCTGGGCGCGCTGGGCACCGGGCTCGCCTTCCTGATCCAGTACGGCCTGGTCGCCGAAGTCGGTCCGACGACCGCCCAGATGGTCACCTACTTCATCCCGGTCATCGCCACCGCCGCGGGCGTCGCCGTGCTCGGCGAGTCCCTGAGCTGGTCGACGCCGGTCGGCGCGGTGATCGTCCTGGCGGGCGCGGCCCTCACCCAGTCCCGGCCGAGGGACCGGCGGCGGCCAGGTCAGTCGTGACGCCGCGTCACTCATAACGCCGTGCGGGCGCGGGCCCGACGGCGGATGCGACGGCGTCCGCCACCGTCTCGATGTCCGCGTCGCCGAGCGTCGAGACCGTGATCCGCACCCCGGGCCGCGCGCTCATCCGGAACCGCGCCCCCGGGGCGACGGCCCACCCCGCGTGCAGCAGCCTGGCGACCGCGCCGGTCTCGTCCGGCACGGGCACCCAGACGTTCATGCCGCTGCGCCCGTGCGCCGCCACACCCCGCTCGGCGAGCGCGGCGATCAGCGCGTCGCGCCGCCTTCCGTACGACGCCGCCACCTCGGCGGCGTCCACCACCCCGTCCTCCCACAGCCGCACCACGGCCCGCTGCGACAGATGGCTCACCCAGCCGGGGCCGAGCCGCTGCCGCCCCTGGACGCGGTCGACGGTCACGGGGTCGCCGGTGAGCAGGGCGAGGCGCAGGTCGGGGCCGTACGCCTTGGCCGTGGAGCGGACGAAGGCCCAGCTGCGGGTCACGCCCGCCAGCGGGTGCAGCGGCAGGTCGACGATGGCGTGGCCGTGGTCGTCCTCGATGAGGAGCACGTCCTTGTGCGCTGCAAGGACATCGCGCAGGGCACGCGCGCGTGGGGCGCTGATCGCGGCACCGGTGGGGTTCTGGGCGCGGTCGGTGACGATGAGCGCGCGGGCGCCGCCGCGCAGCGACTGCTCCACATCGGCAGGCAGTGGCCCCTCGTCGTCGACCCCTACAGGGACCGTACGCAGCCCGAGCACCGGCACCAGATCCAGCAGGCTCCCCCACCCCGGGTCCTCGACCGCCACGGCGTCGCCGGGCTTGAGATGCGCCGCGAGCACCCGCTCGATGGCGTCGAGCGACCCGGAGGTGACGGCGACAGGACCGCCGGGCACCCCGTCCTCGGCGAAGGCCACGCGTGCGTGGCGCTCCATGTCCGGGTCCACGGCCGCCTCGCCGTAGAGCACGGGACGCCGGTCGCCCTCCGCCGCCGCGACCGCGAACACCTCGGCGAGCGGGGGCAGCAGCTCCGTGTCCGGGTTGCCGTTGGAGACGTCGCGCACACCCGGCGGCACGTCCACCCGGATCAGCTCGCGCACCGTCGTCGCGGGTTTCGGGCGTACGCGGCTGCCGCGCCGTCCAGCCGTCTCGATGACGCCCCGTTCCCGCAGCGTGCGGTAGGCGGCGGCCACCGTATTGGGATTCACCCCGAGCCGCTCGGCCAACTCCCTCATCGGCGGCAGCAGTTGACCCGGCTCCAGGCCGCCGTCACCCACCGCGCGCTCCACGTCGGCCGCGATCTCGGCTGCGCGCCGGCCTTCGATCCGATACTCTCCTAGCACAAAGCAGATTATGCACTAGTGCAATGGAGTAGGCAACATGAGCGTCGCATCCGAGCCCGGCATCGAGACCGCCACCGACACCGCCTCGTACGCGCCGACCGACCGCACCGTCCCCACCCGCGCCCGGGAGCGTGCCGCGTACGACCACGCCTCGGTGCACGCGATACTCGACGAGGCCTACGTCTGCCACCTCGGCTTCGTGCGCGACGGCGCCCCCGTGGTCCTGCCGACGCTGTACGGCCGGGTGGACGAGACCCTGTACGTACACGGCTCGACGGGCTCGCGGCCGCTGCGGATGGCCGGTGCCGCGCCACAGGACGACCCGGGGCTCCAGGTGTGCCTGACGGTCACCCACGTCGACGGCCTCGTCCTGGCCCGCTCGGCCTTCCACCACTCGATCAACTACCGCTCCGTGGTGGTCCACGGCACGGCGTACCCGGTCACGGACCCCGAGGAGAAGCGCACCGCGCTCGACGCGCTCGTCGACCATGTCGTGCCGGGCCGCTCGGCCGACTCCCGCCCCGCGAACGGCAAGGAGCTCGCGGCCACCGCCGTGCTCCGCCTCGACCTCACCGAGGTGTCCGCCAAGGTGCGCACCGGCGGCCCGAACGACGAGCCCGAGGACCTCGACCTCCCGTACTGGACGGGCGTGGTCCCGCTGCGCAAGGGCCACGACCCCCTCATCCCGGCGGACGACCTGGCCCCCGGCATCTCCGTCCCCGACTACCTGATCGAGCTCTGACAGACGCGGCCGGACACCCCGTCCGTCCAGGAGGACCCGGCTCCCGAGGGGCGCGGCCACACCGGCCGCGCCCCTCGCCGCGCTCAGGCCGGTTCCGACACCAGACCCGTCTCCCGCCGCGCCGCCACCGCACCCCGCGTCTCCGCGACCGCGAGCCCGGTGACCGAGGCCAGCATGAGGAGCGTGCCGACGACGATCGGCAGGGTCAGCTCCTCGCCGAGCAGGACGACCGCGATCACCGCGGCGCTCAACGGCTCGAGCAGCGTGATCACGGAGACGGTCGCGGACCGTACGACCGCGGCACCCGCGAAGTACAGGGCGTAGGCGACCGCCGTCGGGATCGCGGCGATGTAGAGCACATAGAGGCCCATGCGCGCGGGGTCGGCGGTGTGCGGCACCAGGCCCTCCACCGCGGCGAGCGGCAGCAGGCAGACGGCGACCACGGCGAACGACCAGACGGTCGTGTCGGACGAGTCGGCGCCGCCGTCCCGCCCCCACCACCGCGTCAGGAGCGTCATCGCGGCGTACGCGGCCGCCGAGACGAGCCCCCACACGACACCCGGCGTCCGCACACTGGCCCCGCCACCGCCGAGGACGAGCACCACCAGACCGGCGAGCGCCCCTGCCACGGCGACGACCCCGCCGCGCCCGAGCCGCTCACCCATGGTGAGCCGCGCCCCGAGCGCGATGAGCACGGGGCCCGAGCCCATCGCGACGACCGTGCCGACCGCGAGACCGGTCGACTGAACGGACGCGAAGTAGGCGGTCTGGAACACGGCGAGGGCCACCCCGGTCACCACGATCCGCGACAGCCTGCGGCGCAGCGGCACGGCGGCGGACGCGGACGCGGACCGTCGGCGCGGCCGCACGAGACGGGCCACGAACATCAGGGCGAAGCCGCCCACGCAGCGCCAGAAGGACAGGCTCACCGGCCCCATGTCACTGACCTCGAAGACCAGCGCGGCGGCGGCACCGGCGGTGCCCCACGCCGTACCGGCGACGATCAGATAGAAAAGGCCTCGTCCGACGGACAGGCCTGAAACAGCACTCGACACGTTGAGTTCTCCGCAGAAAGAAATTCGGTCCCTGGGATCCGTCTGCGGGCAGCGTCGTTGCACCCGGCGACCCGCCGGGTGTGATGCAGGAGGTGCCCGCGCCTAGGCGGCGGGGGGCGGAAGAACGAGCGCGCGCGAATGCATGATCATCACCCTAAGAGGCGTCGCTGGTGGACGACAAGCTCTTTTCCGACTCGGGCTCGGGCTCGGGCTCGGGCACCCCGCCCGCGGCAGGCTCCCTCCGGGGCTTGGCGGGCGCGGACGACTGGGCGATGAACGCCCCCGCGAGCACCACGGCACCCCCGATGATCTGCGGCGCCGACAGATGCTCGCCCAGCATGACCCAGGCGAGGACGGTCGCGATGACCGCCTCCAGGCAGGCCACGACTCCGGCCACCTGCGGGGAGAGCCGACGCACGGACAGCACCCCGGTGACGTACGCGATGACGGTCGCGACCAGCACGATCCAGCCGATCAGGGCCCACGCGGGGACCGAGGAGCCGTCCATGTCGGCGCTGCCCGCGAGCACCGACCAGTCCATGCCCCACGGCCGGGCCACCACGGTGAGCACGACGGCGCCGATGAGCAGTCCGTACGCGATGACGCCGAGCGGATCAGGGGCCTCGTCCCCCGCGTCGCTGCCCTGGTCGGACAGGACGAAGTAGCCGACCTGACAGCAGGCGGCACCCAGCGCGAGCAGCAGCCCCACCGCGTCGAAACTGAGCCCGGCCCACACCTCGACGACACAGGCGAGCCCGCCGACCGCGAGCACCACACCGACGGCGGCCGCGCGCGTCACGGGCCGCCGCTGCACGAACCGCACCCAGCCGAGGACGAGCGCGGGCGCCAGGTACTCGACCAGGAGCGCGACGCCGACGGGGATGCGGGAGATCGCCGCGAAGTAGCAGGCCTGGACGCCGGCCACGGCGAGCAGGCCGAAGCCGAGGAGCAGCGCGGGCCTGCGAAGGAGCAGCCCGCGGTGGCGCCAGGCGACGGGCAGCATCACCAGGGCGGCACCGGCCACCCGCAGCCACACCACATGCAGCGGGTCAAGGCCCGCCTCGATCAGCGGCTTGGCCGCGACGCCCGAGCCGCCGAAGGCGATCGCCGACCCGAGGGCGAGCCCCAGGCCGACGCCTCTTCCCTGGCCCTGCCGCGAGCCTGACTGATTCCCCTGAGACGCTTGCACCGGCACATCATGACAGGACGTGTCATGAGCGTCATCCTCGATAGGCCCTGTCTCAATCGGCGGACGTCTCGGCGGCCGCCGCCTCCGCCTCGGCGGCCGCCTCGATCCGCCGCAGCAGCGCCTTCGCGTCGGCGCCGGCCCGTCCCAGGACGTCGACCGCGCGGCAGTCCGGATCGGCGACCAGGGCCGCCATGAGGTCCACGCCGACGGCACGCGGCTCGCCGCGCAGGGCCGCCCGCGCGATGGCCGCCTCCATGGCGGTGGCCGCCGACGGCGACAAGACCGTCTCCTTGGCCGGGGTCACCGTCGGCACGGCCCCGGAGTCCTCCACCGTGCCCTGCCACTGCAGTCCGTACCCGATGCTGCGCTGCACGAGATAGCCGAGGAGCCGCACCACCTGGGCGCCGTCGTCGATGACCGCCCGCACATCGGGGTCGGCCTCCAGGAGCGAGTGCAGCAGGTGCGCGGTGTCGATCTGCCGGTCCCCGTCGCGCACCGCGCGTCGGCGCGCACCGGCCACCACCGACGCCAGCGCGACGCTGAGCCGGGATTCGATGTCTGCGCGGGTCGGGCCGGGCTCGGCGCCCTGCGATGTACGGCTTTGCACATCTCCCACCCCATCAGTCCCCGCAGGCGAAGTCATCGGCGGTGGGAAGCATCTTCGCGTCCGACACAGGTTGGGTGCGACTGGGTGGGTTCTCCTCCTTACGGATGAGATCTGACCGTTCTTCCACCGAAGGGCGCGCGCCGCCTTGATGTGCGCCGCAACCATCGCGGCCCCGTCGATCGTCTTGCAGGCATGGAGAGCAGGTGCTGGATGGTCGCGCTGCCCGCGATCGACGGCAGGCAGTACGTGTACCGGGTCTACGCCCCGGATGACGCACTGCCCGCCGATCTGTTCTGGGAGGCCTGGCACTGCCATGACGAGAGCCGACTCCCCCGGGCCTGCGACCTGTTCGACGCGGCGGTGATCCGCAAGGTCGGCTGAGCGCGGGCCACGCCTCCGGGCTACGCCTGCCGCGTCCCGATGATGACCGTCGCGTACAGCTCGTCGTCGCTCACCGACCGCGGCACGAGACCGCCGTCGGCGACCGCTTCGAGCGCGTACGGCACCTGCCGCTCGCTCGTCTCGAACAGCAGCCGGCCGCCGGGGGCCAGCCAGCGCGCGGCGTCCGCGGTCACCCGGCGCAGCACGTCGAGCCCGTCGGCGCCGCCGTCGAGCGCCACCCGCGCCTCGTGGATCCGGGCTTCCGGCGGGAGCAGGCCGACCTCTTCGGTGGGCACGTAGGGGACGTTGGCCAGCAGGACGTCGACACGGCCGCGGAGGGCCACCGGCAGCGGTGCGTAGAGATCGCCCTCGTAGACCTCTCCCCCTATGCCGGCGATGTTGCGCCGGGCGCACCGCACCGCGGCGGGGTCGATGTCGGCGGCGTACAGCTCGACGTCTTCGACGGCGGCGCCCAACGCCGCCCCCAGCGCGCCCGATCCGCAGCACAGGTCGACGACGACCGCTCCGGGATCCGCCGGCTCGGCGGCCTGCCTGACAAGAAACTCGGTGCGCCGTCGCGGCACGAAGACCCCGGCGTCCACGGCGATCCGCAGACCGCAGAACTCCGCCCAGCCCAGGACGTGTTCGAGGGGAAGGCCGATGACGCGCCGCTCCACCATGGCGGCGAGTTCGGCGGGGTCGTGAGCCGCGGAGATGAGCAACTCCGCCTCGTCCTCGGCGAAGACACAGCCGGCGGCGCGCAGCGTGGTGACGACGGCGGCCGGGGTGAGGGAGGACAGGGACGGTGACGCGGGTGATGACGGTGAAGCCGACATGAAAGAACCTTTCGGGATGCCTGTGGGGCTCCCTCGGTCACCTATGCCGGGTGAACCGCGCGATCGCGAGAGGGGAGCACCCGACCTGCTACTGCGGTAATGGGTCTCACCCCCTCGTTCCGTCTCCACTGCGTCGTTCGCAGGAGACGGCCACAGTACCCGACCCGCACACCGGCGGCATCGGCGGCCTCGCCATGGATCTGACGGTTCATCAGTATTGAATGTTCGAGACCCTGCGGCTACGTTCCGCGACACCGCAGCTGCGCCCCCGCCGCAGCGCCCACCGAGAAGGGGTCGTCGCATGGCCGAAGTCAGCGCGGAAGCACGGATCGAGGCGCCCGCGGAGAAGGTCTGGGCCCAACTCACCGACTTCTCCTCGTACGGCGAATGGAACGCCACCCACACCAGCTTCCCCAAGGGCGGCCCCACCACGCTGGAGGTCGGCGGCACCTTCGCGGAGAACATGAAACTGATGGGCTTCCCGGCCGAGGTCGCCTGGACGATCGAGGAGTTGGAGAGCGCCCGCACCCTGGCCATCCGCGGCAAGGGCCCGATGGGCGTGAACGTCGGCACCCGCTACAGCCTCACCCCCGACGGGGACGCGACCACGGTGCGCATCGACGGGGAGTTCACGGGCGCGGCGGTCTCCCTGATGGCGGGCAAGCTCAAGGACTCGGCGACGGCGGCACTGACCGAGTCGCTGCGCAAACTGGGCGGCCTGGTGACCTGACTCGTACACAGCTCCGTACGCACAAGGAGGCGCCCCGCACATCGCATGCGGGGCGCCTCACCGGCTGTAGGGGTCGCTGACCCTTACCGCCTCAGTCCTCATCGGCGAGGATCAGATACAGCTTCTTACGGGCGTCGTTGATCACCGTGACCGCCTTCTCGCGCTGCTCCTTGCTGCCGGTCTTCCAGACCTGGCCGAACGCCTCCATCAGACCGAAGCCGGCCTGCCGGATCTCGTTCAGCGTCTCCCAGTCGACCCCGCGCCCGGCCTCTTCCCAGGGCGCTTCGGGCCCCTCGTCGGCCGCCTCGCGCCCAGCGTCGGTGAGCGAGAAGAGCTTCTTGCCGCCCTCGCTCGCGCTGCTGATCAGGCCCTCGTCCTCCAGGAGCTGGAGGGTGGGGTAGACCGAACCGGGGCTGGGCTTCCACGCCCCGCCGCTGCGCTCGGCGATCTCCTGGATCATCTCGTAGCCGTGCATCGGCCGGTCCTTCAGAAGGGCCAGGATCGACGCACGTACATCACCGCGTCGCGCCCTGCCCCGGGGACCGCCCCTGCCGCCGCGCCCGCCGCCCCAAGGGCCGCCGGGACCGCCGAAGCCAGGGCCGAAGGGACCGAACGCCGCGCGCCGCCCCTCGAAACCGCCCCGGCCCTCATGACCGGGGCCGCAGTGGCCACGCCCGTGCTCGTGCTCGTGTTCATGTCCGTGCTTACGCATCGCCATCACTCCTTGATGTCATCGATCAACCGTCTTGTCGTTGATCAGTCGCGATGCGTCAACGATATATCGGAACCGTTCGCCCAGCAAGCCTCTTCTTCCGTCAACGCCTGTCCTGTCTCACTCAATCGAGTCGTTTTCTCAGCGAACCAAGTCGTTCGGGCTTCTGTCTCAGCGAACCTAGTCGCGCGGTTGAGGGCGCTGGGGGTGCTGGATGGCTGTACCGGCTGGGGTGGATCAGGCGGGGCCGTGCGTCGAGTTGTCGTACGTGGACGTAGCGCACGGACGCCGTCGGCGTCCGCTGCGGGACTGTGTGACGGGCCGGTTCGAGGATGTCGATCCGGTACGTACGTTCCGCTGGTCGCGCGGTGAGCGTCATTTCCCAGGCTGGTACTGGGCAGCGACGACCGGGCGGCACGTCGGCTTCGAGTCGTGGCTGGAGCGGGACCGGCTGCTGCTCATGGACTTCGATCCGAGCGTGGTGGGGATCAGCTCGCAGCCGTTCTGGCTGCACTGGCATGACGGCGAGCGAGAGCGTCGGCACGCCCCGGACTACTTCATCCGCCGCGCGGACGGCTCCGCCGTGGTCGTCGATGTCCGCGCGGACGAGCGGATCGAGCCGAAGGACGCCGAAGCATTCGAGGTGACGCGCCTGGTCTGCGCCCAGGCCGGGTGGAGGTTCGACCGGTCGGGGATACCGGACGCGGTGCTGCTGGCGAATATCCGGTGGCTGTCGCGCTACCGGCACCCGCGGTGTCTGCACGACCCGGCCGCGACCAGGCTCCGGGAGGTCTTCTCAAACCCGGGGCCGCTGATGACGGGGGCTGATGCGGCAGGGGATCGGCTGTCGACGCTGCCGGTGTTGTTTCACCTCCTCTGGCTTCAGGTGCTGATCGCCGAGGACATGACGGTCGAGTTGCTGAGACCTCGCACGATCGTGCACTTGGCCAGCGGAGTTGACCGGTGACCGGCAAGAGGCGGGTGCCGCCGACCTCCCGGATCGCGGAGTTCCCCGAGGATGCCGCTGATCAGGCCCGCTGGTGGGAGAGGCACATCCTGGAGGTCCTGCACGGTCTGCCGCCCGATGCTCCGGAAGGGACCAAGCCGCGGCCGGAGCTCGACCCGAAACGCCACTCGCTGGCCCAGCGCGAGCGGGCCAAGGCTGCCGAGCTGACGGCGGCCGGGCATCAGGTGTCGGCCAGCGGCATCAAGCAACGGCGCCAGCGTTACCAGCGGGATGGGCTGGTCGGGCTGGCGGACGGCCGGTCGGCCAAGCAGATGCAGGCCTTCGGCCAGGTCGACCCGGCTGTGGTGGAGGCGATGCGACAGGCGATCGCCGAGACCGCCGACGCGTCGTCAAGGACCATCGGCTTCACTCTATGGCGGACCCAACAGATTCTGTCCGATCGGGAGGGGGCCGCCGAGGTTGAGTTGCCGTCTCGGGCCACGCTCTACCGGCTGTTCGACAAACTCGTCGTCGGCACCCACGCCACCGGGTCGGCCCGCACCCGCCGCTCAGTCGGGGCACGTCCGTCGGGGCCGTTCGGCGAAGTACCGGCCAGCGCGCCCGGTGAGCTGATGCAGATCGATTCCACGCCGATGGACGTGCTGGTGCGGCTGGATGACGGTGTCGCCGAGAAGGTCGAGCTGACGGCCATGGTCGACATTGCCACCAGGTCGATCACCGCGGCGGTGCTGCGGCCCTCCACGAAGGCCGCGGACGCCTCCGCCTTGCTGGCTCGCAGTGTTACCCCCGAGGTGATGCGTCCGGGCTGGGCGGAAGCCCTGCGGATGTCCCGGTCAGCGTTGCCGCACCGGCGACTGCTGAGCATCGACGAGCGCCTGGAGCACGCGGCTGCCCGCCCGGTGATCGTGCCGGAGACGATCGTCTGCGACCACGGAAGCGTGTTCATTTCGCACGCGTTCAGGTCGTCCTGCCGTTACCTGGGCATCAGCCTGCAGCCGGCGCACAAGGCGACGCCGACCGACAAGGGCACGGTCGAGAAGACCCTGGGCTCCGTGGCCACGTTGTTCGCTCAGTTCGTCGCGGGATACACCGGCTCGACGACGGACCGCCGGGGCCGCGGCCTGGAAGACGGGCCGCTGTGGTCGCTGCCTGAGCTTCAGAACCTTCTCAACGAGTGGATCATTGCCGTCTGGCAAACGAGGCCGCACGACTCGCTGCGCGACCCGGACGCACCGGGGCGGGCATTCTCGCCGAACGACAAGTACGCGACGCTGCTTGAATCCTGCGGATACGTGCCAGTGCCGCTCGGCGCGGAGGACTACGTCGAGTTGCTGCCCGAGCGCTGGCAGGCGATCAACGCCTACGGGATCCGCATCAAGCACCGCACCTACGACAGCCCGGAGTTGAACCCGTTGCGCCGACAGAGCTCGGGGGTGACAGCGAAGAAGGGTCTGTGGGAGGTCCACTACGACCCCTACGACGTGTCCCGGATCTGGGTACGCGACTCGCGCGCTGATCGGTGGATCACCGTGTTCTGGAAGCACCTGCACCGCGTCGGCGTCCCCTTCGGCGAGTTGGCCTGGGACCACGCTCGCGCCCAGGTCCCCGGCGGCACCGAGGAACAGATCGCGGACGCGGCCGGAGCACTGCTGCGGCGGGCCCACGACGGTCCCGCTGCGGAGAAGGACCCTCCGGCCAAGCGTTCGCGGCGCGACCGTCGCGTCGCCGCTCGCACCCGGGCCACCTCGACCAACCGCCCGGTCCCCGATCCGCCCGCCAACGACCCCGAAGGCAACGACGAGTCGGACGCCGAGCTCGCCGATGTCATCCCGCTGGGTCTGTTCGACCCGTTCGCCAACCCCTGGAGGCGACCATGACCCTTTCCTGCCCAGCGGCCGGGCCCACGACAGTGCAGGAGGCCGACGCCGAGGCAAACCGGCAGCTGACCACCCTGACCGGCTGGCGGAAGTTCGTCGACGGACCGCCCCCACCCCCGGGCCGACTGTCCCCAGGACAGTTGAAGCAGCTGTCACCGACCGAGCGGGACCTTCACAACGAGGACCGCCTCGACCATCACGCCCGGATGCTCACGGTCTCCACGTCGTTCGTGGAGAAGACACGGATCTGCGGCCGTCGCCTGGTCCTGCTGAACCGACACGCGATCAGCGCCCGCCGCGGGCTGATGGTCTCGGGCCTTCCCGGCACCGGCAAGACCAGCGCCATCGCCCAACTCGGCCGCGCTCACGAACTTCTCGACGGGGCCCGTCACCCGCAAATCTCCGACCGAATTCCGGTTCTCTACATCACAGTTCCGCCTGCAGCGACCGCACGCATGGTCGCGGCGGAGTTCGCCCGGTTCCTGGGACTTCCGGTCCGTCCCCGGTCGAACATGACCGACATCATCGAGGCCGTGGTGGGTGTCTGCACCGACACCCGCACGGGTCTCGTGGTCGTCGACGAGATCCACAACATCTCGCAGAGGACCCAGGCCGGCGCCGAGGTCTCCGACACCTTGAAGTACTTCTCCGACCGTTATCTTGAGCCCGCTGATCTTGCAGGTGTCTGACCTGGTGTTTCGTGTGGAGGACGGTGTCCTCGACGGTCTCCTCAGCACGGTCCGATAACGGCGGAAGACTTCTTCTTCGGCGTGTCGCCGCGGCGGTCTGGCAAGTCGGCGGTGCGTCGTTCCCCGAGCGCAAGAGCGAGGGCATCGCGCAACTCCCGGTTCTCGGTTTCCAGTTGTCGGTTGCGCTCGGTGGCGGCCTCCAAGCGGCGCAGAAGGGAGGCGTCGGAGGCTCGTTGCCGGTCGGGAACCGGCCGGGCTGCCGGGATCGACCGGCGGCGGGCGCGAAGTCGCTCGATCTCGGCTCTCAGGTCCGGCTGGTTGTAGAGCCAGGACCGGGAGACGCCCGCTTCGCGGGCGACGGTCTCGAAGGTGATCGCGGTGCCGGTGGCATCCATCCGCCGCAGGGCGGCGACCGCGCGTCGGCGGGTTGCCGTGGCTCTCCGACGGGCCGCGGCGACGATCAGGTGGGAGTTGTCAGCCGGCATTCTCAGTCTCCTGGTCGTCTTCCATCTCGCCGATCATGCGGTCGAGGTTGTCGGCGACCTGCTGGTTCATTTCGGTCATGCGGCCGTGACCGCAGCTCTTGGCGTTGTCGATCAGCGTCAGGGTGCGGGTGCGCTGTTCGCGGAGCTCCGGCAGGAACTCGGGCCCAGTGAGGAAGACCGGGCAGGTCAGGCAGGCATTGGCGTGCGGGCAGGTCTTCTGAACGGGCAACCCGCAGTAGCCGTTGGGCAGGGTCTGGGTGGCGATGCCGTAACGCGTCTTGGCCCACTGGGCCTGACCGAGCGGCCCGTCGGGATCGAGGACCACGCGTTCGCCTTTGATGTTGACCTTGGTCGCCTGTTCCCAGTGCCGCCGCACTGTCTGATCGGTGATCTTGGCGTAATGCGCGGTCATCTTGTGTGAATCGTGGTCCAGGAGGACGCGGACGACCTCTTGCGGGACGTCTCGGTTGATGAGTCGGCAGGCGAAGGTATGCCGCCATTGATGGGGTGTCAGGTGTACTGGCCGCCCGTGTTCGTCACGGATCTCGCAGGTCTCCAGCCAGCGACCGAGCATCCGCCGGTAGGTGCCGTCCGCCAGCGGGAGGTTCCCCGAGACGTTGGCGCGTTGGCGGGGGAACAGACAGGCCGTCCCGTCCGGCCACTGGTCCAGCACCCGGCGTTGTTGCTCGCGGATGGCTGCTTCGAGTTCCTCATCGATGGGCACGGCCGCCTCGCGCCTCATCTTGGTGTTGAAGTAGCGCAAGTAGGGGGCGCCCTGGCCGTCGTGGAGGAAGCAGTCGAAGTCGAGGGCCAGAGCGCTGGAAATACGCAGTCCGCAGCGGGTGAGGATGAGGGTGACCAGTCGGCCCGCCGCGTCGGGCCAGCGGTCCAGGTTGCCAGGCGACTCGATCTGGGTCATGACGTACTCGGCAAGGCGGCGGTCGACTTGTTCGGGGACTGGTGGGACGTCGCCGACGTAGAAGGCCGCGGTGCCGGACAGGGTGTCCTCCCAGCCGTACTGCCGGATGTTCTGGAAGAACAGGTTGAGCGCGCCGATCCTCGTCTTCTTCATGCCGTGCCCGCCGGGCTGTGACATCACGTGGGCGAGGTAGCGCTCCAGCAGCGGCCGGTTCACCTCGACGAGCGCATCGACGCCGGCGGACGTGAGGAAACCGCCGAAGCAGATGAGCGCGTCGACCCCGGCGCGGGCCGCACCGATGCTCAGCCCGGACGTCAGCCGCAGCCTCGTCCATCGTTTGCCCAGCTCACGGAGCCAGAACTGGGGGATGCGGTCGAACCGCAGCCGGGCGCGTGGGCAGGGACGTCCGGCCGGGGTGGTGATGCCGGGCAGTTTGTGGAGCCGCCACACATCCCTGGGGTACTCGATCTCCCAGCCAGTCCCGTCCCGCAGGGCCTCCAGCCCGTCACGGGCATCGAGGAGGAACAGGGCCGACTCGTCGGCCTGAGCCCCGACTTTCTGGCGCCACTGTTGTTCCGACAGGTCCAGCAGCGAGGTGACCCCGAGTGCCTTGACGCGTCGGACGGCCGGCATGACCAGGCGAGGGGCGGCGGTGCGGGAGCGCGCGTCGTGGCGGCATTGCAGCGCGTACTGGATCTCCAGTTTCAGTTGTGGGGCCAGGTCGCGCAGATCGATGCTGGCGGTTCCGACCAGTTCGCAGTCGGCGATGAAGTGGTCGGGGTCGGGACAGCCGTGGCGGTGCCAGCGGTCATCGTGTCCCGTGCAGAAGAGCTTGACGGGGTTTTCGACCCAGAGGTTGCAGAACGGCAGACGGCACTCGGACGTCGTGGTGTCACATGGGGCCAGGTCAGGGGCATTCCAGGTGGCTGGGTCGGGCTTGCCGGCCCGGCTCCAACGGTCGTGATGCTTGGAGCACAAGCCGTTTTTGGCGCGGCGTCCGTAGTGGCAGCCGTCGATGACACAGACGGCCAGCGATCTGCGGCCTCGGACCGGTGGGCCGGGTTCGGCGAGGAAGTCCGTCATCGGTGGGCGGCCGCGCTTGCGGAACCGGATGGCGTGGGCGTTGCAGAGTCCGCGCCTGGCCGACGCTGCCGTCCGGTCGCAGTCCGTGACCGCGCACTCGTCGGCGATGAAGACGGGGTTGTCCGGAGCGGGGACGTAGATCTCGGTGCGGAACTCGGATCGGACGACGGCCATCAGCTGCTCAAGCAGCCTCGTCCGTCCCGGTGACTTCTCGGCGGGGAAGGTCACAGCCGGACCTCCCGGCCGGTGAACCAGCCTGCGGCCTCCAGCGTCCGCCGTGCATCCTCGACGGTGAGGTGACCGTATGTGTCGATCGTGGTGGTGATCGATGCGTGCCCAAGGCACTCCTTCACCGTCTCCATCCCGGCCCCGCGGCGAAGCAGCCAGGTGGCGTAGGTGTGGCGGTATTGGTGGGGTTCAAAAGCGATCTCGGTGGTCTTCCGAAGCCGTCTGACCAGGTCATAGACGGCCGGATAACTCCAGGGGTGGCCGTGGGGTTCGGCGAAGAGGTTCACGAAGACGTAGTCGGAGTCCAGGGCGCCGTACTCGCGGTGCAGGTAGTCCGAGTACAGACGCATCAGCTCCGCGCTCGCCGGAATACTGCGGGACCGGCCGGCCTTCGCACGGGCCCGGTTGTCGTTCTGCCGCGGCACCACGGTCACCTGCCGTTCGGCGATCGCGATGTCGTCGTGCCGCAGACCGAGGGCCTCACCGATGCGGACCCCGGTGTCCAGCAGCAGAGCGAACAACAGGCGGTCCCGCAGGTGTTCGCAGGAGTCAAGGATCTTCTGGACCTGGGCGGCAGTCAGGACGCGGGGGTGCTTCCGTCCGTTCTTGAGCTTGATCGTCCTCGTCCGTTCGGGCTTGCCGGAGGCGATGTGCTGCAAGAACGGCTTGTAGGAGGTGGCCGCCGATCGATGCGGTCCGGCCGGGCGCATCGTCACCAGCAGGTCAACGACCGCGACGCCGCTGCGGGCATGGAACTCGTAGAACGTGCTGACCGCGGCAAGTTTGCGGTTCACGCTGGAAGCCGTGCAGTGGTGCTCGACCGTCGGCAGCACCGCCACCGCCCCGCTCCGGGCCGGCGGCGGCAACCGCAGCCAGGCCACGAAGGAGGCCACCGCCTCCAAGTCCACTGATTTCCAGTCCAGATCACGGCCGTCGAGGTAGTGCCACCAGTCCTTCAGGTCGTGGGCGTACGCCTTGACGGTGTTCGGCGACCGCTCGATCGCCGTCAAGTAGGCCAGGAACGACTCGACCGGATCGACCGGCCGCAGATCATCCCCCAGCAGCGTCCACGACTCCGTCGTCGACCCGGGTGCCAGCACCCTCTGTACGCGCATCGCATCTCCAGCCTTCCGTGTTGGACGGCGGCAGATAACCGCATCCACGACGGGAGTTGGGGGAACTTCAGAGTGCTTCACGCACATGAAGGACACGCTCGTGCGGGCTCAAGATAACGAGCGCATCCCCGCGACCTTCGTCTACGCCGGAATCGACCTGGAGACCAGTGAACTGCTGGTCGGCACGCGAGGCGCTCAGATCGCGGGCCGCTTCACCCTCGTCCCCACCGGCCCGTTCCCCTACGGCGACGAATGGAAAGGGCTGATCGCGACCATGGAAGAGACCCTGATCCTGCACGATCATCCACCGCGCAGCCTGGTCAAACTGGACCGCTACCTGCACAACCGCACCGACGGAATGATCGGAGCCCTGTCCCACGCCATCCGGGGCGCCGCGATCGACGCGATCCTCAACGGCACCGAGCGCGTCACCAAGGAAGGCCTCGACGCCATCCCCCTGGATCACGCCGCGGAATCCGTTCGTCCCGCCCGAAAGCCGACCAGGCAGCGATGATCGATATCCCTCCTCCCTGCCTGCCGATCTACGTTCGCCCGGCCGACGACGACACCGTCGACTCCTACATCCGGCACCTGGCGCTCGCTAACCACCTCCCGCCCGCTGATCTGCGCTTCCACCTCTGCGCGGTGGGCTCCCTCGGCCCGCCCCTCGTCGAGAAAGTGGCCGCGGTCACGGGACGCCCCCTTGCTGACCTGCAACGAGCACTGATCGACACGCGATGCGGCAACTGTTTCCAGCCCCTGCGCTCCCGGAGAGTCAAGGGCCGACCCGCACGATGGTGTTCCGACCGCTGCCGCCTGATCGCCCGCCGAAAGCGCGTCCCGCTCTCGCCTCAGGGCGCCCGCCGGCACACCGTCCATAGAGCGCCCTGCGCCCACTGCGGCACCACCGTCGAACGCAACCGCCCTTTTCGCTGGTGCTCCGAACCTTGCAGGCAAGCCTCCTACGAAGCCCAGTGGGCCCGGGGGCAGTGCGGACACTGCGGGCAGGATCAGCAGCAGAAGACAAGCCCCTCACGCGGAAGTCGGCGCCAGCCGGTGTGGTGTTCTCGTATGTGCCGCGCCGCGGCGCACCGTGAACGCCTCAGAGCCCTCCCCGACCTTCTCCATCTGCGGGAACGCGACGAGTAGTGCCACCAAGGCAGCCGCTTCCGCGCACCGTCCCCCTCTTTCACAACGAGACCCTGGACTCCTTCCTCCACAGGCTCGCCGCCGCCAACCACCTTCCGGCCGACCAGTTGCTGCCCCTATTGGAGATCCGCCGCGCCAAGAAGACTCCGGCCAACACGCTCGTTGAGCCTCTCGCCGCCGCGGCCGGAGTCCGCCAACGCGCCCTGGAGCTGGCCCTGCCTGAATTCCTCGACGCCGACACCGACGCCATCGAGAAGCCCGGCGCCATCGGACGTCCGCGCTCAGCCCTGCACACCGCCATCCAGCGTCCCGCCTGCCGCCGTTGCACCCACGCCGCAGGCATCACCATGACCGTCACCTGCTGGACCACTCATGACCTCAACGTCTGCCTCCGCCACCGCCTCTGGATCGGCAACGGCATCGCCAACGCCGACGAGCAAGTCGACATCAGCAGGCTCCCCGACACGCTACGAGCCCAGAGACACCATCGAAACCTGGTGGCCCGTCACGGCCGCCGCTGGGTTCGCAACGCCTATCCGGATGCGCGAAAGATGTACTTCGCCTGGCTGCAGCAGTCCGCTGACCCGTTCGATCTGCTCGACACTGCACGCCGCATCCTCACCGACGGCACCGGAAAACTCCCCTCTCCCGACCTGACGCTCACCATGGTCTTCCACCCTCAAGTCGTGACGCTCGCCGGACTTCTCGCCAGCCGGGAGTGGGAACGCCGCGCCGTCGCCACCGGCCACGTCACCTGGCTCGTCGAGCAGATCACCGTCCGCAACATCCTTCTCGGCTACGTCCCCAAGGACCGCAAGGACCCCCTGATCCAATGGGTTGAGCAGCATTTCTCCACCCACAAGTTCGTCGCCTTCCACCGAAGCCCGAGGATCTACGACGCGTTCTTCCCGCGCGAAACCATCCCGCCACCGCGCCAGCCCGATGAAGCCGACGCGGAAACACGGTGGAGCCCGTTCCGCCCCTACTACCGCTGCTGAGCTTGAGTACAGCCGGGTCGTGAGGTGGCCCAGAATGGGGGTCACACAGTGAGGGCGCCGCCGACGAAGGTACGTTCTGGCGGTGACGCCACGAGTTCGACCATGGTGCCGGCGCGGAGGTCATCACCGACCACGCGCGTGATCGCGTCGGTGAGCGCGGTGCCGAGGCGCGCGGTGATCTGGGCGGCGTCGGGGCGGTCGAAGACACCAGCGCGGACGCCCAAGATCACCGAGGCATTTGTGTCCACGGCCTTGCCGCCCTGCGCGAAACGGCCTGCCGGGACTCCCGCCAGGCGGACGCTTACGAGATCTCGGGCCCATTCGCCATAGACGTCGACGACAGCGTCGGTCAGTGCGGCGACGAGCAGGGGTTCGTTCCCGGTCAGCCTGTTCTCTGGAAGGTGGACGGTCAGATGCGGCATAGTGGACCTCGTTCCCTTTGAATCCAAAGCCTTTGTTTTTAAAGGTATCTGGAAGAGGTCGCTGATGTCCACGGAATCGGACGGTCCAGCCGTCAATGAGGCCGTCCGCACCCTGCTGTTGCTCATGCCACGGCTCGTGGGCCGCGCCAAGCGCCTGCCCATACCTCCGGCGCTCCAGGGTCTGGACCTGGCACCGCGACACCTCGCACTGCTGGCCCACCTGGAGTACGAAGGCCCCACCAGCATCAACGAGCTAGCCGCTCGGCTGGAGGTGGCCCCGACGACTGTCAGCCTCATGGTTAGCGAGCTGTCACGGCCGGGCGTCCTGCAGCGCACCGCCGATCCCGCCGACCGCCGCCGCCGCATCATCGCCATCGCCCCCGCCTACGCCGCACCGATCGGCGAATGGCTTTCTGGCAGCGCCTCTGCCTGGGAATGCGTCATGCGCGGCCTCGACCCCACGGAACGCGCCACAGTCATCACCGCCCTGCACGCCTACGAGGCCGCCTTGGAGCAGGCGGGCGACCAGCATCGGAACGCGCAGCTGCGTTAGCGAGCCGAGTTTTGTCTCAACGAACCCAGTCCCCGCGTCTCACCCAATCCAGTCCACGCAGGTCAGCTCAGGGATGGACGACTAACTTCGTTGAGACAGGACAACGCCCCAGCCAACGGCACCGTGCCAGGTCAGCCCATCTGCGCCTTGACCTGGTCGATCACCTCGTTCAGCTCCTTCTTCGGCGAGAAGTCGACGTACTCGCAGTCCTCGAGCGCCTCCGGAGCATGTCCGGGAGGCCAATAGAAGGCCTGCCCTGCCTCGTAGATCTCGTCACCGGAGGCCGTCCGCATCTTCAGACGCCCCTTGAGCAGGTAGCCCCAGTGGGGGCACTGGCACATACCGCCGGGACTCCCGGTGAGGGCCGGCCTCATGTCCGTGCCCTTCGGAAGCCGCGCGAACGCGACAGCCATGTCGCCCCCGAAGTCCCGCATCCGCAGCTCCACACCGCCGCCTTCGATCGCGACAGGAGTGTCGTTCCGCGTCGTCGCCGTCATGGTTCCTCCTCTGCGGGCCCGCTGCCGGGCCCAGAGAATCCCCCCTTCCAGCCTCGGCCCGCCGGACACGGGACGCGAGGCGGGGCGTGATCGACGAAGGGGCCAATCGGGCCACCCACCCGCAATTGGCCTTGGCGCGCCCCCGTATTGGCCCGCTAGCGTCCTCGATATGCCGACTTCCCACCGCATCCGCGTCGTCGACGCCTTCACCGACCGCCCCTTCACCGGCAACCCGGCAGGCGTCCTGCTCCTCGACGCCTTCCCGGACGACGCCTGGCTCCAGCACGTGGCCGCGGAGATCAACCACGCCGAGACTGCCTTCGCCCACCGCCTCCCCGCGAACGGCGAAGCCGACTGGGCCCTGCGGTGGTTCACGCCCACCACCGAGGTCGACCTCTGCGGCCACGCCACCCTCGCCACCGCCCATGTCCTGCACACCACGGGGGCCGCCACCGGGCCCGTGCGCCTCGCCACCCGCAGCGGCGTCCTCATCACCACCGCGCACGACGACGGCACCATCACCATGGACTTCCCGACCGCCCCGCTCACACCGGCCGAGGTCCCCGACGGCGTGGCCGAAGCCCTGGGCGCCGAGCCCCTCGCGGCGTACGACACCGGAGAGCACCTCGGTGACCTGCTCGTCGAGCTCGCGGACGAGAAGACGGTGCGCGCGCTGGCCCCCGACCACAAGGCCCTGGTCCGGCACTCCGAGCGCGGCATCATCGCGACCGCCCGCGCCGAAGACCCCGCCCGCGGCTACGACTTCGTATCCCGCGGCTTCTTCCCGCGCGTCGGCATCGACGAGGACCCGGTGACGGGCAGCGCCCACACGGCCCTGGCCCCCTTCTGGTCCCAGCGCCTGGGCCGCACGGAACTGACCGGCCTCCAGGCCTCGGCCCGCTCCGGCCTCGTCGGCACCGAACTGCGCGGCGAGCGCACCCTGTTGACGGGCCGCGCGGTCACGGTCATCGAGGGCGCACTGCTCGCCTGACAGAGCTGTGGGGACGTACGGCCATGTCGTACGGCCATGTCGTACGTCCCCACAGATACGTCCCCACAGATACGTCCCCACAGAAGCGCCGGTGTCACGGCGTAGGCAGCCAGCCGACCTTCCCCGCCAGCAGCGCGTACCCGACGAACGCCCCGATATCCAGCAGCGAATGGGCCACCACCAGCGGTCCGACCCGCCCCCACCGGCGGTAGAGCAGCACGAAGACCACACCCATCGCCATGTTGCCGAGGAATCCGCCGATGCCCTGGTAGAGGTGGTAGGAGCCGCGCAACACCGAGCTGCCGACCAGCGCGGCCATCGGCGTCCACCCCAACTGCCCGAACCTGCGCAGCAGATAGCCGACGACGATCACTTCCTCGAGCACCGCGTTCTGCACCGCGGAGAGCACGAGGACCGGGTACTTCCACCACACGTCGGGCAGATCCTCCGGCACCACGGTGAGGTTGAACCCGAGGCCGCGCGCCGCCAGATAGAAGGCGATCCCGGTGCTGCCGATCACGGCGGCGATCGCGGCACCGCGCCCCAGATCGGGCCACGGCCGGCTCCGGTCGAAACCGATCGTCCGCAGCCCCGCACCCTCCCGCAGCAGGAAGTGCGCCACCAGCGCCACGGGCACCAACGCGGTCGCGATTCCGAACAATTGCCACGCGAGATCAAGCCAGGGCCGTCCCGGCGCGGCCGACGCGTTCATCGTCGCGGCCTGATCCTTCAGACCGCCCGGTTTGGTGACCGATCCGACAAAGCTGATCAGCGCGGACACACCGCTCGCACCGAGCGACAGCGCCAGGACGAGCAGCGTCTCGTCCCGGAGGATCCGCCGTGATGGCTCCTCCGGTCGAAAAGAACCAGCCAACGACCCGGGCTCCGCTTGCACTCCGCCTCCAGTTGATTAATCCCGCCTCATCCTCACCCGCGCCCCGCTAGGGTCTCGAAAGAAGTTACGAAGATCGTGCGCGACAGGCCGAGGGGGACGGACGCCGATTGCGGTCATGCCACCTCCTCTTTCCTTGCTTCATCACTCAAGGAGGGGCACCACCGCCATGGGACGTCACAGCTTGCCCGATGAGCACGGAACGGTCGCAACCGACCCACGACCGCGCACCCGCGGCCGCACCGTGGCCATCGCGACGGCGCTCGTCCTGGCGGTCGCCGCCGGCACCGCGTTCGCCGTCCGCAGCGACCTGCTCTCCTTCGGCGGATCGTGCAGCGAGAACGCGGTCCGGCTGAATGTCGTCGCGGCGCCGGACATCTCCCCCGCGCTGCGCGCCGCCGCCGACGACGCCCGCGAGAAGCAGGTCACGTCCGACGGGCACTGCATCGATGTACGCGTCACCGCCCGCGAGTCGTACAAGGTGGCCGACGAACTCCGGGCGGGCAAGGGCGATCCGGCGTACGACGTATGGGTGCCGGACTCCGACCTGTGGGTGCAGCGCGTCGGCATCGGCAGCAAGACCAAGGTGGTCCCCGCCGGGAACCTCGCGTCGTCGCCGGTCGGCATGGCCATGGTGCCGTCCGCCGCCGAGTCCCTGGGCTGGCCCAAGAAGACGTACGCCTGGCCGGAGTTGGCCGGCGCCGCGATGAAGGGCGACAAGCTGCGGCTCGGCGCCGCCGACCCGGCGCGCAGCGCGACCGGCCTGCTCGCCCTCGCCAAGCTGAGCGCGTCGGCGAAGAAGTCGGGCGGTGCTCAAGGCGACACCCAGGCGGCCGGCATGGCCAAGGCGCTGTCCGCGCGGACCGCCGACAGCGACGGCCGGCTCCTGGACACCCTGGCCCGCGACGACTCGGGCACCGAGCAGGGCAACCCGCGCCGCAACCAGGCGCTGATCCTCTCCGAGCAGGCCGCGTTCCGGCACAACGCGTCGGCGGGCGAGGAGAACAGCCTCGACATGTTCTATCCGAAGGACGGCGCACCGCGCCTCGACTACCCGTACACGCTGGTCGAGGAGGACCGGCTCTCCACGGACCAGAGCCGGGCGGCCCTGCGCTTCATGACGCTGTTCAGCGACGACGGCGGGCACGCGATCCTGGAGAAACACGGCTTCAGGACCGACGCCGAGCAGGTGTCCGAGAAGCTCGTCACGGCCGCCGGCGGCCGCACCCCGCAGCCGTACGCGGACGACGCGGCCGAGCCGCCGTCGGACAAGCAGCTCCAGGAGACGCTCGGCATGTGGACGATCACGGTCCAAAGTGCCCGGCTCAGCACGGTCGTCGACGTGTCCGACTCCATGAGCGAGTGGGTGCCGGGCCGCGAGCAGACCCGTATGGAGGTCACCAAGTCCTCGCTCCTGCAGGCCCTCGCGGGGTTCACCGACGAGGACGAGATCGGGCTGTGGGAGTTCGCCACCGGGCTCGAGGGGGAGCGCGACTACCGCAAGCTCGTGCCGACCGAGCGGCTCGGCGACCACAAGGGCGACGGCACCCAACGGGACAAGATCTCCGAGGCGTTCAGCGATCTGAAGCCCATACCGGGCGGTGCGACCGGTCTGTACGACACGACGCTCGCCGCGTACAAGGAGGCGACGTCGACGTACGCGAGCGGCAAGTTCAACGCACTGGTGGTGCTCACCGACGGCGCCAACCAGGACCCCGGCTCCATCTCGCGCAGCAGCCTCATCTCCCAACTGGGGGAGCTCTCCGACCCCAAGCGCCCGGTGCCGCTCATCGCGATCGCCGTCGGCCCGAACGCGGACAAGGAAGAGGTCAAGCAGATCGCGGAGGCGACCGGCGGCTCGGGGCACCAGGTCGACGACCCGGCGCAGATCCACGCGGTCATCCTCAAGGCCATCGTGGAGGCGGGCAGCCAGGGCTGAGCGCTCAGCTCAGCACGGCGGGTTCGGGCAGCCCCACCGGCCAGGTGTGCACCGGCTCCCCCGCGTGCATCAGCTCGGCGTAACGACGGGTGGTGGCGGCGAGCGCGGCCTCGCGTTCGAGCCCGGTCTCCAGGGCCTGGTGGTACGTCGCCGCCTGCCAGGACGCCCCGTTCACCCGCCGCCTGCACCGCTCCTCGATCACACCGAGGTAGAAGTCCCGGTCGGCGGGCTCCACGCCCCATGCGTCGAGCCCCGCGGCGGCCAGCGGCAGCAGTTCGTCGCGGACGAGCGAGACCGCGGGCACCTCGACGATCCCGCCGTATCTGCCCCTGCGCGGCCACTTCAGGCGGGCCTCGATGCCGTAGCGGCACGCGGTGTCGAAGTTGTCGGCGGCGGCCTCGAAGGGCAGCCGGGCCCACACCGGCCGCGCTTCCTCGGCCAGTGCCCGTACGAGGCCGTAGTAGAAGGCGGCGTTGGCGATGACGTCGGTGACGGTGGGGCCCGCGGGCAGGACCCGGTTCTCCACCCGCAGATGCGGGACGCCGTCGGCGATGCCGTACACCGGGCGGTTCCAGCGGTACACGGTGCCGTTGTGCAGGACGAGTTCGGCAAGGCGCGGCACACGGCCGTCGTCCAGCGCCTCCAGGGGGTCCTCGTCGTCCATGAGGGGAAGGAGCGCCGGGAAGTACCGCAGGTTCTCCTCGAAGAGCTCGTACGCGTCGGTGATCCAGCGCTCCCCGAACCAGGTCCGCGGCCGTACGCCCTGCGCCTGCAGTTCGGGCGGCCGGGTGTCCGTGGACTGCAGGAACAGCGGCGGCCTGGACTCGCGCCACAGCTCACGGCCGAACAGGAACGGCGCGTTGGCGCCCACGGCGATCTGCGCGGCGGCCACGGCCTGCGCCGCGTTCCACACATCGGCGAACCGGCCCGGGGTGACCTGGAGATGCAACTGCACGGAGGTGCACGCCGCTTCGGGCGCTATCGACGTGGACGTGCAGGTCAGCCTCTCGACGCCGGTGATGTCCAGGGCGAACTCCTCGCCGCGCGCCGCCACGATCTGGTCGTTGAGCAGGGCGTAGCGGTCGACATCGGAGAGGTTCCCGGAGACCAGGTCGTGGTGGTCGAGGGTCGGCAGAATGCCGATCATGACGATGCCGGCGTTCACCTCGTTCGCTTTACGGTGGGCATAGGCGAGGCCGGTGCGCAGCTCCTCGGCGAGGCGGTCGAGAACGCGGCCGCCCAATCGGTGCGGGGCGATATTGACTTCGAGATTGAACATTCCGAGTTCTGTCTGGAAGTCGCGGCTCGCGATGCGCTCGAGAACTTGCGCATTCATCATTCTCGGCATGCCGTCGGGCCCCGCGAGATTCAGCTCGATCTCCACTCCCATCAGATTCTTGGGCCGGTCGAACCGCTCCTCGTCCAACAGCCTCCGTAACCCCGCGAGACACTCCCTGAGCTTGCTCCGGTACTGGTTCCGCTCGGACAGGTCAAACGTTCCTGCTACGACCTTCTCCCCCATCGAAGCGTCCCCTCCTCGGATGGGCAGCCAATGATCCGGCTGCGGTGTCTCGCAGGATGATGCCCTGCAATGTGATCGATAACGCCCCGCACATGCCCCCGTCCCAGTACGCTCGACAGGAGTCGCCACAGGGCACATTCACGAGGCATGACACACGCAGGAAAAGCGCCGCACCGCGTCTGGTGAAAAACACCGACGAGAATCAGCCGTCCGCTCCGCGGAAGTGAGCGGAGGTCAGACGGACGGCCCACATCGGGAATCGGGATGAAGCCCGCAAAATGGCGACCGACAATCGGCTTGCGAGCAATATTGAGCGCGGTTAGACGAAACACCGTCTGAACACGTGTCGTATAAACTCCGCGAACGAGGCAGAGAGTTGGCGCTCGCGGTCCCCTGCCCCCGCCCCTCTGGCCCCGGAGCAGACAGCGTCGTCCGCACCTGCCCTCGATCCACCGTGCCTGTCGAATGAGAGAGGCGACCCACCATGCCGCTGCAAGTCCCCCCGGCCCCCGCG
>NZ_SRIC01000626.1 GCF_004684775.1 Streptomyces sp. MZ04
TCTCGTGGGCTCGGAGAGGTGTATAAGAGACAGGGTGGGGCAGGTGGGCGTGGGGGTGTCGAGGAGGTCGTACGCCCCGCCGCCGGCAAGAGGGCACGCCCGGTTGGCGGGGCGGGTGTACCAGTGGTCAGCGGGAAGGACGTACGACTGACCGGGCTGACCGGGCTGACCGGACTGACCGGGCTGACCGGGCTGACCGGCGGGAGCCCTCGGCCGAGCGCGTCGTCGCAGCCGACGTCAGATGCCGAGCCCTCTGCAGAGGCTCGCGGTGGCGGCCGTCGTGAGCGGGGTGACGGTGCACCGCCAGTCGCGGGGAGTGCGTTTCCTCCAGCCCCCGGGAGCCAGGTCCCTGACGAAGCGACCGTGTCCGAAGCACCGCAGGCACAGCGATCGCAGCCCTCACTCACAAGCTCTGCCGTCGGCTACAGCACCCCGCCGAACGGCTCGGCCCCGACAGACCCCGGCCCCGGCCAAAGCCCCACAACCAACGAGCCACCCACACAACACCCAACTCACCCAGAACGCCCCACTGC
>NZ_SRIC01000627.1 GCF_004684775.1 Streptomyces sp. MZ04
CCCCCCTTCTCGCCTCCCTCCTCGGCTTCACCGTCATCAGCATCGACGTGTCCGCCGTGAACATCGCACTGCCCGACATCCGCACCTCCCTGCACGGCGGCATGGCGGGCCTCCAGTGGGTCGTGGACGGGTACACCCTGATGTTCGCCGCGCTGATGCTCTCCGCGGGGGCCCTCGCCGACCGGGCGGGCGCGCGGCGGGCCTACGTCTGGGGAGTCGCGCTCTTCACCATCGCCTCGCTCGCCTGCGCCCTCGCCCCCGGCATCGGCGCCCTCATAGCCGCCCGTGTCGCGCAGGGCGGGGCGGCGGCCGTAGTGCTGCCCGCATCCCTCTCTCTGATCCGCCAGGCGTACGACGATCCGCGCCGCCGGGCCCGCGCCATAGCGATGTGGACGGTGGGCGGTTCCGTCGCCATGGCCGCGGGTCCGGTACTCGGCGGCGTACTCACGGAAGTAGCCGGCTGGCGCGCCGTCTTCCTCCTCAACCTGCCCATCGGGGCGGTGATTCTCGCCCTGCTCGCCCGCACCGCCC
>NZ_SRIC01000628.1 GCF_004684775.1 Streptomyces sp. MZ04
GAGGGAACCCGACGTGGAGGGCCTGGTCGGCCGGACCTCCGGCGACGGCGACGATGTCCGCGTAGGCGTAGGCGTAGGCGAAGGCGATGACGGCACCTGTGGACGTGCCGAAGCTGGTGACGGTGACGGTGACGGTGACGGCGCTGATGGGGGCGGATTCGAAGCGGGTGCAGGTGTCCGTGACGGTGAAGGTGAGAGCGTCGGTGGGACCGGGGGTCTTTCGGGCGCTGCCTTTCGTACCGCTGATGCGGCTGGTCGCGCTTCGGTGTGCGCAGCGTCGGCGGGCACCGGGGAGGGAGGTGTGGCGGAGCCCTCGGTGGATACGCCGAAGCCCTCGCTCCGCACTTCGGGCTCCCGCAACGGCGCGCCCGGTCTCCCGGAAGACACCGTGTCACCTTGAGGCCCTGCGTCGGCCCTTGTCGGCGAAGGAGGGCGGTGTGGGGTGGGGGCTGTATCTTATACACATCTCCGAGCCCACGAGACGATCATGAA
>NZ_SRIC01000629.1 GCF_004684775.1 Streptomyces sp. MZ04
TATAAGAGACAGCTCGTGGCCTGGTCGTTCTACGCCCATTTCGCGGGCCTGGGCTCGGGGGCCACCGACAACCCGGTCCAGGAGGCGATCCTCGTCGCCTGCTACCTCCCGCTCCTCGCGTGGGCCCCGCTGCTGATCGCGGTGACGGTGGCGTATTACCGGCGGCGGACGGGGTCGGGTTCGGCTGCCGCATCGGCATGGACTCTGTCGGCGTGGGCGGCTAGTAAGTGAGCCTCGGTTTCGTACGTGACTGGGTAACGCGCTTGACCGGCTTACGGACTTGACCGGCTTACGGGCTTGACCGGGTTACGGACTTGACCGGGTTACGGACTTCACCGTGTATCGAACGTGCCCGAGTTGCCTGTGTAACCGAGTCGCGGAAGTGCCGGAGCCATCGGAGCGACCCAGTTACGAACGTGCCCGAGTAACAAAGCTGCCCAAGCCCCTGTCTCTTATACAAATCTCCGAGCCCACGAGACGCCCATGAAACTCGTATGCCGTCTT
>NZ_SRIC01000630.1 GCF_004684775.1 Streptomyces sp. MZ04
GGAACCGACGGCGACAGGCTCTGGCCGTGCCGTGCCGTGCGGTGCGGTGCGGGGTGAACGGGCGGGCGCGTGGGAAGGCCCCTCGCGGAGTGGCGGGAGCGTGCGCGGGCTGCCCGGCGCACGTAGCCCCCCTGCACTGCGGGGTGAACGGGCAGGTGGGCGGGAAACATCCGCCGCAGGCGTCCGCGGACAGCCGACACCCGTAGCCCCACCCTGCACGGCGGGGTGAACAGGCGGGCAGGCGGGAAGGCCCGGCGCGGAGCGGCGGGACGGCGTGCGCCGACAGCCGCACCCCGCAGCCCCACACCATGCGCTGCGGGGTGAACGAGGGCGGGAAGGCCCGGCATGGAGCGGCGGGACAGCATGCGCGGGCTGCCGGCGCGCATAGCACCCTGCACTGCAGGGTGAACAGGTGGGCAGGCGGGAAGGCCCCGCGCGGAGCGGCGGGACGGCGTGCGCCGACAGCCGCACCCCTCAGCCCCACACCATGCCGGGTGAACG
>NZ_SRIC01000063.1 GCF_004684775.1 Streptomyces sp. MZ04
GGTGGGTGCGAGGGCGTTTCTGTGCGGAGGCGCCCCCGGCGGAGGCCCGCATCGCCGCCGCCAGCGTCGGATGGCTCCCCGTGTCCGGCTCGCCGTCAAGGATCTCCGCATAGGCCCGCCGCAGCGTCTTGCCCGGGTCGACCCCCATCTCCTCGGCGAGACGCTCCCGCGTCCGGTGGAAGCACTCCAGCGCCTCGGACTGCCGCCCGCACCGCTGCAGCGCCCGCATCAGCGCCGCCACCAGCGCCTCCCGGAACGGATGCTGCACCGACTCCGTACGCAGCAGCGCCACCGCCTGGCCGTGCGCGCCGAGCCGTCCGTACGTCTCGGCGAGCTGCTCGACGGTGACGAGGCGGCTCTCCTCAAGTCCCCGCGCCGCGGCCAGCATCGGCCCGGTCGGGACGGTGCCGGTCAGCGCGGGACCGTTCCACAGCGCGAGCGCCTCCTGCAGCATCAGGGCCGCGTCGGCCGGGTCCCGCTGCCGCCCGGCGAGCTTGACGAGGTCCTCGAAGCGGCTGACGTCGAGCAGCGTCTCCGGGAACTGCAGGGCGTACGCACCGCCCTGCGTGGCGAGTTCGACGCCGTACGCGTCGAGACCCGCCTCGACGAGGAGGGCCCGCAGCCGCGACACATGCCCTTGGATGACCGTGCGCGCGTGTACGGGCGGTTCGTCGTCCCACAGCGCTTCGGTCAGGGCGTCCACCGAGACCGGCGTACCGGCCCGGAGGAGCAGGGCGGCGAGCAGACTGCGGCGCTTGGCGGGGCCCAGGGGTACCGCTCCGCTGCCTCCGGCGACAGTCACCGGTCCCAGCAGCTGGAACTCCACCTGGCCTCAACCCCTGTGTCGTTGTGCGTGCTTCGAACAGCCCCCAGCGTACTCAGCCCTCCAGGAACGCCACCAACGCGTTGGCCAGCATGTGCGGATCGTCCACCCCGCACAGCTCGCGCACGCTGTGCATGGACAGGATCGCCACGCCGATGTCGACCGTCTTGATGCCGTGCCGGGCCGCCGTGATCGGGCCGATCGTCGTGCCGCAGGGCATCGAGTTGTTCGACACGAAGCTCTGGAAGGGCACGCCGGCCTTCCCGCACGCGGCGGCGAACACGGCGCGTCCCGCGCCGTCCGTCGCGTACCGGTTGTTGACGTTGACCTTGAGGATCGGGCCGCCGTTGGCGCGCGGGTGGTGCGTCGGGTCGTGCCGCTCCGCGTAGTTGGGGTGCACGGCGTGGCCGGTGTCGGAGGACAGACAGACGGTCCCGGCGAAGGCGCGTGCCCTGTCCTCGTACGAACCCCCGCGCGCGAACACGGACCGCTCGAGCACGCCGCCGAGCAGCGGGCCGTCCGCGCCGGTGTCGGACTGCGAGCCGTTCTCCTCGTGGTCGAAGGCCGCGAGTACGGGGATGTAGGCGAGGGAGTCGGCGTCGTCCGCCGTCGACACGGCGGCGAGCGCCGCCGTACAGGCGTGCACCGACAGGAGGTTGTCCATGCGCGGGCCCGCGATCAGGTCGCGGTCGCGGCCGAGGAAGGAGGGTGCCTCGACGGGGTGCGTCATCAGGTCCCAGCCGGTGACGTCGTCGGCGGCGAGTCCCTCTTCCGCCGCGACGAAGCGGATCAGATCGCCGTCGCACACGTCGTCGCCGAGGCCCCAGATGGGCTGCATGTGCTTCTGCTTGTCGAGCTTGAGGCCGTCGGCGACGACTCCACGGTCCATGTGGATCGCCAGCTGCGGTACGCGGAGCAGGGCGCGGTCGATGTTCACGAGCCGGGTGCTGCCGTCGCGCAGGGAGAGGCGGCCCGCGAGACCGAGGTCCCTGTCCAGCCAGGAGTTGAGCAGCGGTCCGCCGTAGATCTCGACCGCGACCTGCCGCCAGCCGTGGGCGCCGCTGTCCGGCCTCGGCTTCACGCGCAGGTTCGGGGAGTCGGTGTGGGCGCCGACGATGCGGAAGGGGGTGTGCGGGGTCGCGCTCTCGGGGACGTACCAGGCGACGATGGCGCCGCCGCGCAGCACGTACTTGCCGCCGGTCGACCCGTCCCAGGCCTCGGTCTCCTGGACCTGCCGGAAGCCGGCCTTCTCCAGCCGCTCGGCGGCGGTGGCGACTGCATGGTACGGCGAAGGGCTCGCCGCCAGGAAGGTCATGAGGTCTTCGGAGTGGCCGCGGTCGAAGCGGGCGGGTGTGCTCATGGCTGCCAGCCTAGCCAGGGGTGGGGTGGGGCGCGGTCGGGCTCAAACGGGAGGTTCTGTACCGCCTGCCCACCCATGACAACGCGGCCTGCCCCCTGGGGGAGCAGGCCGCGGTGACGCTGTGGCGGAGAGACGCTCAGAACGCCGCCTCGTCCAGCTCCATCAGGTCCAGGGATACGCCCTCGGCGAGCTTCCGCTCGGCGGCGACGCCCGGCAGGACCGTCGTGGCGAAGAACTTGGCCGCGGCGATCTTGCCCTCGTAGAAGGACTTGTCCTTGGCCGAGGCCGTCTCCAGCTTCTCGGCGGCCACCGCCGCGCCCCGCAGGAGGAGGTAGCCGACGACGACGTCGCCCGAGACCATCAGGAGGCGGGTCGTGTTGAGGCCCACCTTGTAGATGGACTTCACGTCCTGCTCGGTCGCCGCGAGGTCCGTCAGCATGACGCCGACGATGGCCTCCAGCTCGACCGCGGCCTTGGCAAGCTCCTCGCGGGCCCCGGCCAGGGTCTCGCCGCCCGTGCCGACCGCGAGGAACTTCTTGATCTCCTCGGCGAGGCCGTTCAGCGCGGTGCCCTGGTTGCGGACGATCTTCCGGAAGAAGTAGTCCTGGCCCTGGATCGCCGTGGTGCCCTCGTAGAGGGTGTCGATCTTGGCGTCACGGATGTACTGCTCGATCGGGTACTCCTGGAGGTACCCCGAGCCGCCGAACGTCTGGAGCGACTGCGCCAGCTGCTCGTAGGACTTCTCCGAGCCGTAGCCCTTGACGATCGGCAGGAGGAGGTCGTTCAGGGCGATCAGCGCCGACGCGTCCTCGCCCGCCGCCTCCTTGATCTGGATGTCGTCCTGGACGGCCGCGGTGTGCAGGACCAGGGCGCGCATGCCCTCCGCGTACGCCTTCTGCGTCATGAGCGAGCGGCGCACGTCCGGGTGGTGGGTGATCGTCACCTTGGGCGCGGTCTTGTCCATGAACTGGGCCAGGTCCGGGCCCTGCACGCGCTCCTTGGCGTACTCGAGCGCGTTCAGGTAGCCCGTCGACAGCGTCGCGATCGCCTTCGTGCCCACCATCATGCGGGCGAACTCGATGATCATGAACATCTGGCGGATGCCCTCGTGCTTGTCGCCGATCAGCCAGCCCTTGGCGGGGTGCTGGTCGCCGAACGTCATCTCGCACGTGTTGGACGCCTTGAGGCCCATCTTGTGCTCGACGTTCGTGGCGTAGGCGCCGTTGCGGGCGCCCAGCTCGCCGGTCTCCCAGTCGAACTCGTACTTCGGTACGAGGAAGAGGGACAGGCCCTTGGTGCCGGGGCCGTGGCCCTCGGGGCGGGCGAGGACGTAGTGGAGGATGTTCTCCGACATGTCGTGCTCACCGGACGTGATGAAGCGCTTCACGCCCTCGATGTGCCAGGAGCCGTCCTCCTGGGGCGTGGCCTTCGTGCGGCCCGCGCCGACGTCCGAACCGGCGTCCGGCTCGGTCAGGACCATCGTCGAACCCCACTGCTTCTCGACGGCGATCGCGGCGATCTTCTTCTGCGCCTCGTTGCCCTCTTCGTGCAGGATGCCCGCGAACGCCGGACCGGAGGAGTACATCCACACCGCCGGGTTGGCGCCGAGCAGCAGCTCCGCGTACGCCCAGATCAGCGAGCGCGGCGACGTCGTGCCGCCGATCTCCTCGGGGAGGCCCAGGCGCCAGTACTCGGAGTCCATGAAGGCCTGGTAGCTCTTCTTGAAGGACTCCGGGACCGGTGCGGTGTTGGTCTCGGGGTCGAACACCGGCGGGTTGCGGTCGGCGTCCGCGAAGGACTCGGCCAGCTCGTTCTCGGCGAGCCTGCGCAGCTCGTCGAGGATGCTCTTGGCGGTGTCGACGTCCATCTCCGCGAACGGGCCGGTGCCGTACAGCTTGTCGCGGCCGAGCACCTCGAAGAGGTTGAACTCGATGTCGCGGAGATTCGACTTGTAGTGCCCCATGGCGACGGCTCCGTAAGCAGAAAAGTGATCAACAGGATCAGTACCAGCAAGTAGCTACGATGATGCTACCCGTCGGTAATAAGAAGCAACCCCTAATAGGTCATCTGTGACTCAGTACTCTTGCGGGCATGTACGGCTACGACCAGAGCCCTGGCGCCCAGCAGCAGTACGCCCCGCCGGGGGCCCAGCCGCCGCCGCAGCAGATGCCCGGCGGCGCGGGCGGGTACGCCCAGCAGCCCCCGCTCTACCCCGAGCCGTCGCCCCCGTCCCTCGCGGACGCGGTGCGCGCCTTCACCACGGGCTCCATGTCCGCCGAGGACTTCCAGCAGGCCTTCGCGACGTCCAAGGTCTACTGCCCGCGCGGCGACAACCCCGGCTTCCTCGCCCTGCACAACACCCAGCAGCCGGTGATCCCGATGTTCACCTCGCTCAAGGAGCTGCGGCGGTACGCGGGCAAGGAGTCCAAGTACTTCGTGATCACGGGCGCGGAGGTCATCGACCTCCTGCCGACGGGGTACGGCTTCGTGCTCGACATGGAGGGCGAGCACCGCATGGTCTTCGACGCGAAGGCCGTGGAGCAGATGGTCGACTTCGCGATGCGCAGGATGTACGGCTAGCACCCACTTCAAGCCACATGTGACGCCCGGAGGGAATGCCCTCCGGGCGTCTCGCGTTCCCAGTGGCAAGAAGTTCTACGTTCAACTAAACTGAGCGTACGAGAAGGAGGCACCGACATGCCCGCAGTGACCGTCGAGAACCCGCTGACCCTGCCCCGCGTGGCCGCGTCCGGCGACGCCGTGGCACGCCCCGTGCTCGCCGTGACCACCGCTCCCGGCGGCTTCGAGGGCGAGGGCTTCCCGGTGCGCCGGGCCTTCGCGGGGATCAACTACAAGTACCTCGACCCGTTCATCATGATGGATCAGATGGGCGAGGTTGAGTATCAGCCCGGGGAGCCGAAGGGCACCCCCTGGCACCCCCACCGTGGCTTCGAGACCGTCACGTACATCATCGACGGCATCTTCGACCACCAGGACTCCAACGGCGGTGGCGGCACCATCTCCAACGGCGACACCCAGTGGATGACCGCCGGTGGCGGCATCCTGCACATCGAGGCGCCACCGGAGTCCCTCGTCGTGTCCGGCGGCCTCTTCCACGGCCTCCAGCTGTGGGTGAACCTGCCCGCGCGGGACAAGATGATGGACCCCCGCTACCAGGACATCCGCGGCGGCCAGGTCCAGCTGCTCGCATCGCCCGACGGCGGCACGCTGCTCCGTGTCATCGCCGGTGAGCTCGACGGGCACGAGGGCCCCGGCATCACGCACACGCCGATCACGATGATCCACGCGACCGTGCGTCCCGGCGCCGAGGTCACGCTGCCCTGGCGCGAGGACTTCAACGGACTCGCGTACGTGCTCGCCGGGCGCGGCACGGTCGGTGCCGAGCGCCGCCCGGTGCACACGGGGCAGACGGCCGTCTTCGGGGCCGGTTCATCGCTGACCGTCCGCGCGGACGAGAAGCAGGACGGGAACACCCCCGACCTGGAGGTCGTACTGCTCGGCGGGCAGCCGATCCGGGAGCCGATGGCGCACTACGGACCGTTCGTGATGAACAGCCACGTCGAACTGGCCCAGGCTTTCGACGACTTCAAGGCGGGGCGACTGGGGACGATTCCGGCGGACGCGCACTGAAAAGCACGGCCACCAGCGGCGAACACACCGCCCGCCAAATAGATGCGTACAGCATTCATGTAAGGCGGGCGGTGCGCCTGCCGGCTCACGCGCTCAGTGCCCGCCGGTGGACTCCACCGCGAGCCGCTTCGTGAACGTCTTGCCGCCGTCCTTCGATTCGTAGACGCCGTTCTGGGTGGCGGCCAGAACGCGGTCGGTGCCCACCGCGGTCAGGGCCTGGGGCTGTCCGCCGGGCACGGTGCCGGCCTTCTTCCAGGTCGAGCCGCCGTCGGTGCTGCGGTGCAGGGCGCCGGTGGGGTCGATACCGAACAGGGCGTCTTCCGTCCTCCAGGAGGCGAAAGCCATCGTGGGCTGCCGGCCCTTGGCGAAGGTCTTGCCGCCGTCGGTGCTGCGGGCGACGCCTTCGGCGGTGGTGGCGAGGACGAGGTCTGGGTCCTCGGGTGACACGGCTATGTCGAGGGCCTGGAGTTCGGCGCCGTCCGTCCAGGCGACACCGTCCTTGCTGGTGCGCAGCAGGCCGTTGGTGGCGTCGTAGCCGTAGACGGTGTCGTGGGCGTGGTCCAGGGCGTGGAAGTCGGACTCGCCGGACAAGGACAGCGACTTCCAGGTCTTGCCGCCGTCGGTGCTCTTGATGAGTCCCTTGTCGGCGGGGCCTTCTGCGCCCGGTGCGGAGTGGCCGCTGGCGTAGAAGGTGTTGTTCTGGGCCACGGTGAAGCCCATGAAGTCGTCCTTGCTGTCGCCCACCAGCTTGGGCTTGCCGCCGGAGTCCGGGGTGTAGACGCCTTCGTGGGTGGCGACGTACAGGCGCTGGTCGGACGGGTCGAGGCCGAGGCCGTGGATGTGGCTGATGGTCAGGTCGGAGGACTGATCACCGCCGGACGACCCGGACGACTCTGGCTGGTCGTTGCCCGCGCAGGCGGCCAGGAGGGTGGTGAGGGTGAGTGCTGCGGCCGCGGCGGCGGCACGGTGCTTGTTCATGAGTCCTTCAGAGTGTGGCGGGCGCGCGCATCCGCGCGGCGCAGGGAGGCCGGGTGCCCGGGAGCCGCCCGGGCCCGCGCTGCCGGACGAGGCAAGCGCGGAGCCCGGGCGGTCTGCCGGTCATGGTGAGGGGCGAGCGTCAGATCCGGTCGAGGATCTTCTCGAACCGGGCGACCTCGGTGGACTGGCCCTTGATGATGGCCTCGGCCATCTTCTTCGCGTCCGCGCTCTTGCCGTTCTTCTTCTCGTCCTCGGCCATCTCGATCGCGCCGTTGTGGTGCTCGATCATCATCTCGGCGAAGGCGCGGTCGAACTTCGCGCCCTTGGCGGCCTCGAGGTCCTTCATGTCCTGCTCGGACATCATGCCGCCCATGCCACCGTGCTCGGAGTGGTCCATGCCGGACTCCATCCCGGTGGGCTTGTCCCAGGACTTCAGCCAGCCCTGAAGGGTCTTGATCTCCGGGCCCTGGGCCTTCTTGATCTGCCCGGCGAGCTTCTTGATCTCCGCGTCGGAGGCCCGGGTCTCGGCCAGCTCGGACATCTCGATGGCCTGCTGGTGGTGCGGGATCATGCCCTGGGCGAAGGTGACGTCCGCGTCGTTGAAGTCGGCGGAAGTGTCCGCGTCCTTGCCCGGCTCCTTGGACGCTGCGGCGGTGGAGTCCGAGCCGTGGTCCATGCCGCCCATGGCGTCGTCGCCGTTGCCGCACGCGGCAAGCAGCAGAGACCCGGCGGCGACCACGCCTGCGAGCGCGATGCGGCGGCGGACAGTGCGGTTGACAGAGCTCATGTCGATACACCTCTGGTGTCGGTACTGCGGGTCTGTGCGGCGTACGTCGGTGCACGCGGGGCAGCACGAAGCGCCCGCGCGGACGGTTCGGCCTATATCCGCAGGACTGACAGCTGGGTGAGATCCGGTCTCGGCGGTGGCGCGTCGGGCCGCAGCGCGACGACGGTCCGCGCAAGGAGGTCCGCCGGCCACGCAGGACGGCGCGTGAACGCCGCGTACAGCAGAGCTGCGAGCGCCCAGACACCGAGCACCGCGACGCACAGCGACGACATGTCCATCGCCATCCGGGAGGCGGGTTCGTCCGCCGACAGGTGCTGGGCGGTGCCGGTCTCGTGCCCGGCGGTCGCCGTCAGGGCGGCATCAGTCGTCGACGCGTCGGGGGCGGCCGCCCCGTGCGAGGCGTGGGCGCCGGCGCTCATCCCGGCCCCCGAGGACTCGTCCGGATGCCCGACGGTGTGCATCACGAAGACGCCGAACGCGAGCACGACGACCAGCAGCAGGTGCACCAGGGCACCGCCCGCTCGTACGTTCTTGCTCAAGCTCATCAGCCGGACCTCCGCTGCCGAGGCTACCGAAGCACTGCAAGTGCGCGGCCCGGGACCGGATACCCGACCTCCGGTACGAGCCCCGGCGTGGGCGAAACCGGTGACTACGATGAGTGGTCGTCGGTGCTGGAGGGGCGAGCGGTCCGGACTCCGGGAGTGGAAGGAGCGGCAGTGCGTCAGCTGGGTGAGCTGGAGGCGGAGATCATGAACCGCCTATGGGCATGGGGCCGGCCGGCGACCGCGCGCGACGTGCTGACCGACATCAACAAGAAGCGCCCCGTTGCCTACAGCACGGTCAAGACTGTGGCCGAGATCCTCTATGGCAAGGGCATGCTGCGGCGCGAGAAGGAGGGCAGGGCCTGGGTGTACGAGCCCACCTGCACCCGGCAGCAGTACACGGCGGCGCTCATGCAGGAGGCCCTCGGCAGCAACCCGGACCCGGCGGGTGCCCTGCTCAGTTTCGTGGAGCAGATGGCTCCCGCGGAGGCCGATGCCCTCAGGGCCGCGCTGAGGGCGGCGAAGCGGCGGAGCGAAGCGTGATCACGGCCGTGACGCTGACCGGCTACGCGTCTCTGGTGGGAGCCGTGGCCCCGTATCTCCTGGTCCGGGCGCGCTGGCCGCACCAGGCCCCGACCGTCGCGGTGCTCGCATGGCTCGGCCTGATGGTGACGTTCGTCGTGTCCGCCACCCTGGCGCTGAACCACCTGGTCCTGGCCGAGCGGCAGCACGTGCACAGCGGTCTGCTCGGGCTGCTCAGTGCCTGCGGCGTGGTGATCGACGCCCGCGCGGGCGACATGACGCCGGCGTTCAGCGACTTCACCGCACTCCTCGGTCCGGCGGCCATCGTGCTGCTGCCTCTGGGGTGGCTGCTCCACACCGCGAGGAGGTCGCGCCGGGCCCGGCAGCGTCAGCTCGACATGCTGGCTCTGGTCGGCAGCCCCGCCGCTGAGTACGACGCCACGATCGTGGAGCACGACGTCCCCGCGGTCTACTGCCTGCCAGGGCGTGCCTGTCGGGTGGTCGTCACCCGGGGTGCGCTGGATCTCCTTTCCGGCCCGCAGCTGCGGGCCGTTCTCGCGCACGAGCGGGGGCACATCGAGGGGCGGCATCATCTGCTGCTCATGGTCACGGAGGCGTTCGGCAGGGCCTTCCCCGGGCTGCCGCTCGCCCGGCACGCCAAGGAGCAGACGGAACTGCTCCTGGAGATGGCCGCCGACGACCACGCCCTGCGTTTCCACCCACGTGAGGAGCTGGCGACAGCGATGTGCGAGGTCGCCTCGGGGCGTGTGCCGCGGGCGGCCATGGGGGCGGGCGGTCCCGGAACTCTCATCCGGCTGCGCCGCGTCCTCAACCCGCGGGCGAGGCCCCGCCGCGTGACCTGGGTGGCGGTCGTGGCCACCTCGGTGACGGCTCCGCTGCTCCCGCTGCTGTTCACCTGCGGGCACGTCGTCTGAGCCGACCTGGGGTGACAGGACCGTACGTGGCACCGCGAGCCTTTCGCGCGCCTGCTGGGCCGAGGGCGGGCCGAAGGAGAGGGATGCCGCCCGCCGGGCTCCCTCGGACCGCGCCCTCCGTCACCGCGGGCCATCACCGCGGGGGACCGGTCCCCCTCCCGCTGCCTGCACCGTCCGTACCGGGTTCTGCCCTGGGGCTTGAAGGCGCAGCGGATGCCTCGAACGGAGCGTCGCCGTTGAGGTAGCGGCCGGGGGACGTGCCGACGGTCCGCCGGAACGCGGCGAGGAAAGCGCTGGGCGTCGCGTACCCCACGGCGTGTGCCACCCGGGAAACGGGCCGGCCCTCAGCGAGGAGTGGGAGGGCGGCACGCAGCCGTACGTGGGTGCGCCAGCGGTCGAAGCTCATGCCGGTGTCCTGGACGAACAACCGGGTCAGGGTTCGTCGGCTCACTCCGACGGCCCGTGCGTGAGCTTCCAGGCTCCGTGGGTCCGCCGGGTCGGCGAGCAGCGCGTCGGTCACGGCGCGTACGCGGTCGTCGGTGGGGTCCGGCACATCGATGGGTGTGGCGGGCAAGGGGCGCAGCAGGTCGAGTACGACTGCCTCGGCGCGTAGCCGTGCGTCGTCGGGGAGGTTCTTGCGGCTGAGGTAGGCGATCAGATGGGCCAGGAGACCGTCGACGCCGATCGGCGTGGGTTCCGTCCAGTCCAGTTCGCATCGGTCCGGCTCGAAGTAGAGGCTGCACAGCACCGCGTCGCGGGTCGCGCCGGTCCGGTGGACGACCCCCGCGGGCAGCCAGAGGGCCCGCGTGCGCGGCAGCACCCAGTAGTCCTCGTCGACGGCGACACCGAGCACCCCACGCTGTGCCCAGGCCAGTTGGTGCTGCGGATGACGGTGCGGGACGAACCACCGCCCGGACGCCAACGGAAAGTTCCCGACGACGATGGCGCCCACCCCGGCTGGTACGGCCCCTTCGACGGCATCGGTCATGCCGGCCAGCATATGTCCCCGATGCGATACGACGTGGCCTCGTAGCGCATCGCGGCCAGCGGGGCGGGTGCATAGCGTCGTCCTATGCCGATCAATCCCCCGCGCCACGGGCGCCGCCGCAAGTGCACGGCCAGACAGGGAGCCTGACATGACCCCGATATCAACTACCGCCGCTGCCAGTCCTGTTGGGCGCCGCGGGCTTGCCCTGGTGGTGCTGTGCTTCGTGCAGTTCATGCTCGTCCTGGACGACAACGTGGTGAGCGTCGCGCTCCCCAGCGTGCGCGATGACCTCGGCTTCAGCAGCGCGGGTCTGGCCTGGGTCGTCAACGCCTACTTCCTCGCCTTCGGCGGGCTGTTGCTGCTGTTCGGGCGCATGGCCGACCTGCTGGGCCGCAGACGCGTCTTCCTCACCGGGGTGGTGCTGTTCGGTGCGGCGAGTCTGGTCTGCGGGCTCGCGCAGGAGCCCTGGCAACTGGTGGCCGGGAGGTTCGTCCAGGGCGCGGGATCGGCGATGGCCAGCCCGGCCGCGCTGGCACTGATCAGCCTCCTGTTCCCCGGCACCGAGGAGCGCGCCAAGGCGTTCGGCATCTGGGGCGGCATCGCGGCTCTGGGCGGCACGATGGGCCTGGTGATCTCCGGCGCGCTGACCGGCCTCGCGTCCTGGCGTTTGATCTTCCTCATCAACCTGCCGGTTGCCGCGGCGGCCGTTGTGCTGCTCCCGCGCCTGGTCCCCGAGAGCCGGGCCGGGCGCGCGGCCCGACTCGACGTACCCGGTGCGGTACTCGGCACCGGCGCCCTGGTGTCATTGGTCTACGGCCTTCTCCAGACCGGGGAGTCGGGCTGGGCGGACCCGGCCGTCGTCGCGTTCCTGGGTTTCGCCGGGCTCTTGGCCGTCGCTTTCCTCGCGGTCGAGGCGCGAACGGCCGAGGCACTGGTGCCGTTGTCGTTCCTGGCCTTCCGCTTCCGCGCCGTGGCCAACGGGGCGACTCTGCTGTTCTCCGCGGCCATGTACGCGATGGCCTTCCTGCTGATGGTGCACCTGCAGACCGTGCTGGACTACCGCCCTCTCACGGCAGGGCTCGCCTACCTGCCCTACGGCGCCGGGATCCTCGCGGGCATGTGGCTGTCCTCGCGAGCGGTGGTCAGGTTCGGCATGCGCCCGGCCCTCGTCGGGTCGCTCCTGATCACCGCTGCCGGACTGCTGCTGCTCTCCGGCGTGGCACCGGGCGACAGTTACGCCTCCGGGATCCTGCCCGGCATGCTCGTCACGAGCCTGGGATGCGGACTGAGCCTGCCCGCCCTGACCGTCGCCGCACTCACGGGCACCACCGAGGAGAACGCCGGGCTCGGCTCGGCCGTCCTGAGCTCCGTCCAACAGGTCGGAGGTGCCGTGGGGGTGGCGCTGCTCGTCGCTCTGGCCGCGCGCCGCAGCGACGCTCGGGCCGCAGAGGACGGTCGGCTGCGCGCAGCGACCGAAGGCTTCTCCTTGGCGCTCGCCGTCGCCGCCGCCGTCCTCGCGCTCGGGGCTGTCCTCATAGCGGCGTCGCTCAGGAAGCTCCACGGCCCGTCGACTGCGCTCGGCACAGGAGAAGAGGCCCCGGCGGTCACGCCAGTCGCGCACACCTCGGACCAGAGCGGTGATCTCGTCCTTGGCGTCGGCCTCGCTCGAACAGTCGACGAGGAGGGTGACAGCGAACCTCGTTAGCGCAACAAGTGCAACGCGCAACAAGTGCAACGGGAGTCGCGTGCCCACGAGTTCTACGGAGTGGTGTGGTGTTCACGTCGCAGTCCTTTCCTGCGCACCCGGCCGAGACGGCTGCGGGGGGTGGAAATCAGTGCCGTCTGCCGAGCTGCGAGGGGCGGCTGCCGGCCTGATTTGCCGCCTCTGCTGGCAGGCCATCAGAGGCTTTGGTGCTAATGCATTTAGCAGTTAAGCTCTGGCCTCAGTTCTTCGTGGCTGTCGGTCACCCAACTGGGGTGGCGGCGGAGGAGAAGGAGTTTGCCTCGTGGCGTCACACCGTCGCCCCAAGCAGCCGAGCCGGGCGTACGCGACCGTGGTCGGCGCGACGGCCGCAGCTGCAGCGGCCGTCGTCGTTTCTGCACCGTCGGCCCAGGCCGACCCGGTGCCGGACCCGACCAAGAAGGGGGTCAAGGCGCAGGTCGACCGGCTCTACGAAGAGGCCACGCAGGCCACCGAGAAGTACAACGGGGCGAACGAGAAGCGGGAGAAGCTGCAGAAGGAGATCGGTGATCTGCAGGACGTCGTAGCCCGTGGCCGCGAGGAGCTCAACGAACTCCAGCGGGGACTCGGCTCGACAGCGGCGTCGCAGTACCGAAGCGGTGGAGTCGACCCGTCAGTCCAGCTCTTCCTGTCCTCCGACCCCGACGGCTACCTGGACAAGGCGGCCGCCCTCGACCGGATCGGCAACAAGCAGTCCGCCACCCTGAAACTGACCCAGGCCAAGCAGCGCACCCTGGACCAGCAGCGCCAACAGGCCGCCGAGAAGCTGGAAGACCTGTCCGGCACCCATAAAGAGCTGCGCGAGAAAAAGAAGGAAATCCAGGGGAAGCTCGGCCAGGCCCAGAAGCTCCTGAACACGCTGACAGCGGAGGAGCGCGCCAAGATCGCCGCCGAGGAAGACCGCGCCAACCGCGCCGGCCGGCGGGCCGAACCCGGCAACGAGGCGAGCGCGTCACAGCGCGCCGCGGCAGCCTTCAGCGCCGCCAAGAGCCGGGTCGGAATGCCGTACGTGTGGGGGGCCTCCGGACCCAGCTCCTTCGACTGCTCCGGGCTGACCTCCTGGGCCTTCAAGCAGGCGGGTGTCTCCATACCCCGTACGTCACAGGCGCAGGCCGATGCCGGTACGAGGATCAACTCCCTGAGCGCTCTCCGGCCGGGTGACCTCATCATCATGCGCGACGACCTCAGCCACGTCGGCTTCTACGCCGGCAACGGTCAGATCCTCCATGCGCCCAAGCCCGGGGCGCAGGTGCGTTATGAGCCGATCAGCACCAGCGGCATGCCGTTCATGTGGGGCGTTCGCATCAGTTGAGCGGCGTTTCTCGCAGCCTCGACCCCGCGCGTGACAGTGGCCGTCGCCCGCGCAGAGCGGTGCGGCGGCCAAGTCTCGTGCTGTACGCGGTGCTTCACGCGGCCTTGGACAGGGTGGACCGGTCGCCGCTCGGTGCGTGAACGGCGGGCGTCACAGGGCTGGTCCTGGTTCCGATTCCTCGTCCGTCGTGGCGCGGCCAGAGGACGAGGGCGCCGAACGCCCCGGCCGCGGCGAGGACCGCGAGCACCGACCAGGCGACGGTGAAGCCGGCGTTCGTGCCCAGCCATCCCGCGATGGGGTAGGTGATCAGCCAGGCCAGGTGCGACAGGGAGAACTGCGCCGCGAACGCCTCGGGGATCGCGTTCCGCGTGACCGAGGCGCGCAGGACCTTGCCGGTCGGCGTGATGATCAGCGCCATGCCGATGCCGATCACGGTCCAGATGATCGCCGTACCCGCCCATGAGGTGAGGCCGGCCCCGATGAGTGCCACCGCGGCGGCCGTGCCGCCGACGAGGATTCCGGCGCCGGTGGTCATGACGGTGCGGGCGGCGATTCGGTCGAGAACACGGGGCAGTACGAGGGCAGCCAGGAGGGTTCCGGTGCCGGAGGCGGCGAGCATCCACGCGACGTCCGACTGCGAGCCGCCGAGTTCGTCGCGTACGTAGTTGACGGTGTTGACGACGACGATCGAACCGGCCGCCGCGACCACGAGGTTGAGCGCCATGATGCCGCGCAGCCGCGGTGTCCTGAAGAAGGTCCTGATTCCTGCTGCCGCCTTGTCCCATGCCTTGGTGTGGACACTGGGGCGGGCGTCGGGGATACGCGTCCACAGGATGAGCAGGCCGGAGAAGAGGAATCCGGCGGAGGTGCCCAGGAACAGCCAGTTGAAGCTCATGAACGTCAGGGCGACGGCGGCAAGGACGGGGCTGAGCAGGCTCTCCATGGTGGAGGCGACCTGGGAGGCGGACAGGGCGCGGGTGTAGTCGGACTCGTCGGTGACGATGTCGGGGATGACGGCCTGGAACGTCGGGGTGAACGCGGCGGAGGCGGCCTGGAGGAGGCCGATCAGGACGTAGATGTGCCAGACCTCGGAGATCAGCGGCAGTGCCAGGACCACCGAACCGCGGACCAGGTCGAGGAGGAGCAGGAGAGTTCTTCTGGGGACCCGGTCGACGTACGCGGCAGCCAGCGGGGCTATGACCACGTACATGACCATCTTGATGGTGAGGGCGGTTCCGAGCACCAGGCCGGCGTGCGGTCCTGCGAGGTCGTAGGCCAGCAGTCCGAGGGCGACCGTGGTCAGCCCGGTGCCGAACAGGGCGATGACCTGGGCACTGAACAGGCGGCGGTAGTCGCGGATGGCGAACAGACTCATGGCGGTGTCCTTCCGTGTCCGTGGGGCGGGGCACGGCTCCGGGATGGAGGCCGTGGCCCGCGGGTGCAGGCGGGGTTGTCCCTACGCACCGGTGACGCTCTTCGGTGTGAGGCCGGCGAGCAGATTGAAGGCGCCGGTGAGGATGTTGAGTGCGACGACGCCGACGACGTCGGCTATCGCGCGGTCGCTGTAGCCGTGCTCCCGTAGTGCGTCGATCTGTTCGTCGGTGATCGACGTCGGCTCGCGGTAGATCTGGAGGGCGAGGGTGGTGATCGCCGCGATCGCGGGATCGGCGGAGGTGCCCGTGTGGGCCCGCTCGATCTCTTCCTCGTCGACTCCCAGGGCGCGGGCGGCGCTGACGTGGGCGTCGAGGCAGAGCCCGCAGCCCTGTTGGGCCTGTACGGCGATCGAGATTCGTTCGCTGATTTTGCGGTCGAGCTTGGCTCGGCCCATGGCACGGCTGAGCTGGAGGTAGCCGCCGAGTAGGGCCGGCGAGTGCGCCATCGTGGAGACCATGTCGCCGATCTGGCCATGGCGGGAGACCAGGTCGGCGAGGAGGTCGCGCGAGGCGCCGACCGCGGTGTCAGGGGTGAGTCGGGTCAGGCGGGGCATGACGTTCCTTCCGGTGTGGGTGGGTGGCCTACTGAGGTCGGGTCAGTGGTGCGCGTGGTGGCCGTGGTGGTGGCTGCTGTCTTCGGGCGCGGTCGGCGGGGGAGTGGTCACGTCGGTGGTACGGACCGTGAACTCGGCTGTCCTGACCACGTCGTTGTGCTGGAAGTCCAGGAACAGGCGGTAGGTGCCGGCGGACGGCGCGACCGCCATGAAGGCGATCTCAGGTCCCGGCGCGGTGGTGCCGTCACCCGGTGCGCCCTCCGGGTGGACGTGGAGGTAGCCCAGGTCACCGACCCGCAGTGCCACCAGGTGTCCGTACGCGGCCAGGTAGGGCTGCAGGTCGGTGACGGGACGGCCGTTCCGGCTGACGGTGAGGGTCAGTGCGCCGGCCTCGCCGGGTACGAGTTCGCCGTCGAGCGCGACGGTGTACTCGCCGATCTGTGCGGTCCCGGTGGCCTCGGGGAGCGGTTGCGGGTCGTACGGTCCGGACACTGCTGCGTCGATCCCCAGCGTCATGGTCCCGTCGTGGGCGCTCGGGTGGATGTCGGTGAAGAACCTCCAGTCCCCGGGTTCCAGGGCCAGTTCGACGCTCCAGGTGCCCTGCTCGTCCCTCACCGGGTGCACGTGCTGGAACCCGGCGGTGTCGCGCCGTACGGCGATGAAGTGGAGCTCCTTCTCGTGCTCGGGCACGAACTCGGTCACCGCTTGTCTGTCGGGACCGATCACCCGGAAGCTGACCGGCTGCACACCGGCGGTGAGGATCGTCGAGTCGAGTTCGAGGGTGTACCCGTTCTCGGAGACCGAAAGACCACCGGCATGGGCCCCGCCGTGGCTGCCGTGACCGGAGTGGTTGGTGTGGTCGTGGCCGGTGTGATTGCTCATGACATCTCCTGTGGGTGTGATGCGCCTTCTGGCGTGTCCGGCGGGGCGCTGATCGCAACCATATACCCCCTGGGGGTATATGGCCAGCGTGGGTGATCGGAATCTTGAGGGAGGACTTACTGGGCCGGATTCATCAGGTGGAGTCACCCAACTGTCGCTCCGGCCGGAGCTGTTCGCGGCCGTGAGCGCAACGTCGTCGGCGTGCCGATCGCGGTCGGCACGCCACCCGCTTGAGGCGCGCGCCTGAGCCGGAGGGCGCGGGAGGCATACCCCCTAGGGGTAGTTGACTCGGCCATCTCGGGTGACCTAGTCTCGCGGCACCAGATACCCCTAGGGGGTATCTGGTGCCGCGGTGCTTCACGCCCGTCAACCCCCTGGAGGTCTCCATGTGCACGACGCCCACCACATCAGCGCCCCTCCCTGCTCCGCGTGTCATCGCTGCCGACCCCGGCAAAGCCCCGGAGGGAAAGGAGATCGCTGTACCCGACTGGCACTTGCGCGGCGAGTGGTTCGACGTGTGCAGCTGTGCACTGCCGTGCCCCTGCACCTTCGCCCAGGCGCCGACGCACGGCGACTGCCTTTTCACTCTCGTCTGGCAGGTGCACGAGGGGCACTTCGGCGACGTACGCCTCGATGGTCTGGGTGTGGTGGCGCTCGGCGAGTTCGCGGGGAACATGTGGGTCGGAGACCCTGACGCGACCATGAAGGCGATGCTGTACATCGACGCGAAGGGCGACGAGGCTCAACGTGCCGCCCTGGAGCAGATTTTCGCCGGCCACGCCGGTGGCTGGCCCGGAGAGTTCGGCTCTCTCATCAGCGACCTGCGCGAAGTCCGGTACGCACCCATCCACTTCGAGGCCCCCGACGACCTGTCGTACTGGCGGGCAGGCGTGGCCGACAAGGTCGCCGTCGGCGCCACCGCGCTCACCGGCCCCACGGCCGACCCCAACCGCCGCGTCCAGCTCATCAACGCACCGGGTGCCGAGGTCGGTCCCGGGCAGATCGCGACCTGGGGTGTGGTCGACGGCGACCACGCGGAAGGGTTCGATTTCTCGCACGAGTACCGGGGCGGCTCCAGCAAGCACTTCCCCTTCGACTGGCGCCCCTGACCGCGCCGGTCGTTTCCCTGGATTGCTGCTCAGGCCGGAGATTCTGCCGAGATTCTGCGGCATGACCCGGGATCTTGACGAACAGTCAGGCCGAGCCGCTACAGCGGTGACCGCGTGCACGGCAGGCAGCCGCGCATAAAGGCCGCGCATAAAGGCCGCGCATAAAGGCCGCGCATAAAGGCCGCGCATAAAGTGCGGCGCCGCGTCGGCCGTGCTCGGGTAGGAGGGTGAGCACCCTTCTGCCCGAGCCCGCTCGGCGTACCGCCGCCTGGTGCGTCGTCCTGCTGCTCGTCACCGGCGTGGCCGCCGTCGCGATCTGGCTCTGCGTCATCTTCAAGACGGCCGTCACCCCGGTGCTGCTCGCGCTCCTGGGCACGGCCCTGCTCGGGCCCGTCTACCGGTGGCTCCTGAAGATGCGGGTGCAGCGGTCGCTCGCCGCGGGTCTTACCTGCGCGGCCGTCGTCGCCGTCGTCGGCGGGGCGGTGTACATCGTGGTCAAGGCGCTGATCGAGACGGGCGACCAGATCGTCGACTCCGTGAAACAGGCCGCCGCCGATCTGTCGAAGTACTTCGGGGCCGCGGGGACCTCGCTGGAGGACGTGGCCTCCAACGCGAAGGACCTGCTCGGCAAGTTCGGCGGAACCGCCGCGTCCGGGGTGATCAGCGGGCTGAGCGTCGTCGGCGAGGTGATCGCCATCGCCGTCCTCGCGCTGCTGCTCGTCTTCTTCTTCCTGCGGGACTCCGACCGGGCCCTCGGCACCATGCGGTCGCTCGCGCCGCGCGGCACCGCGGACACCGTCGAGGCGATGGGGCGCAGGGCCTTCGAGGCGGTCGAGGGCTTTATGCGCGGCACCACGCTCATCGCGCTGATCGACGCGGTCTGCATCACGGCGGGGCTGCTGATCCTGCGGGTGCCGGGGGCGTTCGGCCTGGGCGCCCTCGTCCTGATCGGCGCGTACATCCCCTACCTGGGGGCGTTCATCTCCGGGGCCGTCGCCGTGCTCGTCGCGCTCGCCGACCGGGGGGTGATCATCGCCCTGTGGGTGCTGGGGGTGGTGCTCGCCGTGCAGGTCCTGGAGGGGCATGTGCTGCAGCCGATGATCCAGTCGCGGACGGTGCAGATGCACCCGGCGGTGGTGATGCTGGCGATCACCGCGGGCGCCTCCGTGGCGGGAATCCTGGGCATGCTGCTCGCCGTGCCGGTGACGGCGGCGGCCTTCGGGGTGATCTCCGAGCTGCGGGGGCGGTACACCGCCCCGGGCTAGGGCCTGTCCGATGGGTCCTGCCGGGGTCGCGACCCCTGGCACGCGCTCCCCCAAGCTCTCGGCTTCGCTCGAGCAGGGAGGTGCCCCCTCCGGCGTTGTCGTCGGTTGCCGACGCTCCGCGTTGTCGCCCTCCTCCGCCTTGCAGCCGCACGCAGCACCAGGGCCCGCTCGGCCCTGGTCAATCGGCGCCCGGCGCGAAGGCCGGCCTGACCCACCGGACAGACCCTAGGCCTCGCCGGACGGCCTTTCGTTCCCCTCGTGCAGCTCGAACCAGATGCTCTTGCCGTCGCCCCGCGGATCCACCCCCCACGCGTCCGCGAGCAGCTCCATCAGGACCAGGCCACGCCCGGACGAGGCCAGTTCGCCGGGGTGTCGCTTGTGGGGCAGGTCGTCGCTGCTGTCGGAGACCTCCGCGCGCAGCCGCCGCGTGCCCGGCTCCCCCATGACCTCGGCGACGAGCAGCGCGTCGCCGTCCGTGTGCACCAGGACGTTCGTGACCGTCTCGGAGACCATCAGGACCGCCGAGTCGACCTGATCGGGGTCAGCCCAGTCGTGAAGGAGTTCCCGGACGTGCCGCCGCGCCCCGGCGATCCGCTCGGGCTCGGCCTGCGCGACCGTCAGGACCGTGCGGCGCGCTGCCGTGCGCCACTCGGGGCGGCCGGTCCTGCGCAGCAGCAGGACCGCTATGTCGTCCTCGCGACGGTCCGCGAGCGGGCCCGTGGTGTGGTGCGAGGAGGGCCCGTGCACGGCCTGTACGAGGGTGTCGGCGAGCCCTTCGAGGCCGTCACCGCCCTCCGTGCCGCCCGTGGTGTCGTGCTCCTCGAGGATCTTGCGGATCCGGGACCAGCCGCTGTCCAGGTCGTGGCCGCCGGTCTCGATGAGCCCGTCGGTGCAGACCAGCATCGTCTCGCCGGCCTCCAGGACGATGCGGGTCGTGGGGTAGTCCGCGTCGGGGTCGATGCCCAGCGGCAGGCCGCCCGCCGTGGGGCGCAGGATGACCGTTCCGTCACTCATCCGTATCGCGGGCTCCGGATGGCCCGCGCGGGCGATCTCCAGGACGCCGGTGGCCGGGTCGGCCTCCACGTACAGGCAGGTCGCGAAGCGCGGGTCGGCCCCTTCACCGGCCGGGGCGCCGCTCGAGCCGTTCGTGATGCCGTCCGTGATCCCGGAGAGGAAGCGGGTCGCACGGGAGAGCACCGCGTCGGGGCGGTGGCCCTCGGAGGCGTATGCGCGCAGGGCGATCCGCAGCTGCCCCATCAGACCCGCCGCGCGCACGTCATGGCCCTGTACGTCGCCGATGACGAAGGCGATGCGGCCGTTGGGCAGCGGAATCATGTCGTACCAGTCGCCGCCCACCTGGAGCCCGCCGCCCGTCGGCACATACCGCGCGGCCACGCTCATCCCCGGGATCCGCGGCCCCAGCGTCGGCAGCATCGAGCGCTGCAGGCCCTCCGTGAGCTCCCGCTCCGACTCGGCGACCCCGGCCCGCGACAGGGCCTGCGCCAGCATCCGGGCCACCGTCGTCAGGACCGAGCGCTCGTCCGGCGTGAACGAGACGGGGTAGGCGAAGGCCGCCAGCCAGGCGCCCATCGTGCGGCCCGCCACGGTCAGCGGCAGGAACGCCCAGGACTGCCGCTGGAAGGGCTGGGCCAGCGGCCAGGTGGCGGGATAGCGCTCGTGGTACTCCTCGGGCGACGAGAGGTACACGGCGCGGCCCGTGCGCACCACCTCGGCGGCCGGATAGTCCGTGTCCAGCGGCATCGCCGAGAAGGGCGCGTCGTCCCCCGCCTGGTGCCCGTGGTGCCCGATGACCTTGAGCCGGTCGCCCTCGACCCCGAAGACCCCGAGCCCGTCCGGCGAGAACCCCGGCATGGAGAGCCCACTGGCGACCCGGAGCACCTCCTCGGTCGACCGAGCCTCGGCGAGCGCGCGCCCCGCGTCGAGCAGGAACGCCTCGCGGGAGCGGCGCCAGTCGCCGGTGACCGGGGTGCGGTGGGCCGCGCCCGGCGGGGGCTCGGTCACTTCCTGCAGGGTGCCGACAAGCTCGTACGAATGAGTGGCCGGGTCCACGATCGGCTTCGAGCGGCTGCGCACGATGCGCAGCACCCGCCGCCCCTGCTCGTCCATGATCCGCAGGCGGGCCTCGGCGAGGGTGCCCTCGGCGACGGCGAGCTGGACGATGCCGTCGATCTCGTTCCAGTCGACGGGGTGGAAGCGGGAGCGCACGCCCGCCTCGGTGAGGGTCTGCGCGCGTGCGGGAAGGCCGAGGAGCCGGGCCGCCTCCGCGTCGAGCGTGACGGTCCCGGAAGCGTTGTCCCAGCGCCACAGACCGGTGGCGATCGCGGTCAGGACCTCCCGTACGGGAGGCAGGGGATCGTCCCCCGACTGCTGCGGGGGATCGTCAGTGCGCATTGACCCACTTTAGGAAGATCAGCGGAGAAGGCGCCACCGACGGGGTGCCGGGGAGCCTCCGGAGAGTGCCCCCGGCGGTAATCCGGAAAGCGATCTCCGCCCGGACGGTAGCCTTGGTGCCTGTCTGCTCTCTCCCCTATTCGCGAAGACTGGATGAACGACGATGCATCGGTACAGGTCCCACACCTGCGGCGAGCTCCGCGCCTCTGACGTCGGCACCGACGTCCGGCTGAGCGGCTGGCTGCACAATCGCCGAGACCTGGGCGGCATCCTCTTCATCGATCTGCGCGATCACTACGGCATCACGCAGCTGGTGGCCCGCCCCGGCACCAAGGCCGCCGAGGTCCTGGACAAGCTCTCCAAGGAGACGGTCGTCCGGGTCGACGGCAAGGCCGTATCGCGCGGCGCGGACAACGTGAACCCGGAGCTGCCCACCGGCGAGATCGAGATCGAGGCCGCCGAGGTCGAGGTGCTCGGCACCGCCGCCCCGCTGCCCTTCACGGTCAACGCGGACGACGGCGTGAACGAGGAGCGGCGCCTGGAGTACCGCTTCCTCGACCTGCGCCGCGAGCGCATGCACCGCAACATCATGCTGCGCTCCTCGGTGATCGCCTCGATCCGCTCGAAGATGGTCGCCCTCGGCTTCAACGAGATGGCGACGCCGATCCTCGCCGCGACGTCCCCCGAGGGCGCCCGCGACTTCGTCGTCCCGTCCCGCCTGAACCCGGGCAAGTTCTACGCCCTCCCCCAGGCCCCGCAGCAGTTCAAGCAGCTGCTCATGATCTCGGGCTTCGACCGCTACTTCCAGATTGCGCCGTGCTTCCGCGACGAGGACGCGCGCGCCGACCGCTCGCCGGGCGAGTTCTACCAGCTCGACGTCGAGATGAGCTTCGTGGAGCAGGAAGACGTCTTCCAGCCCATCGAGAAGCTCATGACGGAGATCTTCGAGGAGTACGGCAACGGCCGGCACGTCACCTCGCCGTTCCCGCGCATCCCGTTCCGCGAGTCGATGCTGAAGTACGGCAACGACAAGCCGGACCTGCGCGCGCAGCTCGAGCTGACCGACATCACGGACATCTTCGCCGACTCCGAGTTCAAGGCCTTCGCGGGCAAGCACGTGCGCGCGCTTCCGGTCCCGGACACGGCGTCGCAGTCCCGCAAGTTCTTCGACGGCCTCGGTGACTACGCCGTCGAGCAGGGCGCCAAGGGCCTGGCCTGGGTGCGCGTCGCCGAGGACGGTTCGCTGACCGGCCCGATCGCCAAGTTCCTGACGGAGGCGAACGTCGAGGAGCTGACCAAGCGCCTCTCCCTCGCCCCCGGTCACGCCGTCTTCTTCGGCGCGGGCGAGTTCGACGAGGTCTCCAAGATCATGTCGGCCGTCCGTGTCGAGGCCGCCAAGCGCGCGGGCCACTTCGAGGAGGGCGTCTTCCGCTTCTGCTGGATCGTCGACTTCCCGATGTACGAGAAGGACGAGGACACCGGCAAGATCGACTTCTCCCACAACCCCTTCTCGATGCCCCAGGGCGGCATGAAGGACCTGGAGGAGAAGGACCCGCTCGACATCCTCGCCTGGCAGTACGACATCGTCTGCAACGGCATCGAGTTGTCCTCCGGCGCCATCCGTAACCACGAGCCCGAGGTCATGCTGAAGGCCTTCGAGATCGCGGGCTACGAGCGCGAGACGGTCGAGCAGGAGTTCGCGGGCATGCTCCGCGCCTTCCGCCTCGGCGCCCCGCCGCACGGCGGCATCGCCCCCGGCGTCGACCGCATCGTGATGCTCCTCGCGGACGAGCCGAACATCCGCGAGACGATCGCGTTCCCGCTGAACGGCAACGCGCAGGACCTGATGATGGGCGCGCCCTCCGAGCTGGAGGAGTCGCGTCTTCGCGAGCTGAACATCGCGCTGCGCAAGCCGGTGGCTTCCGACAAGTAGCAGCGGCGTCGCAGCGGCGGCTTCGCGGGCCCCGGGACCGGATCGGTCCCGGGGCCCTTCGCGTTCCCGCCGCCCGCTTCCCGCCGCCTGGTTCGCGCCGCCTGGTTCGCGTCCATCGGTCGTTTATCGGCGCCCCTTACCGTGACAGCCCTCGCGCTCACTCGCGTAACCATGGTCGGGGGACGGCATGGCGCTGCGTATTCACTTCACGGCACAGGATCTGGCGCGTACGACGGTCGCGGCGCGCCCGGACATCATGTGGGAGCTGACGATCAGCCTCCACCGGCTCCAGTCGCCACGGCGCACCGCACGCTGCGGGCCGTGGGTCGGGCATGTGCGCGACCGGATGCGTACGCGCGATCTGCGGAGTGTGCTGCACACGCTGACGACGCTCGTGCCGGCCCGCGGCGACTTCCCCGACTTCCTCACGCCGCCGGGGCAGTTGGGCTTCGCCGACGCGCTCGACCTGATCGCCGGGGGCGGCCGCCGGATGTTCGCCGACGACCTCGCCTCGGTCTTCCGGGCACGCGAACGTCCCTTATGGGTACGTCAGTTGGCCGACGGCGACCGCGATCGGCGCCGGGAGCTGCTCGACGCGCTCGCCGTGTACCACCGCGAACTCCTTCGCCCCTGTCTGCCCGAACTGGACGAGACGGTGCTCGCGGAGCGTGCCGTGTGCGGGCGCCGGGTCCTGGACGGCGGGGTCGGGAAGCTGCTCGGCGTCCTCTCCCCGGCGGTCCGTTGGGCGTGGCCGGTGCTGACCACCGACTATCCGGTCGACCGGGACCTGCACCTCGCCGGGCGCGGCATCACCCTCGTCCCGTCCTTCTTCTGCGCGACGCCGGTGACGCTGATCGACCCCGAACTGCCGCCGGTCCTTGTCTATCCGGTCACTGGCGCGGGGCCGCGCGCCGCTGCCGGTGCGGACGGCCTCACCCCGGTGCTCGGCCGCACCCGCGCGCTGGCGATCCGGGCCCTGGTTCACCCCTGCTCGACCAGTGAACTGGCGCTGCGGACAGGCATATCGGTGGCGAGCGCGAGCAGGCACGCGGCGGCGCTGCGGGAAGCGGGTCTTGTCACCAGTGCGCGGCAGGGTGGTGAGGTGCTGCATGTGGCGACCCGGCTGGGCAGGGAACTCATCGGGCGTGCCGGGGAGTTGGCCCACTCCGCGTGAATCTGCATGAGGCAAAGGTTCCGTTTGCAGTGGGGTGCAATCCCCTGGTGGGGGCGGGGGCGCCCCCTCTCCAATGGTCATGGCCACACCAAGTGGCGCATCGCTACGGGGAGGGAAAGCAGTGAAGAGACGTATGGCTGTGGTGCTGGGCGGGGTGTTGGCGGCGGGTGTGTTGAGCATGCCTGCGGCGGTGGCGGCGGAGCCGCCCATCGACTTCCAGCTGCCGTTCACCTGCGGGCAGGAGTGGCAGATCAACTCCTACGGCGACGACCACGCACCGGCCCTCGACATGGTGCGTGAGCCCGACCAGGTGGGCACCGAGGGGGCGCTGCTCACGGCGCCGGCGGACGGGGTCGTCAACGAGTCCAAGTGGCACGACAACGCCGGCAACATCATCCAGATCGACCACGGCGGCGGCTACTTCACCACATCCATCCACCTGCAGTCACGCTCGGTCGAGGTGGGTGCCACGGTCAAGCAGGGCCAGGAGATCGGCCGCGTGGGGAAGACGGGGCCCACCTCGAACGGCCATCCCCACCTGCACTTCGAGATGGCGATCGACGCCGACGGCGATGGCCGGGCCACGTGGGGCGGCGTCGGGACCGAGCGGGTCAACTCCTGGTTCGACGGAGTCGAGTACGGCGGTGTCGGCGAGACGTGGCGCAATGTCGCCAGCAAGAACTGCGGCGGCGACCCGGGCCCGGGCCCCGACCCCGAGCCGGAGGCGACCACGCTCGCCTACACCGGCGACAAGAGCGTCTCCAACGGCTCCGACGCCAAGCTCTCCGCCGTCCTGAAGGCGAAGGAGTCCGAAGAGCCCGTCGAGGGCCGCGAGGTGTCCTTCGAGCTGGGTGACGGTGACACCGCGCAGACCTGCGAGGGCAAGACGGACGCCGACGGCACCGCGACCTGCACGGTCGACGTCGCGGACCAGGCCCTGACCGAGGACGCCACCGTGCCGCTCACCGCGGCCTTCGCGGGCGACGACGAGTACACCAAGTCCGATGACTCCGAGAAGCTGAAGCTCCAGCACGTCGAGGGCCGCTCCTACGGTCTCGCGGCCAAGATCCCGCTCCCGCTCATCCCGGTCGGCATCGACCCGACGCCGGACACCGGGACGGTGCGGACGGCCGGGGCGGAGACGAAGTCCCCCGCGTGCGCGCAGGGCATCAACGCGATCGTCCTGAACGCCGACGCGCTCTGCGCGGAGGTCGTCACGAAGACAGGGCCGAGCGCCGCGACGGCGACGTCGACCGTGGCGGACGTGTCCGTCGGGCTCCCGGGCCTCCCGGTGATCGGGATCTCCGGCCTGACGTCGAAGTCGTCCAGCACCTGTGAGGCGGCGAAGGGCGGCGTGAGCCTGGAACTGACCGTCGCGGGCACCCCGGTCAGCCTTCCGGACACACCGGGGTACGAGGTCGACCTCGGCCTCGCGGGCAAGCTCGTCGTCAATGAGCAGACCCCGGTGGCGGGCGCGGACAAGGGCCTGACGGTCAACGCGGTCCATCTGACGACACTGGCAGGGGCGGACGTGGTGATCGGTTCGAGCACCACGAGCGCGCACGACTGCGCGTAACGGATACACCGCTGCAGGGCCCGGAGCCGGAGGGGGGCTCCGGGCCTTTCCTGTGCGTACGCACAGTCGGCGCACACGTCTGTGACAGGTGGGGTCCCTAGCGTCCGGCCCCATGACGCAGAACAGCGAACGAGACGAGCCGCAACGGATCACGGCACCCCAAGGCCCGGCCCACAAACGGGACGTGACGCGCCGGAAGTTCCTCGTGGCGAGCGGGGCCGCGGTGGCGGCGGTCGGGGTCGGCGGCGTGGTGGCGGCGAGCGCGAACGCGGAGGGCACGGCGGAGGGCACGACGGATGCGGGTTCCTCGGCGACCGGTGCTTCGGCGGCCGAGGCGTGCTACCGCCTGACCGGCGAGACCACCGAGGGCCCGTACTACATCGATGCCGACAAGATCCGGAAGGACATCACCGAGGACCGCGATGGCATCCCCTTCACCCTCCGCCTCAAGGTGATCGACTCCGACACCTGCAAGCCGCTGAGGCGCGCGGCGGTGGACATCTGGCACTGCGACGCGCTGGGCATCTATTCGGGGTACGAGTCGCTCAGTGGCGGGGGCGGCGGAGGAGGCGGCACCACCCCACCGAGCGGTACGCCCACGGGCACGCCCACAGGCACGCCCCCGTCCGGTGACCCCGGCGGCGGTGGCGGCGGCCATGAGGAACCGACGGACGACGAGCGCTACTTGCGCGGCACGCAGCTCACCGACCAGCACGGGTACGTGGAGTTCAAGACGGTCTTCCCCGGCTGGTACCGGGGCCGTGCCGTACACATCCACACGAAGGTGCACGTCGGCGGCAAGATGACGGACGCGGGCTACGAGGGCGGCCACACCTGCCACACGGGCCAGTTCTTCTTCGCGGAGACGGCGGTCCTGGCCTCCGCCGATGTGGCCCCGTACGCCACGAGCACGACGGAACGCACGACGCTGGACGAGGACACGATCTACGGCGGTGGCGGCACCCAGGACGGCCTCCTGAAGCTCAAGTACCGCAAGGGCCACATCGAGAAGGGCGTGATCGGCTCGCTCACGATGGGGGTCGACCCGGACGAGACGCACGACGGGACGTCGTAGGCGGAGGCGCGGTGAGCAAGGGGCCCGGAACCAATCGGTTCCGGGCCCCTTCGCCGCCAGTGGGCCGCGGCTGCTGCGGATGGCGTGGCTGCTCACGGGCGACGCGCATCTCGCGGAGGACCTGCTGCAGACGGCGCTCGCGAAGGCCTGGCCGAAGTGGCGGCGGACCGGGCAGGCGCACCCGGAGGCGTACGTACGCAAGATCCTCCTCAACACGCACACATCGTGGTGGCGTCGGCACTGGCGGGCGGAGGTCCCGCACGGCGAACTGCCCGAGCGGGCGGGCGAGTCGGACGCGTACGAGGGGGTGGACCTGGAGCAGTCGCTCGCCGCTGCCGTGCGGCGGCTGCCGCCGAGGCAGCGGGCGGTGGTGGTCCTTCGCTACTTCGAGGACCTCGGTGTGGACGCGACGGCCGGAATCCTCGGTTGCACTCCGGGCACGGTGAAGAGCCAGTCGGCGAAGGCGCTGCGCACGCCGCGGGCCGCGCTGCCGGCGAGGGAGGTGGACCACTGTGAGTGAGGACGCCCCTGACGCGTACGACGAGGAACGTGAGCTGCGGGTGTTCCTCGAGCGGGCGGTACCGCGCCCACAGGCCCCCGCCGCACGCCTTGCCCGCGTGCGCGAGCGGGCCGCGCGCAGCCGCAGGCGCAGGATCGCGGCCGGGGCGGCGGCCTCGGTGGCGGGGCTCGCCCTGGCCGGAGTGCTGGTGCCGGAGGCGCTGCGCTCGTCCGCCGACCCGGAGGTGGTACCACCGGCGGCGACACCGCCGAGCCGCCAGGGCGTGGATGAACGGACCGTCAGCTACCGGGAGTTGGGCGGTGGCCTGACCCTGCGGCTCCCGGCGGACTGGCAGGCGCTTGCGGTCCCCGCGGACGACAGGACGAAGAGCCCGCCGATCGGCTTCGCGGGCACGCAGCGGCTCACCCTGTACAAGCAGCCGTGCAAGCCCGACGAGCCGGGCGGCTGGTGCAACCCGCTGGACCGCCTCGACCCGGAGGACGGCGCGCTGCTCGCCCTGCGGAGCGAGAAGGCGGGCGGCCTGACCAAGAGGGCGAGGAAACCACCCGAGTTCACGGGTGGGACCTTGCGGAAGTCCTGTGCGCTTGCGGGGGGACGTCTCAGCTTCACGGCGGTGCTCGAATCCCCGGAGCCGGGGCGAGTGATCGTGGCGAACCTGTGCCTGGCGCCGGGCGGCTCAAAGCCCCGCCTGACCGAGGCGAACCACATCATCGCCTCGGCGACCTTCGCCACGAAGGACTCACCACCGGCAACGGCCCCGCCGAGCTGACGTTTCACGTCGGGCCAGAGGCCCGCATCCCCTCCAAGACCTTACGCAGGCCCTTTCCAGGAGACCCCTATGCCTTCTCCCACCTGCCCACGCCCTGTCGCGTACGCGGCCGCAGGCGTGGCGCTGACCCTGCTGCTCACAGCGTGCGGAACCGGCGCGCAATCCGACGGTCGCCCGAGTGGTGAGGCCAGATCCGTCAGCGAGGCGCCCGAGCCGAGCCGCACCACCCCCGAACGGCCCCGGCAGATACCGGCGTTGGGTGCGAAGACCCGAGCCCGGATACCCCCCTCCACGACCCAGGCCCTGGTCGTCACGGGCGAGGCGCCCGACGCGAACCGCGCGACGGCGGTGCTCTACACGCGCAAGTCCCCCTCCGGCGCGGCTGGTTGGCGCCCGGCGTCGGATCCCTGGCCTGCGCACAACGGGTTACGGGGATGGTCGTCGCGCCACGTGCAGGGTGACCGCAAATCACCCGTCGGCGTATATGGCCTGACCGACGCGGGCGGCCTCCTCCCGGACCCCGGAACCCGCTTCCCGTACGACCAGGGCCCGGCCTTCACCGCGCGTGGCACGGGCTTCAAGGGCGAGCCGCTGACCGGCTCCTTCGACTACGTCATCGCCATCAACTACAACCGCGAGCCGGGCAGGACCCCGCTGGACTGGACGCGCCCGCTGGGTGCGCGCCGGGGCGGCGGCATCTGGCTGCATGTGGACCACGGGGGCCCGACGCAGGGCTGTGTGTCGCTGCCGAAGGCGCGGATGAAAGAACTGCTGCGGACACTGGACCCGGCGCGGAAGCCGGTGGTCGTGATGGGGGATGCGGGGGCGTTGGGCGCGTAGGCAGGGTGGGGGACGCTGCCTACGCGGATGACAGCGATGCCGGGGCTCAGGCGGCCGGTGTCCGTGAGGAGTTGGCCTCGGCCTCGGCCCACTCGGTGACCAGCCGTTCGTACACCAGGCGCTCGTCGGGGCGGAGCCGCCCGCCCGCGTGGAGCCAGAGCGCACGGATCTCCTCGTTGACCTCGTCGGCGGTGCGTCGCCGGTCGGGAGGGGGAATCGTGGCCATACCGTGAAGCCTACGTAGGAAAATGTGAAGACAGCGTCAAGTCATGCCGCCTCCCCGCATGACTTAGATCACCCTGATTCCCCGCACGGGCTCAGCGCGTGGCTCAATCGCGTCACTTTGCCTCGGGCACGAGCCAGGGCTCCTGCGGCAGTGGACTGCCGGTCTCCAGCAGGGACTTGAGGTTGGACAGCACGGCGGGCCACCCCGAACCGACGTCCTTGAGGTCCTGCTCGCTCGCGAGGTTCTCGTGGGTGACGGTGAGGCGGACGATGCCGCCGTGCGGCTGGATGTCGAAGGTCACGCGGGAGGGCTCGGCGCCGGCGGCGGCGTTCGGATCGGCCCAGGTGGTGACGAGCCGAGTGGGCGGCACGCTCTCCAGGACGGTGCCGACGATGTCGTCGATCCCTGACCCGTCGGTCCGCCGGTGGGCCCACCCGGACCCGGTCTTCCACTCCCCGTCGGAGACGTTGCTGTGCCCCCAGTAGGCGGCGGTCAGGTCGGCGTCGGTGAGGGCGTGCCAGACCTTGTCCGGGGTGCTTTCGATGTATGTGACGTAGACGTACGAGGGCTTGGTGCTGGGGCTGTCGCTGCTCATGGTGGCGTCCTCCGCCTGTCGCTTGATCGCGCTCAGCGCCAGCAGCCGCGGGCGCTCGAAGCGGTCGATCCACCGCTCCTGGATCTCATGGAGCGGTACGGGATTGAGGTAGTGGAGCTTCTCGCGGCCGCGGCGGACGGTGCTGACGAGGTTGGCGGCCTCAAGGATCCCCAGATGCTGGGTGGCCGACTGCCGCGACATCTCGACGCGCTCGCACAACTCCCCCAGCGTCTGCCCGCCCCGCTCACGCAGCAGGTCGAGCAGATACCGCCGGGTGCGGTCGGCGAGGGCCTTGAAGACTTTGTCGAGGTCGGGGTCCGCGCCGCCCGCGGTCGTCTCTGAGCTCACCCCTCCATCATGCAGGTAAATGCCTGCATGTCAATCACCCGCCGGGGGATGCAAGGCGAACCACGGCATCAGAGCGCCGCCCTTGGGTGAGGGTGTGCAGCCGTGCATGAGAAACCGAGTTGTGTGCGCCGTCCCCATCGGAGCCGCCTGCGCCGGTGCTCACGTTGCGCAACGCGCCCACTCGTCCCTACCCCCAACCACCGTGCACACCAAGGGAGTTCAGAGTCATGGGCAGACCGGCCCGGCGAGGGGGTGAGCGCCGCGATCAGACGGTTGTCGCGGACGCTCCCTTCCGCATCACCTCCACCGCCCGGCTGAAGCTGTCCGCCCCGTGCCCTGCGTCCACCACGCGCCGGAAGACGTCGCGGACCGCCTCCGGGAACGCCGTGTCCACGCCCGCGTCGGCCGCCGTGTGGACCACATGTTCCATGCTGGCCAGGCCCATCGAGGTGCGGTCCACGTCGCCGGCGTGGTTGTTCGCGTCGATGCGGGGTGCGTAGAAGTCGATGAAGTGGCCCATGCCCGCGAAGTTCTCGGCGGCGTAAGGCGCGATCTCGGCCGCCGTGATGCCGTGCGCGGCCGCCACGGCGACGGCCTGCCAGTAGGCGATCATCGCGGGCCAGAAGATGACCATGTTGAGCTGGTACATCAGGGCGGCCAGGCCCGGGTCATCGCCTCGGTAGTCCGACTTGCCCGTGATGACCTCGAGGGCGGCGCGATGCGTGTCGTATGCGGCACGCGGCCCGCTGTAGAACGTCGAAGCCTCCGGGGTCCCGATGAGGGGCGGCGGGGCGAGGACGCCGCCGGTGAGGTGGGTGCCGCCGAGTTCGGTGATCCAGTGGGCGCCCGCCTTGGCCTTCTCCGGGGTGTCGGAACTGAGGTTCACGAAGACGCGCCCGGCAAGGCTCTCCTTCGCCTGCTCGAGTACGCCGTACATGGCGTCGTAGTCGATGAGGCTGAGGACCACCAACTCATTGGCGATGACGGCCTGTTGAGGGCTGTCGGCGAGGGTGGCCCCGCGTGCGACGAGGGCGTCGGCGCGGGAGGGAGTGCGGTTCCAGAGGGTGACTTCGTAGCCCCTGTCGAGATAGGCGGCGGCCATGGCCTGACCCATGGGGCCGAGGCCGATGACGGTTACGGACTGCGTTACGGACTGCGATGCGGAAGGCATGCGTGACTCCAGACGGCTGCAGACGGCTACTAAAACGATCGCTCTATCTAGCGCGTGAGGAGAACGTAGCACGCCCCTAGAACGAACGCTCTACTAGTGGGTAGGCTGAGGCCCATGGCCCCCCAAAGCAGTTCAGCGCCCGCCGCCGCACCCCTCGGCACCCGCGACCGGATCGTGTCCGTCTCCGCGCGCCTCATCCAGCGGCAGGGCTATGTGGGCACGGGCATCAAGCAGATCGCCAAGGAGGCGGAGGCGACGCTCGGCTCCGTCTATCACTTCTTCCCGGGTGGCAAGGAGGCCGTCGCGGTGGCGGCGATCAAGTACAGCGACGAGGAGTTCGCGGCGGTGCTGCGGGACGTGCTGGCGCGCGAGACGGACCCGGCGGCGGCGATCGAGGCCTGCGCGGTGGAACTGGCGGTAGGCCTACGGGAGTCGGGCTGGACGGACGGCTGCCCCGTCACGGCCGCGGCGTTGGAAACCCTCGGCACGGACTCGGAGATCCAGCAGGTGTGCGCGGCCGCGCTGCGGAGCTGGGAGCGGATCGTGGAGGAGAAGCTCCTTGGCGCGGGCTTCGCGGCCGGGGATGCGCGAGAGGTGGCGACGACCGTGATCAGCGCGCTGGAGGGCGCGGAAGTGACGGCGCAGGTGGCCCGCAGCGAGGAGCCCTTGCGGGCGGCGGGGCGGCAACTGGCTCGGCTTGTGGGGTCTTACGAGGGCTGAAGGGGCGCCCGGGGTCGTGCCTCAGGTGGTTTCAACTACCTGTCCCTTGGCCTCAGTTGGTGCAGATTTGGACTGTGCGAGCCTAGATGGTTGATGTGCTTTTACGTGCTGGTCAGCCGGGTCGGGTGGTCGTAGTGGATCAGTGAACGCTTCTTTTCGGTGCTGCAGGCCCAGTTGTGCCAGATCGCCGCGTTGAGGGCCAGGAGCCTCTGCAGGACCCTGGCCCACAGCCCGGAGAGCACCCGGCCGCCGTGGACCTCCAGCCCGAGCTGGCCCTTGAGCGTCCAGTTCACCGACTCGATGCGCTGGCGGAGCCAGTACGGGAA
>NZ_SRIC01000064.1 GCF_004684775.1 Streptomyces sp. MZ04
GTATCGCCCACCACCAGTCCGTCCCCCCTTCGCCCGCCGAGCCGCCGGTCCGCCCGGAAGCCGCCTGCGCGGGCGGTGGGGTGGACGCGGGGGCAGGGGCTATCCCCGGGCGGCCTTCGTCCGACTTCTGGCCCATGACCCCGAGCTTCTTGAGCAGCCCCGTCAGACGAGCGGGCTCCTTCGCCCTGTGCCAGTACCCCGTCATGGAGTCGAGGTCGGTCGACGTGTGCACCCACACGTCCCTGGTGGTCTCCTTGGCCCCCTTCTTCGTGTCCTTGCCGGTGCCGGACGCCGCGGGATAGACCCGGTCCACCCGCCACGGCCGCACGTCATGGGCCATCCACGTCACATTGATCTGACGGCTGCCGTCCCCGACATCGAGCCCCGGCGGCCGCTCACGGCGCCCCATGTCCGCACGCGCCTCCCCGAGCCAGTGCTCGAGCCGGCCGTACTCCGCATCGGCGATCGTGAGCGCCGCGCTCTCCTCGCTCTCGGGCGAGACCAGCAGGACGCTCGTGGGCCCGCCTGCCACCGCCTGTGGTGCTCCGAGGACCACCAGCGCCAGCGCGGCCGCCAGCCCCGTCGCCGACCCGCACACTCCCCTTACCGTCCGCATGTCCGATCCCCCAGCCGCTCGCCGGCACGACCCGTCCGTGCCGCGTCACTTTTGGTACACCGCCCGAGCCCTTCAGGTTCCCGATCCGTCCGGACCGATCCGAACCGACGTCCCGACCGACTTCCCGATCTCCAGCGCCCGCTCCTTCGACGCCACGCCCTCGAGCCGCAGTGTCGTATCCGCCCCGTGCGTCCACAGCAGCGTCGGCCCCGCCGTCCGCTCGGACCGCTCCCACCGCTCGCCGTCGCCCTCCACCATCCAGAACGTGAGCCGATGGGGCCGCGGGAACCACAGCCCCGTCCCACGGCCCACCTGGACCCAGTCCGGCGGCACCCGCACCGTCTTGGCGAAGCCGGGGTCGAGGCGGGCGCTGAACTCGTCAAGCCGTATCGTCCGGCCGTCGTCGCGCCAGCACAGGCTGACCAGGACGCGTGCCCCCGGCTCGAGCGTCACCGCCACCGCGTCCGGTGCGCCGAGCACGGCCGGAACCACGGGCGCGAACCCGGCCCGGCGCTCGGCCTCGGTCAAGGTCATCGCACCGCCGCACCCCGGCACGCCCGCCCCCGTCGGCGGGGCCGCCGACGGGTCGTACCGCACCTCGACCCCGCCGAAGTCGAACCACTCGAAGACCGCCGCCGGCACCGGCGGTGTCAGCACCGCCGCCGTCAGGAGCCCGCACAGTGCCGCCGTCAAGATCCGCCACCGCGCCCGCAGCCACCGCCGCAGCCGGTCCAGGCGCCCCGGAGGCTCGGCCACCGGGACCGGCACCGATTCCGCGATGATCTGCGCGATGACCCGCTCGGCCATCGACGAGCCGCCGGCCCCCGCCCTGTCGAGGGATCGGCCGAGCTCCCGCAGTTCCTCAGGAAGCCGACGGGCCCGCGACCCGGCCTGCTCGTCCCTCTCATCCCGCTCATCGTGCTCATCCCGCTCACTCATGCCCGTCACCTCCTTCCGGCCCTTCCGGTGCCTGCGGCAACAGCCGCTCCAGCTTCCGCAGCGCGCGGTTCAGCCGGGATTTGACCGTGCCCCGCGGCCAGCCCAGCGCCTCGGCCGTCTCCGCCTCGTCCATCTCCAGGAGATAGCGGTAGGTGACGGCCAGGCGGTGCTCCTCGCTCAGCCGCTCGAGCGCGGCGAGCAGCGCCGCCCGGCGCTCCACCTCCAGCGCCGCGACCGCGGGGTCCGCCGATTCCGGTATCAGCGGCTCCGCCTCCGCCAGCGCGGCCTCCCGTCCGACGAGCGAGCGCTGCCGGACGGCTGAACGCACTGTGTTCCTCGTCTCATTGGCGACGATCGAAAGGAGCCACGGCTTGAACGCCGAGCCCTCCCTGAACCGCCCCAAGGAGCAGTACGCCTTGAAGAAGGCCTGCTGCACCACGTCTTCCGCGTCCGCTCCCGCCCCGAGAGCCACGGCCGCCCTGAGCGCGAGCCCGGTGAAGGCGCGCACCAACTCCGCGTACGCCTCCGCCTCCCCGGCGCGCACACGCGCGATCACCGCACCCTCGTCGACGACGCGGCCCCCCTCCAGGACCTCCCCCTGTGCCCTCACACTCTTGATACACCGGCCGGACCAGATCGGTTCCGCATGCGCGACGGCCAGATCGAAGCGACAGACGCAAGCGGCGCATCACACGATCGCGGCACACCCGTCACACGTCTGTTTCCGAGCAATCAGAGACACCTGAGAGAATGAGCCCCATGGCCTCTGACAGTCCTCGCGTGCTCTCCGGAATCCAGCCCACCGCGGGCTCGTTCCATCTCGGCAACTACCTCGGCGCGGTCCGCCAGTGGGTGGCGCTGCAGGAGTCCCACGACGCCTTCTACATGGTGGTGGACCTGCACGCGATCACGATGCCGCAGGACCCGGCCGAGCTGCGTGCCAACACCCGCCTCGCCGCCGCCCAGCTGCTTGCCGCGGGACTCGACCCCGAGCGCTGCACCCTCTTCGTCCAGAGCCATGTCCCCGAGCACGCGCAGCTCGCCTGGATCATGAACTGCCTCACCGGTTTCGGCGAGGCCTCGCGCATGACGCAGTTCAAGGACAAGTCCGCCAAGCAGGGCGCGGAGCGCGCCTCCGTGGGCCTCTTCACGTATCCGGTCCTGCAGGTCGCGGACATCCTGCTCTACCAGGCCAACCAGGTCCCGGTCGGCGAGGACCAGCGCCAGCACATCGAGCTCACCCGTGACCTGGCCGAGCGCTTCAACGGCCGCTTCGGGGAGACGTTCACCGTTCCGGCGGCGTACATCCTCAAGGAGACGGCGAAGATCTACGACCTTCAGGACCCGTCGATCAAGATGAGCAAGTCGGCGTCCACTCCCAAGGGCCTGATCAACCTCCTCGACGAGCCCAAGGTCACCGCCAAGAAGGTCAAGAGCGCGGTCACCGACACGGACACGGTTGTGCGGTACGACACCGAGAACAAGCCCGGTGTCAGCAACCTCCTCACCATCTACTCGACGCTCACCGGCACCGGAATTCCGGAACTGGAGCAGAAGTACGTCGGCAAGGGCTACGGTGCGCTGAAGACCGACCTCGCCGAGGTCATGGTCGAGTTCGTGACCCCCTTCCGGGACCGCACCCAGGCGTACCTGGACGACCCGGAGACGCTGGACTCGATCCTGGCCAAGGGCGCGGAGAAGGCGCGTGCCGTGGCCGCGGAGACCCTCGCCCAGGCGTACGACAAGGTGGGCTTCCTGCCCGCCAAGCACTGAGCCACACCACCCCCCTGTACCGAGCCAGGTACAGCAGCGCCCTCTGCCCGCCACCCGACCGACAGGAGTACGACGTGGGGACCGTAACGATCGGTGTGTCGATCGCGGTTCCGGAGCCACACGGCAGCCTGCTCCAGGAGCGGCGCGCGGGCTTCGGGGACCCCGCGGCGCACGGCATTCCCACCCACGTCACATTGCTCCCGCCGACCGAGGTGGACGCCTCGGCGCTGCCCGCTGTCGAGGCGCACCTGGTGGCCGTCGCGGCCGCCGGGCGCCCCTTCCCGATGCGGCTCTCCGGGACGGGTACGTTCCGTCCGCTGTCGCCCGTCGTCTTCATCCAGGTGGTGGCGGGCGGCTCGGCCTGCGGCTGGCTCCAGGAGCGGGTCAGGGACGCCTCCGGGCCCATCGAGCGCGAGCTGCACTTCCCGTACCACCCGCACGTCACGGTGGCGCACGGCATCTCCGAAGAGGCCATGGACCGGGCCTACGAGGAGCTCGCGGACTACGAGGCCGCGTGGCCCTGCACCGGATTCGCGCTCTACGAGCAGGGCGCCGACGGAGTGTGGCGCAAGCTGCGCGAGTTCTCCTTCGGAGGGGGCGGCCCGGTCGTGCCTCCGCAGGCCGCGGCCCCGGCCGCGCACGGTACGCTGCCCGCTCGCTGATCGGCTGGAGGGCCGGCCGCCGAGCTGGGGGACCCGCCATGCGCCGCACCACGATCTTCGTCCTGACGGCCGCCTTCGTGGTGACCGGATGCGGCACGGACACACCCGGCGGCAAGAACCTCGGCAAGGAGAGCGGCCCTTCCGCGAGCTCCTCCGGAGGCAGGCTCTCCTGGACGTACGACCTCATCGGTGAGAAGTCCGGTGCGCTGACGGACATGGCCGCCATGGCGCCCGACGACATCTGGGCGATGGGCTCGGACACTCCGGCGGACCAGGCCTCCGACGACGGACCCACGGCCGACGAGCAGTATCTGCTGCACTACGACGGCAAGGAGTGGAAGCGGCGGCCGATGCCTCTCTCCGGAGACGTCGTCGTGTCCCGGATGGAGTCCCTGGGGTCGGCGGGCATCTGGCTGAACACCATGGAGTACACCATGACGGCCCCGGAGAACCCGCGGTACGCCCTCTGGGACGGCGAGCGCTGGGGCCCGGTCAAGGAGGGCCCCACCGGAGCGATCACCGACGTCGAGGTCATCGCACCCGACGACGTATGGGTCCTCGAAGGTGACGGAGACGTCACCCACTGGGACGGCGCGCGGTGGACGCCGACGCCCATGCCCGCCGAGGTCGCCGACCTGTCCGGCACCTCCGGGGACGACGTCTGGGCGGTCGGCCACCGTGAGAGCGGTCCTGGCACCGGAGAGGGCGTGGAGGAGTCGCAGCCCGCCGCGATGCACTTCGACGGGACCGCCTGGAAGCTCGTCGAGACCCCGACGTACAGCTATCCCGACCCCGTTCCGGCCAAGGCGAGGGCCGATCTCCTGAAGGTCAACGCGCTCTCCAAGGAGTACGCCTACACGTCGGGCCACCACTCCTATGCGGCCTTCAACACGGAAGACCACCCGGAGCCGCCCGCCAAGGGCATCGGACTTGTCTGGGACGGCAGCCGCTGGGCGGAGGGCAACCTCAACTTCCAGGGAGCGTGCCCCAGTGTGCAGCCGCTGGCCCGCGACGGCGACGACGGCCTCTTCCTGGAGCACAATTGGCATGTCACCCAGGACGGCACCTGCACCAGGATCAAGACACCGCGCCTGCCGAACACGGGCGGCGTGACCCGCCAGTCCCAGCAGAAGTTCTGGCCGAAGAGCATCGTCCCGGTGCCGGGTACGGACACCGTCCTCGCCGTGGGCCACGTCCAGGTCAACCAGACCGGCAACCCCTTGTCGAAGGCGGTCGTCGTCAGCCTGGAGCGCTGATCACGCGGGACCTCACACCGGCAGCCGCCGGAACACCGTCCGCGGCACGTGCCGCAGCGCCGACATGACCACCCGCAGCGCCCCGGGCACCCACACCGTCTCCGAGCGCCTGCGCAGACCCGTCTCGATGGCTTCGGCGACCGCCTCCGGAGTGGTCGCCATCGGGGCCTCCTCGAGGCCCGCCGTCATCTTCGAACGTACGAAGCCGGGGCGTACGACCATCACGTGCACGCCCGTTCCGTGCAGCGCGTCGCCCAGGCCCTGGGCGAAGGCGTCGAGGCCCGCCTTGCTCGAGCCGTAGATGAAGTTGGAGCGCCGCGCCCGCTCGCCCGCCACGGACGAGAGGACCACCAGGGAGCCGTGCCCCTGCGACTGCAGCGCCCGTGCGCACACCAGGCCCGCCGAGACCGCCCCGGTGTAGTTGGTCTGCGCGACACGCACCGCCGACAGCGGCTCGTCCTCGTCGCGCGCCTGGTCGCCGAGGATGCCGAACGCGAGCAGGACCATGTCGATGTCGCCCTCGGCGAAGATCTTGCCGAGGGTGTTCTCGTGGGACTCGGAGTCGAGCGCGTCGAAGGCGACGGTGCGGACGTCCGCGCCCATGTCGCGCAGGCCCGCAGCGGCCTTCTCCAGGCCCGGGGACGGCCTTCCCGCGAGCCACACCGTGCGGGTGCGCCGCGCGACCAGACGGCGGGCGGTGGCGAGGCCGATCTCGGAGGTGCCGCCGAGCACGAGCAGCGACTGGGGGGTGCCGAAAGCGTCCTTCATGGGACCAACTCCTGGAGGTACTAGAGGGCGAGGCGGCGCGAGAGGTCCGAGCGGAACAGGCCGCGCGGGTCGAGATCGGCCCGCAGCGCGCGGAAGTCGTCGAGCCGGGGATACATCGCGGCGAGCATCTCGGGCCGCAGGCGGGAATCCTTGGCCAGGTAGACGCGGCCTTCGGAGGTGGCTACTTCCTCGTCGAGATCGTCGAGGAAGGCGCCGAGGCCCGGCAGGTTCGCCGGGATGTCCAGGGCCAGCGTCCAGCCGGGCATCGGGAAGGAGAGCCAGCCCGGATCGCCCTCTCCGAAGCGCTTCAGTACGGCGAGGAAGGACGGGCAGCCGCGCTCCGAGATGCGCCGCACGATGCGCCGCAGGGCTTCTTCCTTGCCGTATCCGACGACGAATTGGTACTGCACGAAACCGCTGCGTCCGTAGACGCGGTTCCAGTGCGGGACGCCGTCCAAGGGGTGGAAGAACGTGGAGATCTTCTGCAGTTCGCCCGTCCGGGAGCGGGGCGCCTTGCGGTACCAGAGCTCGTTGAACAGGCCCACCGACTTCCGGCCGAGGAGCCCTTCGGGCAGGAAGCGCGGGGCGGGCGGCAGTTGGCCCGGGCGGAACGTCAGCGGGGCTCTACGCGCGCGTGCCGGAAGGGCCTCCAGGGGGGCGTGGTCGCCGCGCGTGAGCACCGAGCGGCCCATCGCCTTCCCGCGCGCGAGGAGGTCGATCCAGGCGACCGAGTAGCGGTAGCGGTGGTCGGTGGCGGTGAGGCGGGCCATCAAGTCGTCCAGGTCGGCGGCGCGTTCCGTGTCCACCGTCATCAAGGAGGTCTCGACCGGCTGCAGTTGGAGGGTCGCCGCGAGGATCACGCCGGTCAGGCCCATGCCGCCCGCCGTCGCGTCGAACAGGGCGGTGCCGCGCTCGAAGGACCGCACCGTGCCGTCGGCGGTGAGCAGCTCGACGGCGTTGACATGGCGCGAGAACGAACCGGAGCCGTGGTGGTTCTTGCCGTGGATGTCCGCGCCGATCGCGCCGCCGACCGTCACGTACCGGGTCCCCGGGGTCACCGGCACGAACCAGCCGAGCGGGAGCAGGACTTCCATCAGGCGGTGCAGTGAGACGCCGGCGTCGCACAGGACGGTGCCCGCGTCGGCGTCGATGGCGTGCACGCGGTCCATGCCGGTCATGTCGATGACCGCGCCGCCCGCGTTCTGCGCGGCGTCCCCGTAGGCCCGTCCCAGGCCCCTGGCGATGCCGCCGCGCTCCCCGCACGCGCGGAGGGCCGCGACGGCCTCCTCGGGCGAACGGGGGCGGATCAGCCGGGCGGTGGTGGGGGCGGTGCGCCCCCAGCCGGACACGGACACAGCCTCGGACGTCGTCACGGAAGCGGATGCGGAGTCGGCAGGCATGGGAGCGACCGTATCGCCCGTGCATGGGTAGTTTGTCCTGAATCGTCTGAGCTCTCACCGAAATGGGTGATTGATGGAGTGTCGTCCGATATTGACGTAAATATTGAGAGGTCGACTAGAAGAGTCGGGAGGCGAGGTTCCCGGAGTCCCTGAAGTCCCCGGAAAAGGAGGCCACATGCACGACATGGACCATCGGCTGCTGTCGGCCCTGCGCGACTGCGGCTCCGACACGCGCGTGGCCGCCGCCGCGCGCGCTCTCTCCTGGACCGGCGAGCACGGCGCCCTCTGGCTCGTCGCGGGCCTCGCGGGCGCCGCCGTCGACCGCGAGCGACGCGGCGCGTGGCTGCGCGGCACGGCGCTCACCGCGGCGGCACACCTGGCCAGCATGGGCGTCAAACGCGTCGTACGGCGCCCGCGGCCCGGCGCGGACACGGGAGTGGCGCCCCTCGTCAGGACCGCGGGACGGCACTCCTTCCCCAGCTCGCACGCCACTTCGGCCGCCGCCGCGACCGTCGCGTACGGCGCGCTGAGCCCCGTGGGCGCCCGATTCGTGCCGCCGGTCGCCGCCGCGATGTGCGTCTCCCGGATGGTCGTCGGCGTCCACTACCCGAGCGACGTGGCCGCGGGAGCGGCCCTCGGCGCCCTCACCGCGCGCGTGGGCGCCGCCTGGATGAACGGGGGCCGCAGCGATGCCTGAACGCGCCGCCCTGCTCGAACGCCCCGGCCCGCCCCAGCCGTCGGGCCCCCGACCGCTCACCCTGCCGCTCGGCCTCCTGAAGACCGCGCGCCCCCGCCAGTGGGTGAAGAACGTCCTGGTCGTCGCGGCCCCCGCCGCGGCGGGCGAACTCTTCTCGCGCCACTCGCTCAGCCAACTCGCCATCGTCTTCGTGCTGTTCACGGCCGCCGCGTCCGCCGTCTACCTCATCAACGACGCACGCGACGCCGACGCCGACCGCGCCCACCCCACCAAGTGCCGCAGACCGGTCGCGGCCGGGCAGGTCCCGGTACCCGTCGCCTACGCGGTCGGGGGACTGCTCGCCGTCCTCGCGCCCACGACCGCCGCCGCGCTCTGCACACCGCTGACCGCTGTGCTGCTCGCCGCCTACGTAGTGATGCAACTCGCCTACTGCGTCAGCCTCAAGCACGTGCTCGTCGTCGATCTCGCCGTCGTCACCACGGGCTTCCTGATGCGCGCCATGATCGGCGGGCTCGCCCTCGGCATCCCGCTCTCGCGCTGGTTCCTCATCACCACCGGCTTCGGCGCGCTCTTCATGGTCTCCGCCAAGCGCTACTCCGAAGCCGTCCAGATGTCCGCGAGCGCCGAGAAACTGGGCGCCACGCGCGCGTTGCTCACCGAATACACCACCGGGTACCTGCGCTTCGTGTGGCAGCTGGCCGCCGGGGTCGCCGTCCTCGCCTACTGCCTGTGGGCCATGGAGAGCGGCGGCACCGCCAACGGCAGCCTGCTGCCCTGGCGGCAGCTGTCGATGGCCGCCTTCGTCCTCGCGGTCCTGCGGTACGCCGTGTTCGCCGACCGGGGCACCGCGGGCGAGCCCGAGGACGTCGTCCTGCGCGACCGGGCGCTCGCCGTCATCGGCGTGGTGTGGCTGGCGATGTACGGACTCGCGGTCGCCGACTGGTGAGCGTGGTGAGCGCACTCAGGGAGCGGCTGCGGGCCATGGGCCCCGAACTGCTCGGCTTCGCCGCCGCCGGGATCTGCGCGTACGCCGCCGACCTCGGCCTCTTCATCTGGCTGCGCGGCCCCGTCGGCCTGGACCCGCTGACCGCCAAGGCGCTGTCCTTCGTGGCCGGTTGCACCGTCGCGTACGCGGGCAACGCGCTCGGCACCTACCGGCGCGAGCAGGCCCGGGTGTCGCGCCTGCGCCAGTACGGGATCTTCTTCGCCGTCAACATCGCGGGCGCCGTCGTGCAGTTGCTGTGCATCGCGGTGTCCCACTACGGCCTCGGCCTCACCTCGCAGCGCGCGGACACCGTCTCCGGAGCCGGAATCGGTATGGCGCTCGCCACTGTTCTGCGTTTTTGGGGTACCCGGACCTTGGTCTTCCGCACAGCGGGCAGGGAGGCGTCATGGACTGGCTGAAAAAGCTCCCCGGAATCGGGCCCCTGGTGGAGCGCGCGATGCGCACGCGCGCGTGGAGCGCGTACGAGCGGCTCGACCGCGTGCACTGGACCCGGCTCGCCGCCGCCATGACGTTCATCAGCTTCCTCGCGCTCTTCCCGCTGATCACGGTCGCCGCCGCGATCGCCGCCGCGACGCTCTCCAGCAGCCGGCAGCGGGAGCTCGAGGACAAGATCGCCGAGCAGGTCCCCGGCATCTCCGACCAGCTGAACCTGAACGCCCTGGTCGACAACGCGGGCACCATCGGACTCGTCGCGGGCGCCGTCCTGCTCTTCACCGGCATCGGCTGGGTCGGCTCGATAAGGGAGTGCCTGCGGGCCGTCTGGGAGCTGGAGGACGCGGACGAGAACCCCGTCCTGCGCAAGCTCAAGGACACCGGGGTGCTCATCGGCCTCGGTGGCGCCGGGCTCGCCTCCGTCGCCGCCTCCACCCTCGCGTCGACCGCCCTCGGCTGGAGCGCCGACCTCCTGGGCGTCTCCCGGGACGGCTGGGGCGGTGTGCTGCTCCAGGGGGTCGCGTTCGCCGTCGCCGTCCTCGCGGACTTCCTGCTCCTGCTGTACGTCCTGACGCTGCTGCCCGGCGTCCAGCCGCCGCGCCGGCTGCTGATCATCGCGGCGCTGATGGGCGCCGCCGGGTTCGAACTGCTCAAGCTGCTGCTCGGCGGCTACATGAAGGGCGTCGCCGCGCGGAGCATGTACGGCGCCTTCGGAGTGCCCGTCGCCCTGCTCCTGTGGATCAACTTCACCGCGAAACTCCTGCTGTTCTGCGCCGCCTGGACGGCGACAGAGCAGCCGGAACGTACACAGGAAGAGCAGGAAGAGCAGGAAGAGCAGGAAGAGCTAGAGCAGGAAGAGCGAGAAGAAGACGGCCAGGACGACGAGGCTTCCCCCGAAGACATCGAAGACATCGAAGACATCGAAGACATCGAAGACATCGAAGACGTCGAAGACGTCAGTGACGGTCCTTCCGGCGCACCAGGTCCGGCAGCGGCAGCCGGCGGCTGATCACGAACCACCCGGCGGCCAGAAGCACCAGCACACCGCCCACGACGCCGAGCGCGACGCCGACGCCGCCGCCCGAGTCCTTCTCGGAGGCGTGCGCCACGTTCTTGGCCGAATCCGACTTGCCCTTGCCCGCGCCCGGAGCGCCCTTGCCGCTGCCCGTGGCGGCACCCTTCGGGGGGACCAGCTCGCCCACCGGGTCGACCTTGCCCGAGGCCTGGAAGCCCCAGTCCAGAAGGCGTTCCGTCTCCTTGTAGACGGCGTGCTGCTCCCCGGAGTCAGGGTTCATGACGGTGACGAGCAGCACCTTGCCGTCGCGCTCGGCGACGCCGGTGAAGGTGGTGCCGGCGTTCGTGGTGCTGCCGTTCTTGACGCCCGCGATGCCCTTGTAGGGATCGAGACCGACGTCTCCTGTAAGGAGTCGGTTGGTGTTCTGGATCTCGAAGGAATCGCGCTTCTTCTTGCCCTTGTCCTTGCCCTTCGTGACCTTCTTGGTCTCGCCGGGGAACTTGGCGGTGGCCGTCGAGCAGTACTCGCGGAAGTCCTTCTTCTGCAGCCCGGAGCGGGCGAACAGCGTCAGGTCGTACGCGGAGGAGACCTGCTTGTTCGCGTCGTAGCCGTCCGGACTGACCACGTTGGTGTCCAGGGCCTGCAGTTCCTCGGCGTGGGCCTGCATGTCCTTGACGGTCTGCGCGACGCCGCCGTTCATCGCCGACAGCACGTGCACCGCGTCGTTGCCCGACCGCAGGAAGACGCCGAGCCACAGGTCGTGGACCGTGTACGTCTCGTCCTCCTTGACGCCGACCATGCTGCTGCCCGCGCCGATGCCCGCCAGGTCGGAGAGCTCGACCTTGTGCTTCTGCGTCTTGGGGAACTTCGGCAGGACCGTGTCCGCGAAGAGCATCTTCAGGGTGCTCGCCGGGGGCAGCTTCCAGTGCGCGTTGTGCGACGCGAGCACGTCACCCGACTCGGCGTCCGAGACGATCCAGGAGCGTGCCGACAGGTCCTTGGGGAGCACGGGCGCGCCCGCCTTGAGGCTCACCTGGGTGCCTGCCTCGCCGAGCTTGGCGCCGCCGACCGTCGACATGGAGGAGGGCGGTTTCGGCTTCTTGTCGTCTCCCGGCTTGCCGTCCGCCAGTGCGGGCGCTGCGGTCGAAAAGGTCAACAATGCGGCGGAAGTGACCAACAAGGCGGTCTTTTTTACGGCAGGCACGGACGAGAACGTACAGGGCGCCGCTGTGGAAGTCGCCGCCGAGGTGGCCAGTGTGTCGCGCTCCTGACCCCGGAGGCGGTGCGGAAGGGAGGCTCGCGATACTGAACGTATGAAGCTCAGCCGCCCGGTCTCCTGGTTCCTGCTCGCCTTCGGCGTGTGGAGCTGGTTCATCTGGATCACTTTCGTCAAGAACCTGTGGAAGGACGGCAGCGGGCTCGCCTTCGACGACGGCGACCCGACCGCGTACTTCTGGGTCCACCTGACGCTCGCCGTCGCCTCCTTTGTCTTGGGGACGGTGGTAGGGACCATCGGGTTGCGTGGAGTGCGGGCTCTGCGCCGTACGTCATAGCAGTGATCGTTCTCTTCGTGCTCATCGGCGTCGCCGTGCTCGCGGCCTTCGCCGGGCTGCAGTGGTACGCGTGGCGCCGCCTTGTGCGGGACACGACGGCGCGGCCCGGGTTCGTGCGGCGGGCCGGGGTGGTGGTCTTCGTGGCGGGGCCGCTGCTGATGTTCGCGGCGGTCGGCAGCGAGCGGGCCGGTGCGCCGTTCTGGCTGCAGAAGGTGCTCGCCTGGCCGGGCTTCATGTGGATGGCCCTGTCGATCTACCTGGTGCTCGCACTGCTCGCGGGGGAGCTCGTACGCCCTGTCCTGCTGAGGCTGCTGCCGGAGCGACGTTCGCAGACGACTCCTACGGAGAGGTCGCCTTCGGAAGCCACTCCCACGGAGACGTCGCTTTCGGAGGCCACTCCTACGGAGGACCCGGCTTCGGCTGATGACGCCCCCGTCGCCTCCGTCGCCTCCGTCGCCGCCGAGGAAGCGCCGCGGAAACCGGCCACTCCCGCTCCCACTCCCTCGCGCCGCCTCTTCGTCTCCCGGATCGTCGGCGGGACCGCCGCAGCCTTCGCCGTCGGAACGGTGGGCTACGGGACGTACGGCGTGCTGCGCGGCCCTCGCGTGAAGCGCGTCACCGTGCCGCTGGCCAGGCTGCCGCGCGGGGCGCACGGGTTCCGGATCGCCGTGGTCAGCGACATCCACCTGGGGCCGATCCTCGGACGCGGCTTCACCCAGCGCGTGGTCGACACGATCAACGGCACGCAGCCCGACCTCATCGCCGTCGTCGGTGACCTCGTCGACGGCGATGTCGAGAACCTCGGACCCGCGGCGGCGCCGCTCGCACAGCTCCGGGCCCGGCACGGGAGTTACTTCGTCACCGGCAACCACGAGTACTTCTCCGGAGCGGAGCAGTGGGTCGATCACGTACGCGAACTCGGCCTGCACCCACTGGAGAACGCGCGCACCGAACTGCCCGCGTTCGACCTCGCGGGCGTGGACGACGTGGCGGGCGAGAGCGAGGGGCACGGGCCCGACTTCGCCAAGGCGCTGGGCGACCGTGACCGGTCACGGGCGTCCGTGCTCCTCGCCCATCAGCCGGTCGTCATCCACGACGCGGTCAAGCACGGCGTCGACCTCCAGCTCTCCGGGCACACCCACGGCGGACAGCTCTGGCCAGGCAATTTCATCGCCGACCTGGCCAATCCGACGCTTGCCGGACTTGAGCGGTACGGCGACACCCAGCTGTACGTGACGCGGGGCGCCGGCGCGTGGGGGCCGCCTGTGCGGGTCGGGGCGCCGTCCGACATCACGGTCGTGGAACTGGCCTCCCGCCAGGCGTAATCGGCTGTTGGTTCGATTCGGATCCCTTTGGTTCGGACTTGGCCGGATACTGCGGGGTCGCACGGTGACGGTGTGACACCGGGCACTTCCTCTGCGCAGCATCTGATGTCGGAAGTGTGTACGGTTCTCGGCGCTTTGGTGTGCTCGAGGCTGACGGGGGGACCGAAGTTTGTTACGACGTCACGCGTTCCGGCTGCCACCGCATCCGGCGTCCGTCGCGCTCGCTCGCATTCGCGTTCGCGATCATTTGACGGCCTGGGGGCATACGGAGAAGAGCGTGGCGCGCCATGACGTCGTACTCCTGGTGTCGGAACTCGCGACGAACGCGGTCTGTCACGGCCTGGTCCTAGAGCGGGAGTTCGAGGTGGCGGTCACGGTGCTCGCCGACGGCGACTGCTTCATCGAGGTCTCCGACGAAAGCCCTCTGGGCCCGGAGCTACGGGGCTCGGGCTCCTGGGAGGACGAGAACGGCCGGGGCCTGAGGCTCCTTGACGCCCTGGCCGACGCGTGGGGCGTCTGGCAGCGGGGGAGACACGGCAAGACGGTGTGGGCGCTCGTGCGGGGCACGGGCGATACGGGGTGGGCCTGATGGCGGGCGGGTAGCCACCGCGTACTGGCCGCCACCGCGTACTGGCCGCCCCCGCGTACTGGCCAAGCGTCAACCCGGGCTCTGCGCAGGCAGCGTGACCGTCACCGTGAGCCCCTTGCCCGGAGTCGTCTCCACGGCGACCTGGCCTCCGTGCGCGGTGACGACCCCCTGCACGATCGCCATGCCCAGGCCGCTGCCCGCGCCGCCGCCCGCGCGGAAGAAGCGGTCGAAGATGCGGGCCGCGTCCTCCTCCGCGAGGCCGGGGCCCCGGTCCTCCACGCGCAGCCGCACAAGCCCGTCCGCCCGCTCCAGGCCCAGCGTGACCGGCGCGTCGGAGGGGGTGTGGACGCGTACGTTGCCCAGGAGGTTGCCGAGCACCTTGCGCAGCCCGGACTCGTCCGCGCGGATCAGCAGGGCGCCCTCGGCGCGGACGGTGAGCGGGCGCTCCGGTTCCTGCACCCGCAGATCGTCGGCGGCGTCCCGCACCAGGCGGCTCAAGTCGACGTTCCTGAAGTCCAGTTCCGGCCGCTGGTCCAGGCGGGCCAGGGTGAGGAGTTCGTCGACGAGGCGGCCCATCCGGTCGGCCTCCGCGTTGACGCGGTCCCACGCGCGCGTGCGTTCCGCCGGGTCGCGGAGCATCCCCTTGTCGTACAGCTGGAGATAGCCGCGGATCGCCGACAGCGGCGTACGCAGCTCGTGCGAGGCGTCGGCGACGAAGCGGCGCAGCTGTGCCGAGCTGCGTTCGCGGGTCTCGAAGGCCGATTCGACCTGGTGCAGCATGGAGTTGAGGGCGAGCCGCAGCTGCTCGGTCTCCATCGCGGGGGTGCGGCTCGACGGCACCCGCCGCGTCAGGTCGCCGTCGGCGATCGCGGACGCGGTCTCGACCATGTCCTCCAGCGGGCGCAGACGGTGGTGCGCGGAGATCATCGTCAGGACGGCCAGCAGCGCCAACAGGACCACTCCGAAGGCGGCGTCGACCTTCAGCGCCTTCTTGATGCCCGAATGCAGGCTCTCCGTAGAGGTCGCCATCAGGACGGTCGTGCCGTCGTCGAGTCGCGCGCCCACCGTGCGGTACGGGTCGCCGCCCAAGGTGACGTCGCGCGGCTGCGAGGCGCTGACCAGGGCGCCCGGGTCGTCCACCGCGGAGGCCAGGGCGCGCTGGCGCGGCGTCGGCTCGAGCGAGCCGATGGGAACGGGCTTCCCGGAGGCGCCGATCGCGACGATGAGCGTGTCCGCGCGCGGGAGCCCGTCCCGTTCGGTGCCGTCGGGGGAGAGGCTGTCGAGCGCCATGCCGAGCGCGCTGATGTACTCGATCTGCTTCATGGTGAGACCCATGCGGTGCAGCGAGTCGCGCGACGAGGTCAGCTCCGCGTCGATGTTGTCGAGCAGGAAGTGCCGCATGCCCATGATGCTCACGGCCGTGGCGGTGACGATGCCGAGGGCGAGCAGCGCCACGTTGACCCAGGTGAGCTTGGCGCGCAGCGAGCGCATGCCGCGGTGCGCACGCCTCATGCGAGGCCGTATCCGACGCCCCGCCGGGTCGTGATCACCGGTGGGCCGATGGCGGCCAGTTTGCGCCGCAGATAGCTGATGTAGGTCTCGACGACGGTCGACTCCGCTGTGTGCTCGTAGCTCCACACATGGCGCAGCAGCTGCTCCTTGGGCACGACCCGTCCCGCGTTGCGCACCAGGAAGCGCAGCAGGGCGTACTCGGTCGGCGTGAGCTGCGCCGTGCGGTCCGCGCGGCGCACCACGTACGTCGAGTCGTCCAGTTCGAGGTCTCCGTAGCGCAGCGGCGGGCGCTGGGGGAGCACGTCGCCCGCCCTGGTGCGGCGTAGGACCGCCCCGATTCGGGCGACGACCTCGTCGATGTTGAACGGCTTGGTGATGTAGTCGTCGCCGAAGCCGAGCGCGCCCACGACCTCCGACGGCGCGTCCCGCGCGGTCAGGAACACCAGGGCCAGTTCGGGGCGCCGGGCGCGCAGTTCCCTGCCCAGGGCGCGCCCGTCGCCGTCCGGCAGCATCACGTCCAGGAGCGCCACGTCGGGCCGGGTGCGCCCGTCGAGCGCGAGGGCCTCGCGCACCGTGCCGGCCACCATCACGTCGAAGCGGTGGTAGCGCAGGGCGATGGCGAGCACGTCGGCGATGCTCGGCTCGTCCTCGACGACGAGGACGGTCGCTCCGGCACCGGGCGACGCACCCGGCGATGCACCGGGCGACGCACCCGGCGATGCACCGGGCGATGCACCGGGCGATGCACCGGGCGATGCACCGGGCGATGCACCGGGCGACGCACCCCGCGCCGCTCCGACATCTGTTCCCCGGCGGCCTTCGGCGTGGCTCATACCCTCAGTATCGGCGCGGACGGTGTACGAAGTCCCGGTCCGTGCCTTGGAGTTACTTGAGAATCATGGCCGCGCCCCGCCGCAGGGCCGCCGTGCCGCCGATGCTGAGGTCCGACGAGGGACGGACCTGGGGGACTCGGCGACACGGAGGAGGAACGGATCGTGACGGCATTGGCGCGGTGGTGCTATGCGCACCGCCTGGTGGTCCTTGTGCTGTGGGTGGGTGCCCTGTTCGGCCTGGGGGTGGCGGGAACCTCCGCGGGCACCGAGTATTCGAATGTGTTCTCGCTGCCGGACACGGACTCCACGCACGCGTACGACCTGATGACGAAGGCGTTCCCGGAGCGTTCCGGGGACACCGACACGGTGGTGTGGCGCGTCGACGAGGGCGCGTCGGTGCGCGACGAGGGCGTACGTTCCCGGATCGAGCCCGCGCTGAAGGACATCGCCGGCATGAAGGGCGTCGGCGAGGTCGTGGGCCCGTACGCCTCCAAGGAGGCGGGCGCCGCCCAGATCAGCGAGAACGGGCGGATCGCCTACGCCCAGGTGACCTTCACCGAGCAGGCGAACTCCGTCCCCAAGGACCTCGTCCAGGGCGTCGTGGACGCGGCTCAGAACGCCGAACGCGACGGCCTCCAGGTCGAACTGGGCGGCCAGGCGATCACCCGCATCCAGGAGCCGCCCACCGGCACCTCCGAACTAGTCGGCATCGCGGCCGCCGCGGTCGTGCTCTTCCTCGCCTTCGGTTCGCTCTTCGCGATGGTCCTGCCGATCGTCATCGCCGTCTTCGGAGTGGGCCTGGGCATGCTCTCGACGATGCTGCTCAGCCATGTCACGGACATCCCCGAAGTGGCCCCGCTGCTCGGCTCCCTGATCGGCCTGGGCGTGGGCATCGACTACGCGCTCTTCATCGTGACCCGGCACCGGCGCGGCATCCTGCGCGGCATGGAGCCGCGGGAGGCGGCGGTGCAGGCGCTGAACACCTCCGGCCGCGCCGTGCTGTTCGCGGGCGGCACGGTGTGCATCGCGCTCGCCGGGATGCTGGTGATGAACATGCGCTTCCTGGACGGCGTGGTCATCGCGGCCTCCCTGACGGTGATCCTGAGCGTCCTCGCGGCGATCACCCTGCTGCCCGCGCTCCTCGGGCTGCTCGGCCCCCGGGTGCTCAGCCGCAGGCAGCGGCGCCGACTCGCGGCGACGGGGCCCGAGCCCGCCGAGTCGAGCGGCCTCGCGGCGCGCTGGTCGACGTACGTACAGAAGAGGCCGCGTTCGATCGCGGCACTCGCCTTCGTAGTGATGGCCTTCCTCGCCCTGCCGCTGCTCTCCCTGCGGCTCGGCGCGACCGACCAGGGCAATCACCAGGAGTCGACGACGACCCGGCAGGCGTACGACATGCTGGCCGAGGGCTTCGGTCCGGGATTCAACGGCCCGCTCCAAGTAGTGGCCGAACAAGGCGACACCGCGGGCCTGGTGGAGAGCATCCGGGCCACGGAGGGCGTCGCCCAGGTCGCCGCCGCACCGCCCTCGGAGGGCATCTCGGTCATCAACGTCGTCCCCACGACCTCCCCCCAGTCCGAGGAGACGGACCAGCTCATCGACCGGCTACGGGGAGAGGTGATTCCGGAGGCCGGCGTCGAGGCGCACGTCGGCGGCGTGACGGCCATCTTCAAGGACTTCGCCGCGGTGACGGGTGACCGGCTGCCCTACTTCGTAGGAGCGATCATCGCGCTCGGCTTCCTCCTGCTGCTGATCGCGTTCCGCTCCCTGGTGGTGCCCCTGACGGCCGCCCTGATGAATCTGATCGCGGCGGCCGCGTCCTTCGGCGTACTGGTGGCGGTCTTCCAGTGGGGCTGGGGCACGGAGATCCTCGGCGTCGGCAAGGAGGGACCGATCACGGCGTTCCTGCCCGTCATCATGCTGTCGCTGCTCTTCGGGCTCTCGATGGACTACCAGGTGTTCCTGGTGAGCCGCATGCACGAGGAATGGGTGCATACGAAGGACAACGCCCGCGCGGTCCGGGTGGGCCTCGCCGAGACGAGCAGGGTCATCAACTGCGCGGCCCTGATCATGATCTGCGTCTTCTCCGCGTTCGTCCTGAGCGGCGACATGGAGGGCGCCATGGCGGGCATCGGCCTGGCCGCGGCGGTGGCCCTGGACGCCTTCATCCTGCGTACGGCCCTCGTCCCGGCGGCGATGCATCTGCTCGGCCGCGCCAACTGGTGGCTCCCCGCAGGCCTGGAGAAGCGACTGCCGCACCTGGCGGTGGAGCCACGGGAGCCGGAGCCCGCCCCGTCCGAAACCGTCCCCCACGCACGCGTGGAGTCCAACGGCTCGGGCATGGCCTCCGTATCGGACATCGCCTCCGTAGTGCACGGTTTCATCCGCACCACGGAGGGCGAACCGGTGGCGGGCGCGACCCTGACGCTCCTCTCCAAGGGCGGCCGCCAGTTGGACCGCGTGACGTCCCTGGCCGACGGCTCGTACATCGTGGCGGCCCCGTCGGCGGGCGCCTACCTGCTGGCCGCCACGGCCCCCGGCCACGCCTCACGCGCCCGGCACATCGTGGTCGCGGACGAGCCGCTCCTGTACGACGTGGAGCTGGCTCCGGGGGAGGTGGACGCGGTCAACTGAGCCAGGCCGGGGCACTGAGCCAGGCCGGGGCACTGAGTCCGGCCGGGGTGCCAAAAAGAGCTCAGACGGCCGTCCGCACCCGCGGCAGCCCGGTCACGGACATCACCAGCGAGTACAGCGAGGTCGTCGCCGCGATGAAGAGCCGGTTGTTCTTCGGACCGCCGAAGGCGATGTTGGCGACGGCCTCGGGGACCGTGATCCGCCCGATGAGGGTGCCGTCGGGGTCGTAGCAGTGCACCCCGTCGTAGAGGGCGGCCGCCCACAGCCTGCCCTCGTCGTCGAAGCGGATGTTGTCGAAGCCGGAGTCCTTCGACTCGGCGAAGACGGTGCCGTCCGACAGCGTCGCCCCGTCGTCACCGACATCGAAGACGCGGATCCTGGCGGCACGTGAGTCCGAGACGTACAACTGCCGCTCGTCGGGCGAGAAGACGAGCCCGTTGGGCCCCTCGAAGCCGTCGGCGACGATTCGCACGTCACCGGTGACGGGGTCGATCCGGTAGACGTTGCAGGCGCCGATCTCGGCAGGCGCCCGGAACCCCTCGTAGTCACTGGTGATCCCGAAATCCGGGTCGGAAAACCAAACCGACCCGTCGGAGCGGACCACCGCGTCGTTCGGGCTGTTGAACCGCTTGCCCTCGAAGCGGTCGGCGAGGACGGTGACGCGGCCGTCGTGCTCGGTGCGGGTGACACGGCGGTTGCCCTGCTCGCAGCAGATCAACCGCCCCTCCCGGTCGAGGGTGTTGCCGTTGACGTGCCCGGCGGGCGTCCGGAAGACGCCGACCGTGCCGGTCGCCTCGTCCCAGCGGAGCAGCCGGTCGTTGGGTATGTCGCTCCAGACGAGCTGGCGCCAGGCGGGCAGATAGAGCGGCCCCTCGGCCCACCGGCAGTCGTCGTACAGCACTTCGAGCTTGCTGTCCCCGTTGGCGCAACGCCCCGTACGGAAGCGGTCGTCCAGAATCTCGTACGACGTCGGGTACTTCTGGGAAGACATGACGGCACCCCTCTGAAGCCTGAGCGAATGTTATTCGGCACTGGAACCGTATAGCAGTACGAGATACGGTGTGGCCCAAAGATCGCAAAATGAGGGAGAGGGGGCGCGGGTGCGAGTGGACGACACCGATCGTGAACTGCTGGCGCTGCTACAGGAGGACGCCGGCCAGTCCTACGTGAACCTGGGCAAGGCGGTGGGCCTCTCGGCGGGCGCGGCCCACGAGCGCGTACGCAAGCTGCGCGAGCGCGGGGTGATCCGCCGCACGACGGTCGACGTCGACCCCGCGGCCGTGGACCGGGGAGTCCTGGCCTTCGTCATGGTCGACTCGACGGCGTGGATGGGGGACCGGGCGGAGGACTTCGCCGCGATCCCCGAGATCCAGGAGGCGCATGTCATCGCGGGTGCGGCGAGCGTCCTGGTCAAGGTCCGCACGTCGACGACGGAGCAGCTCCAGGACGTGCTGCGGCGGCTGTACGCGATCGACGGGGTGAGCGGCACTCAGGCGACGGTGTCCCTGGAGACGTTCTTCGAGCGCCCGGTGTCGCCTTCGCCGTCCGGGGTGAACTGACCGTACCCGCCCCCGACTTCACGAGGCGCACCCGCGCCGCCTGCCCCGAACCGGCGCACTCCCGGCACCGCCGCCGTTCCCACGCACGCGACGCCGACCACGCAGGCCGCGATCCAGAGGGGCGCCGCCACGCCCCACGCGTCCGCCGCGAGGGGCGCGAGCACGTACCCGAGGGGCATCGCGGCCATCGAGAGCAGCCAGTCGTACGAGGTGACGCGGGCCAGCACGCCGGGCGGTATCGCCGCCTGGACCGAGGTCTCCCACACGGGGCTGAGGAAGCCGAGGCCCGCCTGTGCGACGGCGTAGGCGCCGATGACGATCGGGGCGGGGGCCTCGGCGGCGAGCAGGCCGAGGGGCAGGGCGTACGTCGCGAGGCCCAGGTTGGCCGTCAGGATCGGGCGCCGGGGCCGGGCCCGCCCCGCGAGCAGCGAGCCGAGCAGCAGCCCGACCGCACCCGCCTGCAGGATGCCGATCCACACGCCCTCGCCGCCCAACTCCTTGACGGCGAGCGCGGGTCCGAGGGTGGTGAGCACGGCGGCGGCGCCGTTCCACGCCGAGTGCGCGACGAGGCTGGTCCAGTACCAGTCCCGGCACCGCACCTCTTGCCACCCCTCGACCAGGTCCCTACGGAGTGAACGGCGCCCCTCCGGGGCGACCCGCCGCACCCGGATGGCGGCCAGCAGGCACGCGCTGACGGCGAACGAGACCCCGTCGAGCACGAATGCCCAGCCGGGGCCCGCGTACTTGATGAGGAGCCCGGCGAGCGCGGGCCCGCCGGCCATGGCGGTGCTCTTGACGACGCCGAGCGCGGAGTTGGCGGCGTGCCGCTCCTTCCCGTCGACGGTGCCGGTGATGAGGGTCGGCAGGGTGGGCATGGCGAACGCGGAGGCGGCGCCGCCGACCGCCGATGCGAGGGCGATGTGCCACAACTGGGGGTCACCCCCCAGGAGTTCGACGCCTACGAAGAGCTGCGTCAGGCACCGCACGACGTCGGTGCCGAGCGCGACGGTACGGGCGTTGAACCGGTCGCCGACGACCCCGCCGAGCGGAAGCAGCAGCAGCCTCGGCCCCATCGCGCAGCCGAGGACGAGGGCAAGCGCGGAGGCGGAGCCGGTGGCGCGGATGACGGCTAGGGAGAGGGCGGCGGGGATGACGGCGTCGCCGATGAGGGAGAGGGAGCGGCCGAGGAAGAGCAGCCGGAAGGGGCGGTTGCGCAGCAGGGGGTGCGACGGCATGGAGAGGACTGTATTTCGGAACCGAATTATTCGTCAACGAAATATCTGGGACCGAAGTAGGCTGCGCTCCATGGCGGACAAGGGCGACGGCACGACGGCGAGGGACGCGGGATCGGCGAGGGACGCGGGAACCGGGAACGTACCCGAGAAGGCCCACGAAGAAGTCCCCGAGAAGGCCCACGAAGAAGTCCCCGAGAGGGCCCACGAAAAAGTCCCCGAGAAGGCCCACGAAGAAGTCCCCGGGCCGGCCCGAGACTGGACCGACGGTCACGTCGAACGCTGGCTCCCCGTGCTCCCCGGCCTCGACCCCGACATCGAGGGCGCCGTCACCCGCATGAAGAAGCTGACGGTGTATCTGCGCCGGATCCGCGAGCAGTCCCTGATCGACTTCGACCTGGAGCGCCCGGAGTTCGACACCCTCCACAAGCTGGCGGGCCGCGGCGGCCGGGCATCCCCCTCCGAGCTGGCCGCCGACCTGGACCTCGCTCCCGCCTCCGTAACGGGCCGCCTGGACGGCCTGGAGAGCCGGGGCCTGATCCGCCGCACCCCCTCGAAGAAGGACCGGCGCCGGGTCGACGTGGAGCTGACGAAGTCCGGCCGCCTGATCTGGCTCGGCGCGATGGATGTCCTCGGCCACGAGGAGTACCGCCTGCTCGGCGTCCTCTCGAAGGACGAGCGGGCCCAGTTCTCGGACATGCTGCGCCGCATCATGCTGGTGGCGGAGGAGGGCGGCGGCGCGTCCTGGCGCTGACGCCCGCCCGACGCGACTCCTGCCCCCTGCGGTTAACTCCGCGCCAGTTCGGGCCGCTTGCAGTAGTCGGTGAACCCGACGACGTTCCCCCACGGGTCGGCGACCTCCACGGTCCACCCCGTGGCCACGGAGAACGGCGGCGCGAGCAGCTTGACCCCCGCCGCGTCCAGCGCACGCCCCGCCGCGCGCGCGTCGCGCACCTCGAGCCACACCCTGGGGGAGGCCCACGGCGGCGGCTGCCGGACGGCTTCGTCCTCCACGCGCAGCAGAACGCCGGGCATCTCCTTGCCGACCTTGAGGATGGCGAGCCCGATCTCGTCGATCCGGGCGGAGACGGGGAACCCGAGACGCTCGTAGAACCCGACGGCCTCGTCGAGGTCACCGACGGGCAGGAGGACGTTGTCGAACCCGAGGAGATCGGTCGCCTGTCCGGCTGTCTTGTCCGCGGACTGGCCGACGGTCTTGTCCGCGGACTGTCCGGCGGTCTTGTCCGCGGACTGGCCGACGGACTGGTCAGCTGACAGGCCGACCGACTGGTTGTCTGACATTCCGTCAGAGTAGGTCGCCCGGCCCGGATTCAGCCGCACTGCCACCGCGGGGCGCCCACATGGACGCGGACGTCACCCGGCTGGCGTGCAGGGCGGCTGCCGCCGCGGGTCAGCGGTTGATCGACTGGATCTCCTGGACATTGATGTCCTGCGTCCCGTCGAACGTGCCGTTCGGCAGGTCACCGCCCGCACCGCCGGTGCCCTCCCAGGTGATCTCCCAGGTGACGGACGCCTTCAGCTGGAACGGCTTTCCGTCGGTGGCCCGCAGATAGGCGATGCCGCACGGCGGGTCCTGCTTCGAGGAGCCCTTCGTGTACGGGGTGCCGATGCTGCCGTCGTCGTTGACCTCGCACTCACCGGACGCGGGGAACGTCGTGGCGTCCGCCGTACCGGGCTCCAGGTGCAGGCTGACCGGCTTGGCCGTGGTCTCCGCCCACAGGCCGGTGCCGGGCAGTTCGGCGCGGACCTTGACGTCCTCGAAGGTGCCCTTGTCCAGCCACACCCAGGTGGGCAGGTTCACCGTCGACTTGCCTTCCGGCTTCATCTCGACCTTGGTGTCGGGGACCTTGATCTGGTCGTACGCGTACGAGGCGAGGACCTTGGGCGTCGGGGCGTTGGCGATCTTCGGGATGGTCCCGGCGTCCTGCCAGAAGAGGTTCTTCTCGCATTCGTACGCCTCCGGGTCGCCCTCCATGTCCGGGTTGACGACGCCCCGCCAGAACTTGCCGTCCTTGCCGATGTTGAAGTCCTTGTAGCCCTCGGCGCCGTCGGACTGGGTCTTGCCCTTCTCGTAGTGATCGACCATCAGCTGCTCGCCCCAGCTGAGGCTGGGCGTGACCGGGACCAGGTTCTCGTTGGGGGTCTTCTTGAGCTGGTCCGTCGCGGCCTTCACCTCTTCGGACGTCGCCACGGGCTCGTACCAGCAGGCCGGGGGCTTCCAGTTCGGGTCCACCGGGACGACGGGCTTGTTGGACGAACCGCCCTTGCCGCCGCTGACCTGGCTGACCTCGATGCTGGTGGTCCCGGCTCCGGCCATGAGCGTCTTGCCGTTCGCGCCGCCCGCAGGACCCGGGTTCTGGTTGTTCTTGTCCCCGATGGCATACGCCGTCGAGGAGAGGCCCAGGGTGAGCGCCGTGGCGAGGAGGAAGGCCCCTGCCTTCGCGGTCGTCCGCATCACTTGCACCCGCCCGGAACGGTCTCCAGCGAGACGGTCTGCCACACGCCCTGCTCGGACTTGGTGAGCCTGGCCCGGTACTGCAGGACGGATTCGGGGCTGTCGGGGGTGGCCGTGACCTTCTTGGTCTTGCGGTTCTTCGTGGAGGCCTTGCGCTCGTCGACGCAGTAGAAGAACACAGCGGCGTCCTTTCCGTTGACGTTCACCTTGGGGCTGTAGGCCTTGATCTCGCCGATCAGGCTGTCGTCGGTCTCGGTGAAGCCCTTGATCCACTTGCGGGCCGTGGTGAGGGAGGCACCCGAGTTGTAGAACGCCACCGCGTCCGACTCCGGTTCCGCGTCGATGATCGCCGCGTACTTCGCCCGCAGCTCTTCCCGCCCGTCGTCCAGGATCGCCTGCTGCTTCGGGTCGCTGTTCGTCCAGCCCGCGAAGTTCGCCCGGAACTCGGCCGGCAGTTTGATCTCGGGTCGCTTGACCTTGTCGTTCCCAGAGGGTTCGGCGGAAGCCGAAGCCTTCCCGCCTCCCTCACCCGCTCCCTCGATCTTGTCGGAGGACTTGTCGTCGCCTTCCGATCCACATGCGGTCAACAGCAGGGCCGCGGAGGCCGTCAGCGCGGCCGTCACGAGACGGATGGGGCGGTTCACTTCGGACTCCTGATGAGTGAGTGGGGGGATACGCAAGCGAACCCACGCTATCTGTGGGGCGCTTGGGAATGCACATGGACCCCGCTCCTCAAAAGGAGCGGGGTCCACAGTGACGTACGGACGAGACGAGAAGGAAGGAATCAGAAGCGGCGCGTGATCAGCGCGCGCTTCACTTCCTGGATCGCCTTGGTGACCTCGATGCCACGCGGGCAGGCGTCCGTGCAGTTGAACGTCGTGCGGCAACGCCACACGCCGTCCTTGTCGTTGAGGATCTCCAGGCGCTGCTCGCCCGCCTCGTCACGCGAATCGAAGATGAAACGGTGCGCGTTGACGATCGCGGCCGGGCCGAAGTACTGGCCGTCGTTCCAGAAGACCGGGCACGAGGACGTGCAGGCCGCGCAGAGGATGCACTTCGTCGTGTCGTCGAAGCGCTCGCGGTCCTCGGCGGTCTGGAAGCGCTCGCGGGTGGGCTCGTTGCCCTTCGTCACCAGGAACGGCATGACGTCGCGGTACGCCTGGAAGAACGGGTCCATGTCGACGACCAGGTCCTTCAGGACCGTCAGTCCCTTGATCGGCTCGACCGTGATCGGCTTGTCCGGGTTGAGGTCCTTGATCAGGGTCTTGCAGGCCAGACGGTTACGGCCGTTGATGCGCATGGCGTCCGAGCCGCAGATGCCGTGGGCACAGGAGCGGCGGAACGTCAGGGTGCCGTCCAGGTCCCACTTGATCTTGTGGAGGCCGTCGAGCACACGCTCCTTGGGGTCGATCTCCAGCTGGAAATCTTCCCACGTCGCCTCCGCCGAGACCTCGGGGTTGAAGCGGCGGATGCGGAACGTGACCGTGATGTACGGGGAGTCGGCGAAGCCCGCCTCGGGCTTCGCGTCTTCCTTGTCGAGGGTCGGGGTTGCCATCAGTACTTACGCTCCATCGGCTGGTAGCGGGTCTGGACGACCGGCTTGTAGTCGAGCCGGATCGAGTCCTTGCCGTCGTCGGCGACCTCGCGGTACGCCATGGTGTGGCGCATGAAGTTGACGTCGTCGCGGTTCGGGTAGTCCTCGCGGTAGTGACCGCCGCGGGACTCCTTGCGGGCCAGGGCGGACTGCGCCATGACCTCGGCCAGGTCGAGCAGGTTGCCCAGCTCGACGGCCTCCAGGAGGTCGGTGTTGAAGCGCTTGCCCTTGTCCTGGATCGAGACGTTCTTGTAGCGCTCGCGGAGTTCCGCGATCTTCTCTACCGCCGTCTTGATCGTCTGCTCCGTGCGGAACACCATGACGTTGGCGTCCATGGTCTCCTGCAGCTCCTTGCGGAGCTCGGCGACCCGCTCGGTGCCCTTGGCGTCGCGCAGCTGCTCGACGAGGCCGACGACCAGCTCCTCCGGGTTCTCGGGAAGCTCGACGTAGTCGTTCTTCGCGGAGTACTCGGCTGCCGCGATGCCCGCACGACGCCCGAAGACGTTGATGTCCAGGAGGGAGTTCGTGCCCAGGCGGTTGGCGCCGTGCACGGAGACGCAGGCCACCTCGCCCGCCGCGTACAGACCCGGGACGACCGTGGTGTTGTCCGCGAGGACCTCACCCTCGACGTTCGTCGGGATGCCGCCCATGGCGTAGTGCGCGGTCGGCTGGATCGGGATCGGGTCCGTGTAGGGCTCGATGCCGAGGTACGTACGCGCGAACTCCGTGATGTCCGGGAGCTTCGCGTCCAGCTGCTCCGGCGGGAGGTGCGTCAGGTCCAGGTAGACGTGGTCGCCCTCGGGACCGCAGCCGCGGCCTTCGCGGATCTCCGTGTAGATGGAGCGCGAGACGACGTCACGCGACGCGAGGTCCTTCATGACGGGCGCGTACTTCTCCATGAAGCGCTCGCCGTCCTTGTTACGGAGGATGCCGCCCTCACCACGGGCGCCCTCCGTAAGAAGGATGCCCATACGCCAGATGCCGGTCGGGTGGAACTGGAAGAACTCCATGTCCTCCAGCGGCAGCCCGCGCCGGTAGCAGGCCGCCTGGCCGTCACCGGTGAGCGTGTGCGCGTTCGAGGTCACCTTGAAGAACTTGCCGGTGCCGCCGGACGCGTAGACCACGGCCTTCGCCTGGAAGATGTGGATCTCGCCGGTGGCCAGCTCGTAGGCGACCACGCCGGCGCTCTTCTTGACGCCGTCCTCCTCCACGATGATCTGGTCGAGGACGTAGAACTCGTTGAAGAACTCCACACCCTCCTTGACGCAGTTCTGGTAGAGGGTCTGGAGGATCATGTGGCCCGTGCGGTCCGCGGCGTAGCAGGACCGGCGGACCGGCGCCTCACCGTGGTTGCGGGAGTGGCCGCCGAAGCGCCGCTGGTCGATGGTGCCGTCCGGCGTGCGGTTGAACGGCAGGCCCATCTTCTCCAGGTCGAGGACCGCGTCGATGGCCTCCTTCGCCAGGATCTCGGCGGCGTCCTGGTCGACCAGGTAGTCGCCGCCCTTGATCGTGTCGAAGGTGTGCCACTCCCAGTTGTCCTCCTCCACGTTGGCGAGCGCGGCGGCCATGCCGCCCTGCGCCGCGCCCGTGTGGGAGCGGGTCGGGTAGAGCTTCGTCAGGACCGCGGTGCGGCTGCGCTTCGTCGACTCGATGGCCGCGCGCATGCCCGCGCCACCGGCGCCGACGATGACAGTGTCGTACTTGTGAATCTTCACTGGGTTCGCCTCGGCTTTAGCGGATGTTCGGGTCGAAGGTGAAGATCACCAGCGTGCCCAGAAGGATGGTGAACACCGTGGCGGTGTACAGCAGGCCCTTGAGCCACAGGCGCGTGTCGGCGCGCTCCGCGTAGTCGTTGATGACCGTGCGCAGGCCGTTGGTCCCGTGCAGCATCGCGAGCCACAGCATCAGCAGATCCCAGACCTGCCAGAACGGGGACGCCCAGCGTCCTGCGACGAACGCGAAGCCGATCTTCGAAACTCCGCCGTCGAGCACCAGCTGGATCAGCAGGTGGCCGATGACCAGGACGACCAGGACGACACCGGACAGGCGCATGAAGAGCCATGCGGCCATCTCGAAGTTGCCGCGGGTCGAGCGCGGGGTCTTGGAGGTGCGCTTGCGCGGCGCCTCGATGAGCGGGGCCGGGTTGTCGACGTCGTAGAGCGTGGCGCCTTCGACGGGACCCACTCCGGACTTCTCAAGCGTGGTCTCAGACATGTCTGGCGTCAGCTCCCGAAGACTTCGCGGACGGCGTGGCCGAGGACCGGGTAGAGCGCCCCCACCATCAGGACGGCCCAGATGCCGACGACGTACCAGAGCATCTGCTTCTGGTAGCGCGGGCCCTTCGACCAGAAGTCGACGGCGATGACACGCAGGCCGTTCAGCGCGTGGAAGAGGATGGCGGCGACCAGGCCGTACTCAAGGAGTGCGACGAGGGGCGTCTTGTAGGTGCTGACGACATCGTCGTACGCCTCGGGGGAGACGCGGACGAGAGCGGTGTCCAGCACATGCACGAACAGGAAGAAGAAGATGAGGACGCCGGTGACTCGGTGAGCCACCCAGGACCACATTCCTTCCCGGCCGCGGTACAGCGTTCCAGCCGGCACGGCAGAACCCTCCGGGAGCGGGGATTGGGGCCAGCCGGCTTGGGTGGTCGGACGGGCCCGGCCGGGTACGGTCCACCGGCCGCTCGTCATCGTATCGACGAGTTGTCGGTTCGCTCGCGCGGGGTAGCCAGGTGTGATCAAACAGGCAATCAAACAGGCACGTACGGGCTATTCAGGTCGTGCACGAGCCGGGTGAGTCGCCCGCGGGCGAGCTTGCGCAGTTCCTCGGCGGCCAGGACGCGCTCCTCCTCCGGGTCGTTGCCCAGGCGCGCGCGGATTCCGGCGAGCAGATGGTCCAGGGCCTCGCCCTGGGCGACGCCGTCCAGACAGATCACGAATACGTGACCGAAGCGGCTCTCGTACGCGGCGTTCGCGGCGCTCAGTGCGGTGTCCGCGGCGGAGTACGTCCCCTGGCGGGGGACGCGCGGCTCGAGAGGTTCGCAGGCCAGGGCCTCGGTGAGGTCCGCGGGCGGGAGGTCGTACGCCGCCTCGTCGGACGCGGCGAGCAGCGCGTCGAGGTCGGGGTAGGGCCGGTGGGCGACGAGGCGACGGGCCCAGGCGTGGCTGCCGCAGCAGGTGAGCAGCGTGGCTTCGGCAGCTGCCGGCTCTGCGTTGTTCAGCTGCTCTGGGGTGCGGGGCGAACTGTGCGGGGGCAGCGGGGACTCCTGGTGCGCCTGGTGCCTGTCCCTGGGCAGGGGGCATCGATGAGGGACGGCTGAGGGATTTGTCGTAACGCTAGCGAGATGTGGTGGGGGCTGTCTGACGGATGCGTGAATTTCACCCGGATGGGAGAGTTTCGCTTCGCGTGGTGGACGGTACGGCCGCGGGCCCCGTTTTACCGTGGGCGGATGACTGGTGTCTGTGCACAGGGCGGCAAGCAGTGATCCCCCGCCGGTTGGCCGTCGCCGCCGGAGTCGTCGCTGCCGGGGCCGTTGCCTTGACCGTTGCCGTCTGGCCCGACGGGAGTGATGGTTCGGGCGAGGCCACCGCGTCCCCCTCCGACGGCAAGTCCGCCGTCTCGCAGACTCCCGCCCCATCGCCCACGAAGTCGTACCCCCTCTCCAAGGCCCCGGCCGTCATCCCCGCCGTGCGTGAGCACACCGCCGCGCGCGGGCCGGGATGGCGGCCCGCGCCCGGTGGACGCGTCGTCGTCGCGGACGAGGACCTCGCGGACGAGGGCAAGCTGATCGCCGGTGAGCTCAAGCTCGCGTACGCGGGCGACGACGATCCCCGCAAGGGGGACGTGGAGCTGGTGCTGGACCCCGACGCCGACGGGGGTGACGAGTCGTACACGCTCTCCGTGAAGGGGCAGCGGGTGAAGATCAGCGCTCCGGCCGAAGCGGGTGTCTTCTACGGGACGCGCACGCTGAAGCAGGAGGTGACGGGGGAGCGGACCGCGCCCGAGGGTGTCGTGCGGGACCGGCCCGCCAAGCCCCAGCGCGGCTTCATGATCGACACCGCCCGCAAGCACTTCAGCGCGGAGTGGATCGAGGACCGCGTACGCGAACTCGGCGACCTCAAGTACAACCAGCTCGGCCTGCACTTCTCCGACGACCAGGCGTTCCGCATCGAATCGGACTCGCACCCCGAGGTCGTCTCGCCAGAGCACCTGACCAAGGCGCAGGTCCGCCGCATCCTCAAGCTCGCGGCCGCCCGGCACATCACCGTCGTGCCGGAGATCGACTCGCCGGGCCACCTCGGCGCGGTCATCAAGGCGCACCCCTCCCTCCAGCTCGTCGACGCCCGGGGTGTCGCCTCGCGCGGCGCGGTGGACATCTCCAAGCCGCAGGCCGCCGAGATCGTCGACGACCTGCTCGAGGAGTTCGCGGACCTCTTCCCCGGGCGCTACTGGCATCTCGGCGCCGACGAGTACCGCGCCCTCATGGTCGACAACCCGGAGGCCTCCTATCCGCAGCTGGCCGCCGCGGCCCGCGAGCGGTACGGGCAGGGCGCCCGCGTCCAGGACCTCACCACCGGCTGGCTCAACGACCGGGCCGACACCCTGCGCCCGTACGAACGGCGACTCAAGGCGTGGAACGACGGGTTCTTCCGCGGCGGAGTCGAGGAGGCGGCCGACGATCTGGAGGTCGCGTACTGGACGGGCAAGGAGATCGGCGCGCGGGAGCCCGTCGAATATCTGAAGGCGGGCCGGAAGGTCGTCAATTACAACGACGAGTACCTGTATTACGTGCTCGGCCAGCCGAACGCCTTCGTCTATCCGACCGGACAGCGGATCTACGAGCAGTGGACCCCGCTGGTGATCCGCGGGACGAGACCGGTGAGCGCCGAGTACGACGACCAGATCCTCGGCGGCACCTTCGCGGTGTGGTGCGATCTGGCCGGGGCGCAGACCCCGGAACAGGTCGCGGCGGGGATCAGGCTGCCGCTGCGGGCGACGATCCAGAAGCTGTGGGATCCGCGTAGGCCGACGCTGCCGTGGGGCGACTTCGTGAAGCTCGCCGAGATGTCGTAGGGAGTCGCTGGGGAGTCGCAGAGGAGTTGCGGGGGAGCCGCAGGGGGAGCCGCAGGGATCCGTTTTCTGCTTTTTGGTGGCGAACTCGCGTAACTCTGTGGTGTATTCGGCCCAAAGCCGATCGCAGCCGTCGAGCGCAGTTGAGCAGAGTCGAACCACGGGGGGACGCGGGCATGGGCTACTGGGGTTACTACGTCGTGGGCAGGAGCGAGCGGCCGCTCGTGGAGCTCACGGCGGTGGCGGGGGTGCGGGACGAGCTCAGCCTCCTCGTCCAGCGGGACGACGGCTGGCAGGTGTGGGAGGTGCCGGGCGGCGACGCCGCGCGGGACGTCGGCAGCATGAACACCCTCGCCCTGGAGACGGGCTCGCCCGCGCTCTTCGGATACGTCATGGACAGCGACTGCGTGGTCGTCGAGGCGGCCGCCCCGGAGAGCGGGGCCTGGACGACCTGCCTGGCGAGGACCGCGATGGCGGGATACCTGGGCGACGACGGGCTCAGCCTCGACGACTACTTCCTTGAGTCGCGCGACGCGGCGGACCGTGCGGTGGCCTGGGCTGCGGAGTCGGGCAGGACGGTGCCCGCGGCGCCGATCCTCGACGTGCTGAACGCCGCCGCGGAGCCCTCGGCGGAGCAGCTCTTCTTCCGCTTTCTGGACCGTCTGGGCGTTGTGCCGCAGTGATTGGCGGGGCTCCCGTTCCGCTTCTCTGCCGTGACTGTTCCGTGGCTGTGTGACGTTCCCGGCGGGCCGCACGCAGTAGAGGACGTGCAGAGTCCGCAACGGGAGGCGTACATCATGGGCGGCCCGAGCCTGGTCGAGTTGATAGCCGAGGCCGACGAGAGAGGTCTCGCGGCGAGCGGCCTCGCCTGCCTCGACCGGTGCCTACCGCTCCTCGGGGGCGGTGACGAGGTGCTCCGGCCGCTGTGGGGGAGCCTCGCGGAGGGCGGCGCGTGGGACGCGGCGCTTGCCGTGGCCAGGGCGGCGCTCACGGGCGGCGCCTCGCAGGAGGCGGGCGGTTTCTCGGAGGAGGCCGTCGGCGACGAGGCCGTCACCCTCGCGCACCGCATGCTCGGCGCCGTGCCCGCCGCGCGTTCCGCCGCCGAGCTGCGCGAGTGGGCCGACGCCTGCTCGGTCGCCGCGCTGCAGATCCACCGGCTGCTGGACACCATGCCGGACGGCGGCTCGCAGCGGTCGTCCGTGACCGCGCGGCGCGAGGGGCGCACGGACGGCATGTCGCCGCTGGTCGCCGCCGAGTTGCGCCGCCAGATCCGGATTCTGGAGCTGCTGGCCAACCAGGGTGCCGGTGCGGGCGGGCTCCGCCAGGCGCTTGACGTGTCGACGGAGGGGCGCAGGGTGCTGCGGGCCGTGGTGTCGCGGCGGGAGCGGGGGCGGGGGTAGTTCTGGGG
>NZ_SRIC01000065.1 GCF_004684775.1 Streptomyces sp. MZ04
CCCGTCTCCCACCACCACCCTCAACCGAGGCCGTACCGGCCGCCCCCTGGTTTGCCCGCACGAACGACGGGTCCTGACGCACCTCGTCGGGCAGGTCGGTGACGTCCGGGAGCCCCAGCTCCTCGCCCTGATAGACGTACGCCGAACCGGGCAGCGCGAGCATCAGGAGTGTCGCCGCGCGGGCCCGCCGCAGGCCGAGCTCGCGGTCGCCGGCCTCGCGCAGCTGGGTGCCGAGCCCCGGCGGGTTGGCGAACCGCGTGGCGTGGCGGGTGACGTCGTGGTTGGAGAGCACCCAGGTGGCCGGGGCACCGACCGGGCGCATGGCGGCGAGCGAGACGTCGATGACCTCGCGCAGCTCCGCCGCGTCCCAATGGGTGCCCAGGTACTGGAAGTTGAAGGCCTGGTGCATCTCGTCCGGGCGTACGTACGCGGCGGCGCGCTCGACGGTGGGCGTCCACGCCTCGGCCACGAGGATCCGCTCGCCCGCGTACTCGGCGAGGACCTTGCGCCAGCTGCGGTAGATCGCGTGCACGCCGTCCTGGTCGAAGAACGGCATGGCGTCGTTGCCGAGCAGCTTCAGCTGGTCGCGCGTGCCGATGTCGGGCAGGCCTTCGGCCTTGACCAGGCCGTGGGCGACATCCACGCGGAAGCCGTCGACGCCCATGTCGAGCCAGAAGCGCAGGATCGAACGGAACTCGTCGTGGACGGCCGGGTGTTCCCAGTTGAAGTCGGGCTGCTCGGGGGCGAAGAGGTGGAGGTACCACTCCCCGTCCGGCGTGCGCGTCCAAGCGGGGCCGCCGAAGATGGACTCCCAGTCGTTCGGGGGCTGCGAGCCGTCCGCGCCCTTGCCGGGCCGGAAGTGGTAGCGCTCCCGCAGCGGCGATCCGGGGCCCTCGCGCAGGGCGCGCTGGAACCAGTCGTGCTGGTCGGACGAGTGGTTGGGCACCAGGTCGACGATGATGCGCAGGCCGAGGTCGTGGGCGTCGCGCACCAGCGCGTCCGCGTCGAGGAGGCTGCCGAACATCGGGTCGATCGCACGGTAGTCGGCGACGTCGTAACCGGCGTCGGCCTGCGGCGAGGAGTAGAAGGGGCTGAGCCAGACGGCGTCGACGCCGAGCTCCCTGAGGTGGGGAAGGCGGGTGCGGATGCCTTCCAGGTCACCCATTCCGTCGCCGTTGCCGTCGGCGAAGCTGCGCGGATAGACCTGGTAGATCACCGCGCCGCGCCACCAGTCCGTGTGGGTGCCGGAGGCGGGGGCTGCAGGGGCAGCGAGATGCTGGGTCATGTCTTCCCTGTGATCGAGAGTTCGAGAGACCGAGGGGGGTGCGTGCGCGGGGCGCCTGGTCAGGACTTCGTCGCGCCGGCCGTGAGTCCGGAGACCAGGTGGCGCTGGACGAAGCCGAAGATCACCGCGGCGGGCAGCGCGACGATGACGGCCGATGCCGTCAACGAGCCCCAGTCGCTGGTGTATTGGTTCACGAAGGTCTGCAGGCCGCCCGCGAGTGTGAGGTTCTCCTCGCCGGTCATGAAGGCGGAGGCGTACGCGACCTCGGCCCAGCCGGTGATGAAGCTGTAGAAGCCGGTGACGGCCAGGCCGGGCTTGGCCAGCGGGACGATGAGCCGCCAGAAGGTGCCGAACGGGTTGAGCCCGTCCACCCGCCCGGCCTCGTCGATCTCCACCGGGATGGTGTCGAAGTACCCCTTCATCATCCAGGCGCAGAACGGCACGGCGATCGTCAGATAGGTGACGACCAGGCCGATGGGCTGGTTGAGCAGGCCGAGGTTCGCGAGGAGGTTGTAGAGCGGCACGATGAGCACCGCGACGGGGAACATCTGGGTGATCAGGAGCATCCACATCAGCGGCCGCATGCCGGGGAACTTGAAGCGGCTGACCGCGTATCCGGTGGTCGCGGAGATGAAGACGCCGATCACCGTGGTCAGTCCGACGACGAGCAGGGAGTTGACGACCCAGCTCAGGAACTCGGTGTCGTTGATGACGTGGCTGTAGTTGCCGAGCGTGAAGTCCTTCACCACGTCGGTGGAGAAGGCCTCGCTCTTCGGCTTGAACGAGGTGATCAGCAGCCACAGCGGCGGCAGGACCGCGACGGCGGAGGCGATCAGCAGGGTCAGGTGCAGCCCGACGGAGGCCAGCGGCCCGCGCTCGCCGCGCGGCCTGACCTTCCGCTCCGGCTGGGTCTTCTGGTTCGTCATGGCGGTCACCACACCTCTCCCTGCTTGCGGAGCGCACGGCGGTAGACCACCGCGAAGAGCGAAAGGAGCAGCAGAATGATCACGCCCCAGGCGGCGGATCCGGCGAAGTCGCGGGGGCTCACCACGAACGAGAGCCGATAGGCGTACGTCACCAGGATCTCGGTGGCGTCTCCCGGGCCGCCCCGGGTGAGCAGGAAGATCACCGGGAACATGTTGAAGGTCCAGATGCCGCTGATCAGGATGACCGTACTGCTGACGGACCGCAGGCCCGGCAGGGTGATGTTGCGGAACCGCTGCCAGGCGTTCGCGCCGTCCATCTCCGCGGCCTCGTACAGCTCACCGGGTATGGACTGCAGCCCGCCGAGCATGGCGACCAGCATGAACGGGACGCCGAGCCAGACGTTGACGGTGATCACCGAGAGCTTGGCCCAGGTGGGGTCGTTCAGCCACGGGATCGCGTCGATGCCGCCGCCGGCGAGGAGCTTGTTGAGGATGCCGTTCTTCTCGTTGAAGATCAGCCGCCAGGTGAAGACGGAGACGAAGGCCGGCACCGCCCACGGCAGGATCAGCGCCATCCGGTAGAAGGACCGGCCCGCGAGCTTGCGGTTGAGCATGTTCGCCAGGACGAGGCCGATCCCGAAGGACAGCGCGACACAGGAGACCGTCCAGATGACGGTCCAGGTCAGCCGGTCCCAGAAGACGCCGTCCTGAAGGACCGCGGTGTAGTTGTCCAGGCCGACGGACTTGTAGGTCGCCGGGATGTGGTTGACACCGATGGTGCGCTCGACGTTCGCCTCGTTGGCATCCGTCGTCGACAGATAGAGGCCGCGCACCAGCGGATAGCCGATGATCACGCCGATCACGGCCACCACGGGGGCGACCATGGCCCACGCGTACCAGTGGGTGGAGAGCGCCCTGCGCAGGCGTCCCGGGTTCTTGCCGGTCCCCCGGCCGCGGCCGCGGACGCCCTGGGCGTCCGCGGCCTTGGCCAGTGGCTGGCTGCTGTCAACAGCCATTTACTTGTAGTCCTTCAGAAGCTTGCGGTACGCGTCACCGACGCCCTTCGCCCCGTCCTCGGGCGAGGTCTTGCCGCTGAGCACCTTCTCCATCTGCAGCCGGATCGGCTCGAAGAGGGCGTTCGCCTCGGGGATCCACGGCCGCTCCACGGACTTGTCCACGGCCGGCTTGAAGAACTGCACCATCTGGTTGTCCTTGACGGACTTCACGTCGTAGACGGAGGTACGGGTCGGCAGCAGGCTCAGCTTCTCGGTGGTCTGCTGCTGCACCTTGGCCGAGCTCATGTACTTGATGAACTCGTAGCTCGCGTCGAGGTTCCCGGAACCCGCGTAGGCCGCGAGGTTCCAGCCGCCCTGCGGGGCCGCCTGCCGGTCGCTGCCGCCGGGCACCGGGGCGACACCGAGGTTGTCCTTGTCGCCCTTGAACTCCTTGCCCTGCAGGGCTCCCTCGATGGACCAGGGGCCGTCAAGGGCCATCGCGACGTCGCCGTCCTTGAAGGCGTTCAGCTGGTTGTTGTAGCCGTCGCTCGCGTCGGTGGTCGCCGCCTTGGAGTCGACCAGGTCCTTCATGACCTTGAACGCGGCCGCGCCCTGCGGGTCGTCGACGGTGATCTTCTTGTTCTTGGTGTCGAGGAGGTCGCCGCCCTCTCCGTAGAGGTACGGGAGGTAGTAGTACGGGTCGTCGCCGCGCAGGTAGAGGCCGGTCTTGCCGGACTTCGACGTGATCTTCTTCGCGGCGCTCTTCACCTCGTCGAAGGTCTTGGGCGCCTCGACACCGGCGTCCTTGAGCATCTTCTTGTTGTAGAAGAGCGCCAGGGTGTCGATGGTCTGCGGGACCGCGTACGTCTTGCCCTTGAACTTGGTGCTCGCCGCGGCCTGCGGGAGGTAGTCGCCCGCGTCGTCGAGCGCGGGGGTGCCCTCCAGCGGGGCGAGGTAGCCGAGGTTGGCGAAGTCCGCGACCCAGGCGACCTCGGTGCGCATCACGTCCGGGGCGCCGGAGTTGCCGCCCGCGGCGTTCTTGAACTTGGCGTTGGCCTCACCGAACGCGACGCTCACATAGTTGACCTTGACGTCGGGGTGGAGCTTCTCGAAGCCCTTGGCGAGCTTCTCGTACGTCCCCTTCTCGGCGTCGTTCGAGGTGTCCCAGAAAGTGACGGTGCCGGACAGCTTGCCCGAATCCTTCTTGCCACTGTCACCGTCGTCGCCACCGCACGCTGCCGCCGTCAAGGTCAGGGCCGCGACCAGCGCGGTGGCTCCTATGCCACGCCGCATGTGAACTCCTTCAACTGAACCCGAAGACAAGGGGAGACGGGACCCCGACGAGAGGTGTCTCCTACGAGCCGCACTGGACGCGGCGCCGGGTTGCCACGGAACGTAACAGGATTGAAAAGCTGCCGAAAGACCTTGCGGGAAATTTCTGCAAGGCCTGTTGATCGTTACCGCCGCGTGTCCTGAAGGTTGCCGTCACGCCGCTTGACAGGCCTCATCCGGCGCCCAGCTCCCGCCCGTTCCCCCGTCGCGGCCTGCAAGTTCCTTGCAGAGAGGGACTTTCTGCAAGTTTCGGCAGCCTGTGGGCAATCCGGCAGCCGCCCGGTACAGTCCCGTTCATGACCGCACGGCTCGTCGACATCGCAGCGCAGGCGGGCGTCAGCGAAGCCACAGTGAGCCGGGTACTCAACGGCAAACCCGGAGTCGCGGCCGCCACCCGTGAATCCGTCCTGGCCGCGCTCGACATGCTCGGCTTCGAGCGCCCCTCGCGGCTCCGCCACCGCAGCAGCGCAGGCCTTGTCGGTCTGATCACGCCCGAGCTGGACAACCCCATCTTCCCCGCGCTCGCCCAGGTCATCGCCCAGGCCCTGACCCGCCAGGGCTACACGCCCGTGCTCGCCACCCAGACCCCGGGCGGCTCCACCGAGGACGAGCTCACCGACATGCTGGTGGACCGCGGCGTCTCCGGGATCATCTTCGTCTCCGGGCTGCACGCCGACACCACCGCCGACATGGAGCGGTACGAAGTGCTGCGGGGCAAGGGCGTTCCGTACGTCCTGGTCAACGGCTTCTCGCCCAAGGTGCAGGCCCCTTTCATCTCCACGGACGACCGGGCCGCGGCCCGCCTTGCCGTCACGCATCTCGCATCGCTCGGCCATACGCGCATCGGGCTCGCCGTCGGGCCCAAGCGCTTCGTGCCCGTACTGCGCAAGATCGAGGGCTTCCAGATCGGCATGCGCGAGCGCCTCGGGATGTCGCCCGCGGAGTCGGAGGAGCTGATCGAGCACTCCCTCTACACGCTGGAGGGCGGCCAGGCCGCGGCGGGCACCTTGATCGGCCGTGGCTGTACGGCGATCGTGTGCGCCAGCGACATGATGGCGCTCGGCGCCGTCCGGGCCGCCAGGGAACGGGACTTGGCGGTGCCGCGCGACATCTCCGTGGTCGGGTACGACGACTCCCCGCTCATAGCGTTCACCGATCCCCCACTGACCACCATCCGCCAGCCCGTACAGGCAATGGGCCAGGCGTCGGTCCGCACGCTCCTGGAGGAGATCGGCGGAACGCCCGCCCCGCACAGCGAGTTCGTCTTCATGCCGGAGCTGGTGGTGCGCGACTCGACGGCATCGGGACGACAGGACCAGCGTCCGGCCTGAGCGTTGAGGCTTTGAGGCGCTGCGGCTTTGAGCCGGGTGCACGCCCCTCCGCAAGCCCATGACGGTTCTTGCAGAAAATCTTGACGGGTTCCTGCGCAAGAGGCAGGCTCGGCCGCGGAAATCCCCCCACGACAGCCTGGCGCGTGGCTGTCTTCGTGGGCACACCCGTGCCCGGTCCTCGAAGGAGCCGCATCCATGCACCACCGATTCCGCCTGCTGGGCGGGGTGTCGGCCGGAATACTCGCCGCGGCCGGCCTCGCCACGTTCGCGCCCTGGCAGTCACAGGCGACACCCCCCGGCGAGAAGACCGTCACGGCCACCATGTTCGAGCGCCCGTTCAAGGACGTCGCCACGGCCTGCACCGATCAGCTCGGCCCCGCCGGATACGGCTACGTCGAGGTGTCCCCCGCCTCCGAGCACATCCAGGGCGACCAGTGGTGGACCTCGTACCAGCCCGTCAGCTACAAGATCGCGGGCCGGCTCGGTGACCGCGACGCGTTCGCCGGCATGGTCGACGCCTGCCACAAGGCGGGCGTGAAGGTCATCGCGGACGCCGTCATCAACCACATGGCGGCCGGCTCAGGGACGGGCACCGGCGGCACCACGTACACGAAGTACGGCTACCCCGGGTCCTTCCAGGACGCGGACTTCCACAGCTGCCGCACGAACATCAACGACTACACCAACCGCGACAACGTCCAGAACTGCGAACTGGTGGGCCTCGCCGACCTCGACACCGGCAGCGACGCGGTCCGTACCACGATCGCCAACTACCTGGGCGATCTGCGGTCGTTGGGCGTGGACGGCTTCCGCGTCGACGCCGCCAAGCACATGGCGGCCGACGACATCGCCGCCATCAAGGGCAAGATGAGCGACCCCGGCTACTGGGTGTCGGAGGTCATCCACGGCGGCGGCGAGGCGGTACAGCCCGAGGAGTACACGGGCATCGGGGACGTCGACGAGTTCCGTTACGGCGGGCACCTCAAGAGCGCCTTCCAGGGCGGCTCCATCGCCCAGCTGAAGTCCGTCGCGGACGGCAAGCTGGGCAGCGGCTCGGCCCGTACGTTCGTCGACAACTGGGACACCGAGCGCAACGGCTCGACGCTCACCTACAAGGACGGCGCGAGCTACACGCTGGCCAACGTCTTCATGCTCGCATTCCCCTACGGCTCGCCCAACGTGTACTCCGGCTACGAGTGGTCCGACAAGGACGCGGGCCCGCCCGGAGGGACCGACGGCTGGACGAACACGCATGCCGACAAGGCGGTCACCGGCCTGGTCGGGTTCCGCAACGAGGTCAGCTCGGCCGAGCTGACCGACTGGTGGGACAACGGCGGCAGCGCGCTCGCCTTCGGCCGCGGCTCCCAGGGATTCGTCGCCCTCAACAACGGCGACGGCGAGCTGACGCAGACCTTCGCGACGTCCCTGCCCGGCGGCACGTACTGCAATGTCGCCAAGGCCTCGCCGGACAGCTGCGACGGCAACACGGTCACCGTCGGCGACGACGGCAAGATCGAGACGAAGCTGCCCGCGCGCAGCGCCCTGGCCCTGCACACCGGGGCACAGGCCGGCTGACGCCGTGCGTCGCGCGGGTGCCGCTGTTCCCAGGACGGCGGCATCCGCGCGACGATGACCGGATTCACCATCTAGGGAGTGGCATGACAGCGCAGTCCGACGTACGCACAAGCCGTCTGCTGTACGGATGCATGGGACTCGGCGGCACCTGGGACGCCACGCCGTACACCGCGGCCGACATCGCGCACGCCGAGGCATCGGTGGAGGCGGCGCTCGCCGTCGGCATCACGGCGTTCGACCACGCCGACATCTACCGGCACGGCAAGTCCGAGGCGGTCTTCGGCGAGGTCCTCGCCAGGACGCCCGGACTGCGCGAGCGCATCGTCCTGCAGACCAAGTGCGGCATCCGCCTCGCCGACGGCGAGCGCCCCGGCCTGTACGACCTGCGAGAAGCGAGCATCGTCCGGCGCGTCGAGGAGAGCCTCACCCGGCTGCGCACCGATGTCATCGACGTACTGCTGCTGCACAGGCCCGACCCGCTGACAGGCCCCGAAGAGATCGCGAAGGCGCTCGCCTCGCTGCACGGGCAGGGCCTGGTGCGCCACTTCGGCGTGTCCAACATGAGCGCCGAGCAGATCGCCCGCCTACAGGCACATCTCGACGTTCCCTTGGTCGCCAATCAGCTGGAGATGAGCCTGGGCAGCCGCGACTGGGTCGAGTCCGGTGTCCTCCTGAACACGCGGGCCGCGACCGCCAATGGCTTCCCGCACGGCACGATCGAGTACTGCGCCGCCAACAATCTCCAGCTGCAGGCCTGGGGATCCCTCGCCCAGGGCCGCTACAGCGGAGGCCAGGACTCACCGGCCGGGCGGCTCGTCACCGGCTTGGCCGAGCGCAAGCGGACGACGCCGGAGACGATCCTCCTGTGGTGGCTCCAGCGCCATCCGGCCCGTATCGCACCCATCATCGGCACCAGCAATCCCGAGCGCATCCTCGCCTGCCGGGACGCCGCACACCGGGAGCCGGACCTCACCCATGAGGAGTGGTACGAGCTGTGGGTCGCCGCCCGCGGTGAGCCGTTGCCCTAGGTGAACCATTGCCCTAAAGGACCACGGCCCGTGCACGTGCCCCCTCGGCTCCCTCCGCCTACGCTGGAAATCCCGGGGGACGCATCGTCCGGACGCCGCGCAAGGCGCCCCGAGGAGGAACGGCATGCCCATCGCCACGGTCAATCCCGCCACCGGCGAGACGCTCGAGACCTTCCAGCCGCTCACGCCCGCGGAGATCGAGCGCCGCCTCGCGGCGGCCGACGCCGCGTACGCCGACCATCGCCTCACCGACTTCGCCGAGCGGGCGCGGCTCCTGAACCGGGCCGCGGACCTCCTGGAGGAGGACGTCCCCTTCGTCGCCCGCACGATGACGACGGAGATGGGCAAGCCCGTCAAGGCCGCGCGGGCCGAGGCGGCCAAGTGCGTCAAGGCCATGCGCTGGTACGCCGAGCACGCCGAGGCGCTGCTCGCCGACGAGCACCCCGCGCCGGCCGACGTGGCGGACTCCGGCGCGTCCCGTGCGGTCGTCCGCTACCGGCCGATCGGCGCCGTGCTCGCCGTGATGCCGTGGAACTTCCCGCTCTGGCAGGTCGTACGCTTCGCCGCCCCCGCCCTGATGGCCGGCAACGTCGGGCTGCTCAAGCACGCGTCGAACGTGCCCCAGACGGCCCTGTACCTGGAGGATCTCTTCCTGCGCGCCGGATTCCCCCATGGCTGTTTCCAGACGCTGCTGGTCGGCTCGGGTGCCGTCGAGGGCATCCTGCGCGACGGGCGGGTGGCCGCGGCGACCCTGACCGGCAGCGAACCGGCGGGCCAGTCGGTGGCGTCCGTCTCGGGCCACGAGATCAAGAAGACCGTCCTGGAGCTGGGCGGCAGCGATCCCTACCTCGTGCTGCCGAGCGCCGACATCGAGCGCGCCGCCACGGTCGCGGTGACGGCCCGCGTGCAGAACAACGGCCAGTCCTGCATCGCCGCGAAGCGCTTCATCGTGCACGCCGACGTCTACGACGCCTTCCGCGACCGATTCGTCGCCGGAATGCGGGAGTTGACCGTCGGCGACCCGATGAACGAGGACACCGACGTCGGCCCGCTCTCCTCCGAGCAGGGCCGCACCGACCTGGAGGAGCTGGTCGACGACGCGCTGAACCACGGCGCCACCGCGCTGTGCGGCGGGCAGCGCCCCAAGGAACAGGAGCGGGGCTGGTACTACTCCCCCACCGTCCTCGCCGACGTCACCCCGCAGATGCGCATCCACCTCGAGGAGGCGTTCGGCCCGGTGGCCACGCTGTACCGCGTGGCGAACCTGAACGAGGCCGTGGAGCTCGCCAACACGACGCCGTTCGGGCTCAGTTCAAATGTCTGGACCCGCGACGACGACGAGATGGCGCGCTGCGCACGGGACATCCAGGCGGGCGGCGTCTTCTTCAACGGCATGACCGCGTCCCACCCCGGCCTGCCCTTCGGCGGCGTGAAGCGCTCGGGCTACGGGCGTGAGCTGTCGGGGCACGGAATCCGCGAGTTCTGCAACATGACGACGGTCTGGTACGGGCCGTAAGCCGCCGCCCCACGCATCTCACCTCCCGCCTTAACCAGCCCAGTTTTCGGCATCCTTGCCGATGTAGAGCTCGGCGAAGGCGGCCGCCGCGGCGCGCGAGCCGAGCATCCTGCGCAGGCGGGCGCCCGCGGTGCCCGCCTTGAAGGGGTCGCCGGACGAGGTCCCGTGCAGCACGTCCGCGAACCACTGGGAGAACTCCTGGTACTGCCACACCCGCGGCAGACAGGCCGCCGAATAGCCGCGCAGGCCGCTCTCGTCCCCGCCCTTGTCGTACGCGACGAGCGCGTCGCCGAGCAGCAGCGCGTCGTGCAGCGCGAGGTTCATGCCCTTCGCGGCGATCGGGGCCGCGAGGTGGGCGGCGTCACCGGCGAGATACAGGCGCCCGTAAGACATGGGCTCCACGACGTAGTTGTGCATGTCCAGGACGCGCTTCTCGACGATCCGCCCCTCGGCGAGCGGCCGCGCGCCGTCCGCCGCGAGGCGGGCGTGCAGTTCGGACCACACCCTTTCGTCGGGCCAGTCGGCCGGGTCGTCGCCCGGCGGGCACTCCAGGTAGTAGCGGGTGATCTCGGGGCTGCGGGCCATGTGGGCGGCGAAGCCGCGGGGGTGGAGCCCGAAGACGACACAGTCCGACGACGGCGGTGCCTCGGCGAGCAGCGCAAGCCACCCGACGCCGTAGTCGTGCCGGGCGACGGTCACGTGCTCATCGGGCACGCAGGCGCGCGTCACACCGCGCGCCCCGTCGCAGCCGGCGACGGCGTCGCACTCGACGCGCATCCGCTCGCCCGTCGCCGGGTCCGTGTACGACACCGAGGGCCGGTCCGTGTCGAGACCGTGCAGTTCCACATCGCGTACGCCGAAACGGATGTCGCCGCCCGCGAGGTCGGCGTAGGAGTGCACCAGGTCCGTGACCAACAGCGGCTGGGGATAGACGAAATGGCGGTGCCCGGACAGCTCGGCGTAGCGGAACCGGTGCCGCTGCCCCGCGCTGCGGAACTCGCACTCGCTGTGCGCCGTCGCGTGTTCCAGGAGCCGGTCGGCGAGCCCGCGCTCCTCGAGCGCGCGCACCGCCCACTCCTCCAAGAAGCCCGCGCGGGGCCGCTGTTCGATGAACTCCCTGCTCTCCGTCTCCAGGACCACGCAGTCCACGGATGCGGCACGGAGGATGTTGGCAACGGTGAGACCCGCGGGTCCGGCGCCCACGACGACGACAGTCATCCGCACATTATGGCGTGAGCGCGAGAGAGGCATGGCCCGCCGGTTACGGGGAACCCGAACAGCACCCCGGGGACGGGACCTTGGACCGCACCCTTCCCGAAGGGCCCACCGCCTGCCGGTCCCAGCAGGCGGGCTCGGGTGCGGTCCGACCCCGGGCATGACCCCTAGGCGTGGCAGGTCACATCGCGGTGGGGCAGCTTCCCGGTGGCCAGGTAGGCGTTGACCCGCCGGTCCGTGCAGGCGTTGCCGTAGTCGCCGTAGACGCCGTGCTGGTTCGCTCCGGGGAGGGTGATCAGCCGGGACTTCGACCACTGGTCACGCATCCGGCGGGCCCCGGGGTAGGTGGTCCGTGTGTCACCGGTGGCGTTGACAAGGAGCGCCGGTACGTCGTTGTCGACGACGGTCGGCTTCTCGGCCGGGGCGTCCCAGAACTCGCAGGCGGAGATGTTGTACGCCAGCGGGGCGGCGAAGGGAGCCTTGTCGCGGGCGGCCTGGATGTTGCGCCAGTAGCTCTCGGTCCCGCGTCGCGTCGCGACGTCCCCGCACAGGATGGCGGCCTGCACGCTGCCCTCGTGCGAGCCCGCCTCGGTCGTCAGGGAGGTCAGCACCTCGCTCAATATCGGCCCCGGCTCCACGTGTTCACGGTCGGCGGCTCGCTCCAGCGTCCTGGTCATGTCGGCCAGAACGGCGCGGTTCTCGTCGCGGTCGCCGCCCAGACCGCCGAAGTAGACGACGGGCAGGGAGTGCTCGTCGACCCGGAAGTCCCCGACCCGCAAGGGCTTGTCGGCCGCGGCCTCCTGGATGTGGCGCACGGTGGCAAGGACGGCGCCGGTCGTGGCGCCGAGCCCGTAGGTGTCATGGCGGGCCGCGGTCCAGGCCGCCCAGGCGCGCAGGGCCCGCTCGTTGGCTCCGGTGGCGTCCGCGAGCAGGGTCTGGCTGTAGCGGGCGGGGTCGATGACGCCGTCGAGGACCATGCGGTCGGTGCGGCCGGGGAACAGTTCGGTGTAGACCTCGCCGAGGTAACTGCCGTACGAGTAGCCGAGGTAGGAGATCCGCTTCGCGCCGAGCGCGGCCCTGACGACGTCCATGTCGCGGGCGGTGTTGCGGGTGCTGACATACGGCAGCACGTCGCCGTTCGTCCGCTTGCACCGCTCGGCCAGGTCCCGCTGGCGTGCGACGGAGCGCTCATAGCCGGCCCGGTCGGCGCCGGCCGAGAAGACCATCGAGCCGATGTCCCAGCCGCAGTCCAGCGGCGTGGAACGGCCGACGAACCGCGGGTCCATGCCGATGAGGTCGTACTTCCCGGCCACCTTCCCCATGGTCTCGCCGACGGTGACCGGCATCTCGAGGCTCGGGCCGCCGGGGCCGCCGTTGTTGAGCAGCAGCGGGCCGACACGGTGCGCGCGGTCGGTGGCGCGAAGACGCGAGACGGCGACGGTGACGGTCCGGCCGCCGGGGTCGCCGTAGTCGAGCGGCACGGTCAGGTCGGCGCACTGGGCGCCCGCGGCGTCGAGCCGCTTTCCGGTGGTGTCGTCGGGGCCGAGCGTGCAGTCGTGCCAGTCGACGGACTGACCGTGGTAGCGCCCGAGGCCCGGCGGCCCCGTCGCCTTGTCGGCGGCAGCGGCGGGTGAAAGGCCCGCCCCCACGGTCAGTATCGCCACACCGGAAACAGCAGCCCGCACACAGGAGTTCATCCGCATGCACCGAACGCTAGGCCGCAACGCCGCTTCGTCTCGCCCCGGCCATCCCCCGAATTCTTCCTGTGGCCAGCCCTACCCTCAGCCGTGCAGAAGCTGAGGGCAGGCACCGGACACTGGAGCGGGAGTGGTGACGGTTACTCCGCCATCTCGTACGCCCCCGACAGCGCCTCGACGCGCTGCCAGACCCGGCCCGCACGCGCCGCGTCGACGGCCGGACGCCGCACGGCGCCGAGCGCCCAGCGCTGCTGCGGCTCGGTGGCGGAGTCCTTGCCGTGCAGCTCGACGGCGTGCGCGGAGAAGTCCCGTACGAGGACGGCGAACAGCTCGTCAAGGACGTCCTCGTCGAGGTCCGTCAGGCGTGCCTGCTCCAGGACCAGCTGGCCGTGCACGACGAGCGCGAAGAGCTGGCCGACGGCGAGCAGCAGGTCGAGGTCGCGGCTCTGCTCCTCGTCGGGGGCCGCGGTGGTGACGAACTCGCACAGGGCGTCGGCCTGTTCGCGCAGGCGGCCGACGTTGGGCAGGTGGGCGTACGCGTCGTAGGCCGTGCGCCAGTCGTGGAAGCGGATGGAACCCAGGCCGCGGGCCGGTCCCTGCCGGAAGAGGAAGTCGTCGTCGGCCGCGTCCAGGCGGGTGGGCACCGGCTCGTACTCGGCCGGGTTAAGGAGGTGGTTGCCCATGAACTTGAGGATCAGCGCCAGGTTGACGTGGACGGTGCCCTCGAGCTTCGGCAGGCCGCGGATCTCGACGGCCGCCTGGGCGAAGTAGTTGTCCTTCTCGAAGCCCTTGGCGGCGATGACGTCCCACATCAGGTCGATGACCTTCTCGCCCTCCGTGGTCACCTTCATCTTCGTCATCGGGTTGAAGAGGAGGTAGCGGCGGTCTTCGGGTCCTGCCGAGCGGAAGTAGTCGACGGCCCGGTCGCTGAACAGCTTCATGCCGACGAGACGGACGTACGCGTCGGTCAACTCGCGCCGCACGTGCGGGAAGGCGGTGACGGGGCGGCCGTAGAGGATGCGGTTCTGCGCGTGGGTGACGGCCTCGTACATCGCGTGCTCGCAGATGCCGATGGAGGCGGTGCAGAGGTTGAACTTGCCGACGTTGACCGTGTTGAGGGCGGCGTCGAAGGCGGCGCGGCCGGTGTGCAGGACGTCCTGCGGGGCGACCGGGTAGTCCTCGAGGCGGAACTCGCTGACGTACTTCGACGAGTCGACGACGTTCTTGACGAGGTGGTACGCCTCGTGGCGGCTGTCGGCGGCGAAGAAGACGTAGCCGTCCGGGCCCTCGACGTCGGTGCGGCGGCCGAAGACGGAGACGAGCCCCGCGGCGTTGCCGTTGCCGATGTAGTACTTGGAGCCGGTGGCGCGGAAGCCGCCCTGGCCGTCGGGCTCCAGGAGCATGTCGGTGGAGTAGATGTCGGCGCCGTGGGACTTCTCGGAGAGGCCGAAGGCGAACACCTCGCCCTGTGCGAGGAGTTCGGCGGCGCGCTCGCGGGCGGCGGCGTTGTCGCTCTGCCAGACCGGGCCGAGGCCGAGGATGGTGACCTGCCAGGCGTACCAGTAGTCGAGGCCGTAGAAGCCGAGGATCTCGTTGAGGGCGGCGATGCGGGCGGTGTCCCAGCGCTTGTCCCCCTCGCCGTCCCCGGCGGCGGACGACGGCGTCAGGAAGGTCTCGAACAGCCCCTCCTTGGCGGAGAAGGCGAGGAAGTCGCCGAGCCAGGCACGGGTCCGGTAGTCCTCGATCAGCTGCCGCTTGCCGCGCTCCTCGAACCAGTCGACGGTGGCGCGAAGGAGCCGGCGGGTCTCGGGGTCGAAGTGCGCCGGGTCGTAGGTGCGCGGGTTGAACAGGAGCGCGTCGGTCATGGGGCACGCCTTTCGGCTCGGAGGGTGTGAGGGGTGGTGGCGAGTCGGCGGAGGGTGGCGAGCACGTCGTCGAGCCAGGCGAGCGTCATCCGTTCGTACGCGATGCCGCCGCGCAGCACGACGTGCTGGAGCTCGCGCCCGGCATCGGGCGGACCGGCGGCGGGCGCCTCCGGCCCGGTGATGGCGCGCGCCTCCGGACCCGTGAAGTCGCGCTCCTCGCCCGCGAGGTAGTGGGCGAGGCGCTCGGTGTGCACCTGCTGGTACCGCTCGACCTCGCGGATCAGCGCGGCCGGGTCGTCGAAGGCCGCGCCCCGGACCTTCACGGCGAGGTCGTGCCGGACGCTCTCGGGTTCGATGGGCTCGTGCAGCCACGCGGAGAGCGCGGCGCGGCCGTCGGCGGCGACGGCGTACTCCTTCTTGTCCGGACGGCCGTGCTGCGGCACATCCCGGACATCGAGCAGGCCGTCGCTCTCCATCCGCTTGAGCACGCGGTAGATCTGCTGGTGGGTGGCGGTCCAGAAGTATCCGATGGACCGCTCGAACCTGCGGGCCAGTTCATAACCCGAGCCCGGCTGCTCAAGGAGGGACACCAGGATCGCGTGCTCGATCGCCATACCTGGATCTTGCTGTGCAACTAGTTGCATAGGCAAGGGCGACCGCTCCGGTGAGACACGGCTCACCCGGGGCGGGGGCGGGCGGGATCACCGCCCGCCCCCTCACAGGCGCGGATGCGGTCAGACCGTCGCGGGCTGCGCCGGTGGCGCGGGGTGCTCCAGGCGGCCCGCCCGGCGCAGGCCGTAGAGCGAGGCCGAGCAGCCGAGGCCCACCACGAGCAGCGCCAGCCAGGGCAGCGCGGACATGCCCGCATCGCGGGCCGCGTCCAGGGCCGCACCGGTCAGCAGGTTGCCCGCGGTGATCCCGATGCCGCAGATGGTGTTGTACAGGCCGTAGTGCGTGGCGACGAGGCGGTCACCCGAGAGCCGGACGATGGTGTCCATCTCGAAGGGGTACGCGACCATCGTGCCCAGTGCCAGCATCAGTGCCGCGAGCGTCGGCGGAACGGCGGCAAGCAGCCAGCGGCCGGTCCCGCCCGCCGGAACGGGCAGCGCCGTGGCCGCGAGCAGCGGCAGGAACGCCGCCCCCATCATCAAGAGCCCCCAGGCAAGGGCACGTCCCGGATCCAGGTGCTCCTTGCACCAGGCGGTCACGCGGGTCTGCCCGAGGATGGTCGCCAGACTGGCAGCGGCGAAGAGCAGGGCCACGGCGACGGTCCCGAACTCACCGTCCCCGCCGAGGCGTCGTACCTCCAACGGCAGGGCCAGATAGACCTGGAACGACAGGACGTACGAGCCGATCATGGCGAGGGAGAAGAGCAGGAACGCCCGGTTGGCCAGCACGCCGCGCCACTGGGACAGCACGCCTTCCCGGACGCCGTCCTCGCCTCCCTTTGTGCCGCTCGCCCTGCGGGCCGGGAGCGCACGGATCTGTACGACGCTGAGCAGGGCGAAGATCACCGCCGATACCAGGCAGGTGATCCGGAAGTCGACGCCGGTCAGCACCATGCCCACCAGCGGGCCCAGGAGGATGCCCGCCTGGTAGAAGACGTTGAACAGCGCGAAGGCCTCCACACGGCGCTCCCCCGCGTCGGCGGCCAGATACGCGCGCACCGCGGGGTTGAAGAGCGCCCCCGCGAAGCCGGTGGCCGCCGATGCCGCGATCAGCGCCGGCACGGAGTCCACCAGGCCGAGCGCCGCGAAGCCGACGGTGCGCAGCACGCATCCGGCGACGATCAACGGCTTGTAGCCGAACCGGTCGGCGAGCGTTCCGCCGATGAGGAACATGCCCTGCTGGCTGAAGTTGCGTACGCCCATGACGAGTCCGACCAGCCAGCCGGCCAGACCGAGGGACCCGGACAGGTGCTGCGCCAGGTACGGCATCAGCATGTAGAAGCCGAGGTTGATGGTGAACTGGTTGGCGAGGAGCAGCTGGACGCTCCGGTCGTAGGAACGGACCTGCGCGATGGTGCCCTTCACCGGTCCCCGCCTTCCACGCCTTCGCCCCGGGCCTCGACCACGAGCGACAGCGGGTCGACCACGTCGGCGCAGCGGGTCCAGCGGGTCACTTCCTTTTCGTCGGGCCGCCCCACCTCCTCCGGTTCCGGCGCGGGAACCACTCCCGACAGGCCCTTGTCGGCGCAGTACTGGTCGTCGTAGACGGTCTCCAGGTAGCGCTGCGGTCCGTCCGGGAAGATCGCGACGATCCGTGTGTCCCTGGGGAGCGTGCGGGCGAGCCAGCCGGCCACGAGCGCGACGGCGCCGACGCTCCAGCCGCCTGTCGCATAGTGCGATGCCGCCAACTGGCGGCAGGCCCAGACGGATTCGGCGGGCGCCACCCAGTGCACCTCGCTGAAGTTCTCGTACGCGACGTTGCGCGGGTAGATGCTCGAGCCGAGCCCGCGCATGAGCCGGGGCCTCGCGGGCTGCCCGAAGATGGTCGAACCGACGGTGTCCACCCCCACGAGGCGCAGCTCGGGGTAGAGCTGACGCAGGACCCGGGAGATGCCCGCCGAGTGGCCGCCGGTTCCGACACTGCAGACGAGTACGTCGATATGGCCCATCTGGGAGGCGAGTTCGAGGCCCAGGGGTGTGTACGCGGTGACGTTGTCGGGGTTGTTGTACTGGTCGGGGCACCACGCTCCGGGCCGCTCGGCGAGGAGTTCGCCCACCCGGTCGCGACGGGCCTGCTGCCAGCCGCCGGTGGGGTGGGGTTCGGACACCATGTCGACCGTGCCGCCGTAGGCGGCGAGCAGCCGGGTCATGGAGGGTTCGAGGCCCGGGTCGGTGACGAGGGTGACGGGGTGGCCGTAGGCCATTCCGGCCAGGGCGAGGCCCAGACCGAGGGTGCCGCTCGTCGACTCGACGATGGGGCCGCCCGGCAGCAAGTCGCCGCGGGTCCGGGCCCGTTCCACCATGTGGAGTCCGGGGCGGTCCTTGATGCCGCCGGGGTTGAAGCCTTCCAGCTTGGCCCAGAATCCCCGGTCGGCCGGGGTGAACGGCTCGGACACACGCAGCACGGGGGTGTTGCCGACGAGCCCTTGGAGACTGGAGCCGGCGGGATGGAAGTCACTCGTGGTCAGAGAGTGCATCGGGTTCGCTCTCATTTCGCTGTGGAAGCTGTGCGGGCGCTCGTCTCGCACGGCCCGTTCGTCGGGCGCGCCGTGCGGCGGATCGGCCGGGGCCGACCGCGAGGGCCGCTTCTAGATCAGCCACCTGCACAGGGCGGTCAGAGTGGTTCGACCGCCGCTCGGCGCCCGGCCGCGCTCAGCGCCGAAGTGCCCGTCGGCGGGTGGCAGGACCGTGCTCTGCGGAGTGGAGACCGCGGGCGTGTACGGCAGGGCGCGGACGGGTGCGGGAGCGGGCCTGCTGGGGCCCGGGTCGGTGACGGAACAGTCCTCGAGCGCCTCCGGCGCCAGGGGCGAGCCGGCCACCTGGCCGGAGCGGCTCGGCGTGTGGGCTGCCTCATGTGACGGCTCGGCAGCGCACGGCACCGACGTGAGGAGCAGAACGCTCAGAACAGTCCAGATGAGGACGATCCGGCGCCTGAGGCGCGGATCGACGGAGCAGGGCTGCACAGATCCTCCGTGCGGCGGCTGCCCGCGCCGGGACATCCCGGGCAGGGCAGGAGATGGGTGGGGGCGGCTGTGAACCGTCGACCATCCCCACGCCGCACGCAGAGCGCACACGAGGGAGGTCAGACGCCGGGAAGCGCTGACCTAGATACGCAGAACCGGGGACTCCGCCGCATGCGGTATCGGAATGACGAAGCCCCGTACGGCAGATGGACGGACGTGCGCGATGTGCGGCGCCTCGTCCTCGACCGCCAGGCCCAGGGGAGACAGAGCGGGGACATCCACTTCGGGCCCCTGGGACGGCTGCCCGAGGCCGCACTCCTCGAAGGCGTGCTGCCCGCCGTGGTCCCCGTGACCGCCGCTCGGCTGGTCGGTGGCGTCGTGCCCTTGGCTCGCGCTCGCAACGTGTCGCACCAGGGCGGAGTGCGAGGCGTCGGCGGCCTGCGCCGAGACGCCTTCCGCCGATGCGAGGTGGCCCACCGTGGCATCGGGGCTCACCGCGTGCGTGTACAGCAGACCGAAGAGGATCAGGCCAAGACCAAGCAGACGCAGCGGAGCCGCTGATGAGCGACTCCGCAACACACCGGACAGTGACCTGGCTGTCATCACCTCGTGATACTAACTCCTGCGCGGCGAAGGAGCGTGACCCCCTGGGTGGCCAGGCGGGGGTGTCCTTTCTTGTGGGCAACCGAGAACATGGCGCTGAGCACACGTCCCGGTCAGTCCCCCTTTCGGCGAGGAGACTCTCTGTTGAACACGTCACCGGTGAATCCCGCAGCCGGCCGGCCGCACCGCCTCGACCCGGCCGGCGGATGCCCGCACGCGGACAACGCCCGGCTGCTCGCACAGGGCGACGTGACGCCGGTGGTCCTTCCCGGCGAGGTGGCGGGCATGGCGGTGCTCGGCCATGACGCGCTCAAGGAGTTCCTCTCGCACCCCGATGTCGCCAAGAACGCCCAGCACTTCGACGCGCTGCAGGCCGGGGAGATAGCCGAGGGCTGGCCGCTGCGGACGTTCGCCACGATCCAGGGCATGACCACGGCCGACGGCGCCGACCACCGGCGGCTGCGCTCCCTGATGAGCAAGGCGTTCACCGCCCGCCGGGTGGAGGAACTGCGGCCGCGGGTCGAGGAGTTGACCGCAGCGCTGCTCGACCGTCTCGACCGTGCCGCCGCCGCGGGCGACGGAATCGCGGACCTGCGTACGCACTTCGCCCTGCCGTTGCCGATGAACGTCATCTGCGAACTCCTGGGCGTGGACGCCGAACACCAGGACCGGCTGCATCACTTGTCGAGCCAGGTCGTCGCCACCGACATCGGCCCCGAGGAGGCGGTGGCCGCCAACCGGGAGATGGTGGAGGTCCTCGGCGCGGTCGCGGCGGCCCGCGCCGCCGACCCGGGCGACGACCTCACCAGCGCGCTCATCGCGGCCCGCGAGGAGAACGGCGACCGGCTCGGCCCGCACGAGCTGCTCGGCACCCTGATGCTCACGATCATCGCGGGGCACGAGACCACCCTCAACCTGATCACCAATGCCGTACGCGCCCTGTGCGCCCACCGCGATCAGCTCGCGCTGCTCCGGTCCGGCGACGTGCCCTGGTCGGCGGCCGTGGAAGAGACCCTGCGCTGGGACAGCCCGGTCAGCTACTTCCCCTTCCGCTACCCGACCCGCGACCTCACGCTCGACGGCACCGTCATCCCCAAGGGCACACCGGTGCTTGCCGGTTACTCCGCCGCGGGCCGCGACAAACGGGCCCACGGCCACGACGCCGACCGCTTCGACATCACCCGCGACGCCCCGGCCCGGCATCTCTCCCTCGGCCACGGCCCGCACTTCTGCGTCGGGGCGCCGCTGGCCCGCATGGAGGCCACCATCGCCCTGGAGCGTCTTTTCACCCGCTTCCCGGACCTGGACCTCGCCGCACCGGAAGCCCGACTGCCGCGCACCACCTCCTTCGTGGGCAACAGCGTGCGCAAGCTGCCGGTGCGGCCGGTCCCGTAGCGGGCCGTCAGGTCACCGCAGGCGCCTAGGTGCCGCAGTTGCCGGAGGCGGGCTGGTCGGCGAAGCGCTGGCCGAGCCACTCGAGCGCCGGGCCGTTGCCCTGGATCGCCGTGCCCACATGGGACTGCCCGGCGAAGGTCGTCCACTGCACGGCGTTCCCCTTCGCGCACCAGTCGGCCCGCAGCTTCTGCCCGACCGCGTAGGGGATCGTCTCGTCCGCGTCCCCGTGGTAGACGAACGTCGGCGCCGACGGCTGCTCGCCGCCGATGAACTGCTCGGCGATGGCCTGCTTCCAGTCCGGCTGGTCCAGCGGGTTGGACGTCGTCACGTCCTCGATCGTCTTGCCGCGCCCGGCCTCGAGGACCGTCCCGACACACTCGTTCCGGACCACTTCGGCGAGCTTGCGCCCCTCGTCGTTGAGGTACTTGTCGAGCTTCAGGGCGGGGTTGGCGGCGTCCTGCCCGACCGCGGACATCAGCAGATAGCCGGCGCTGTCGCCGCCCTCGAGCGAGTCGGCGACCTTGGCGAGGTCGGCGGGCACACCGCCGCTCGCCGTGCCCTTGACCTTCAGTTCCGGAGCGTACGTCGCGGCCATCTCGGCGGCCTTCGCGCTGGCCCCGCCGCCCTGCGAGTAGCCCATGATCCCGACGGGCGCCTCCTTGGCGACCCCGTACTTCGCGGCCTCCGGGTGCCGCTGGGCCGCACGCGCCGCGTCGAGCACCGCGGTGGCCTGCGCCTTGGCGACCATGTAGGTGTGGTCGCCGGGCGTGCCGAGGCCCTCGTAGTCCGTGACGACGACCGCGTAGCCGCGTACCAGCGCGGCGTTGACGAGCGGCGCCTCGGCCGTCGTACCGCCCGGGAATCCGGCGGACGGCGCGCACTTGTCGCCGAGGCCGACCGTGCCGACGGCGTACGTGATCAGCGGGCGCGGGGTGGTCCTGCCGTCGTCGGGGACGATGACGGTCCCGGAGACCGCGTTGGGCCGCCCGTCGGCCGACGTCGACCGGTACGTGATCTTCCAGGCCTTGGTGGGGGTGGGAACGCCCGGCGTGTACTGGAACGAGGACGGCTCGGAGCCGAGGATCTCGCCGGGGCCGGTCTTCTTTCCCGGCTTCTTCTTTCCCGGCTTCTTCTTTCCCGGCTTCTTCTTGCCGGGCTTCTTCGTGCCGGGCCCGTGGCGCTCGTCGTTCCGCTGCTTTCCGGCGCCGGGGGCCTTCTCGGCGGTCTGCGCCGAGGGGGTCGCGTCCGGGGTGCCGGCCGGCGCGTCCGCGCTCTGCGCGGCGGCGGCTCCGGGCAGTCCGAGCACCGCCACGGCGAGGACGGCGCCTGCGGCCACCGGTCGTCTGCGTAACGCTGACATCATGCGGCTCTCCCAACTCTCCTGTGGGCAAGGGGGGTTGGCAGCACCGTACTGACCCGTCAGTAAGACAGCCATAGGCGTGCAGAGGTCCGTGGTGCGTACCGCGGACCATGGCGCACGGCTACCGGGCCCGTGGCGCAGCCGTGCTCTCCCGCACCACGAGCCGCGTGGGCACGAGCGTGGTTCCGCGTTCCGACGCGCCCCGGCGCACCTGCTGCAGGACTCCCGCCACGCAGCGGCGGCCCACTTCGGCGAAGTCCTGGTGGACGGTGGTCAGGGGCGGCAGGAAGGAGCCGGACTCCGGGATGTCGTCGAAGCCGATGACGGAGACGTCGTCGGGGACCTTGCGGCCACGCTCGTGCAGGGCGCGCAGCAGGCCGAGCGCCATCTGGTCGTTCGCCGCGAACACCGCGGTGCAGTCGGCCCGTTCGGCGAGCTCGAGGCCCGCGCGATAGCCGGAGTCCGCCGTCCAGTCGCCCCGCACCATCGGCGGCGCCGCGCGGCCGGCCTCGGTGAGGGCCGCCCGCCAGGCGTCGGCCCGGCGCTGCGCGGCGTAGGACTCCCCCGGCCCCGCGAGGTGCCACACGGTGTCATGGCCCAGGTCGAGCAGGTGCCGCACCGCGTCACGGGTCCCGCCCGCCTGGTCGGTGTCGACCACGCTGTAGCGGTCCCCGGCGTCCGAGTCCGCCACGACGACCTGGACGTGCGGGGGCAGCGAGAGGCGGGCGGCGTCGAGCAGGTGCACTTCCATGATGACGATCACGGCGTCGACGGCCAGCTCACCGAGGCGCGAGAAGGCGCCGCGCACCTCGTCCTGCGTGGGCGCGGACACGGGCAGCAGGGTGACCGCGTAGCCCTCGTTCGCGGCCGACAGCGCGATCGCCTCCAGCGTACGTACGTTGCCCGTGGTGGAGAGCGTGAAGGTGATGACGCCGATGGTGCGGAACTCGCCGCGCTTGAGCGCCCGCGCGGCGCTGTTGGGCCGGTAGCCGAGCTCCTTCATGGCGGCGAGGACCTGCTTGCGGGTCTCCTCGTTCACGCCGGGAAAGCCGTTCGAGACACGGGAGACGGTCTGCGAGGAGACACCCGCGACGCGGGCGACGTCCGCCATGGACGCGTTGCGCCTGCGGTTCGGGGTTCTGTCCACTGCTTCCACCGTCTCCTTCACCGGGCGGCAGCCTACGGGGCGGCTCTTGACCGCCGTCTCGTAGGCGGTGTAGTAATTCCGGCACCGTCTGTTTACGCAAACATAACACCAGTAGATCCCTGCGGGCATTCATGTTTACGCAAACACAAGCAGCACGCCGGTTCCGCACCGCACGAGCGAGGGACGCGAGATGACGACGCTTCAACCGCCGGTCGCCGCACGGCGAAGGACAGGCGGGCCACCCGCGCGCAGGACGCGCCGTTCGTGGACCGGCTGGGGGTTCATCGGCCCCTTCGTGCTCGTCTTCGCCCTGGTCTTCCTGGCGCCGCTGCTGTATTCGGTCTATCTGAGCCTGTTCCGGACGCAACTCATCGGCGGGACCACCTTCGTGGGCCTGGAGAACTACCGACAGGCGCTGCAGGACGGCCAGTTCTGGGACGGGGTCTTCCGCGTCGGTCTGTTTCTGCTGGTCCAGGTGCCGGTCATGCTGGGCATCGCGCTCCTCGTGGCGCTCGCCCTCGACAGCGGCCGCCTGTACGGCAAGGACTTCTTCCGGATATCGGTCTTCCTGCCGTACGCCGTTCCGGCCGTCGTCGCATCGCTGATGTGGGGCTTCATGTACGGCACCCGCTTCGGCCTGGTGGGCGACTTCAACGACGCGTTCGGTGTGACGCTGCCCGACCCGCTCTCCACCGACCTGGTCCTCGCGTCCATCGGCAACATCGTCACCTGGGAGTTCGTCGGCTACAACATGCTGATCTTCTACTCGGCGCTGCGTGTCGTCCCGCACTCTCTCTACGAGGCCGCGTCGATCGACGGCGCGGGACAGTGGCGCGTCATCACGGCGATCAAACTCCCGGCGATCCGCGGCGCCCTCGTCATCGCCACCATCTTCTCGATCATCGGCAGCTTCCAGCTCTTCAACGAGCCCGCCATCCTGCAGAAGCTGGCGCCGAACGCGATCACCACCGACTACACCCCGAACTACTACACGTACTCGCTGTCCTTCTCCGGACAGCAGCACAACTACTCCGCGACGGTCGCCATCGTCATGGGCGTCCTCACCATGGTCGTCGCCTACGCCGTCCAGCTGCGCGGCATGCGCAAGGGAGCGTGATCGCGTGACGGGACCGAGCACCACCACCGCTCCCCGGCCCACGGCGAAGCCGCACACCGCCGCACCGCGCCTGCGCACCCCGCGCCGTCACACACCCGGTCGCCCCCGGCGCAGCGTCCTGCTCACCGTACTCACCGGCGTCGTCCTGCTCTACAGCCTTGTGCCGCTGGTGTGGCTGCTGATCAGCGCGACCAAGACGCAGCGGGGCCTCGCCGGTTCGTTCGGCCTGTGGTTCGACGGGGACTTCGCCCTGTGGGACAACATCACCGAGACGCTCACCTACCAGGACGGCGTCTTCGTCCGCTGGCTCCTCAACACTTTGCTGTACGTGGTCGTGGGCGCGGGCGGCGCCACCTTCCTTGCCGTACTCGGCGGGTACGCGCTCGCCAAGTTCGACTTCCCCGGCAAGCGGGGCGTGTTCGCGGTCGTGATCGGCGCGGTCGCGGTGCCCACCACGGCGCTTGCGGTCCCGACGTTCCTGATGTTCAGCGAGATGGGCCTGACCGACACCCCGTGGGCCGTCATCGTCCCGTCGCTGATCTCACCCTTCGGCCTCTACTTGATGTGGGTGTTCGCGACCGAGGCGATCCCCACCGAGCTGATGGAGGCCGCCCGGATCGACGGCGCGAGCGAGCTGCGCACCTTCTTCAAGGTCGCCCTGCCGCTGCTCGCGCCCGGCACCGTCACCGTGCTCCTCTTCACCACCGTCACCACCTGGAACAACTACTTCCTGCCGCTGATCATGCTGAAGGACCCCGACTGGTACCCGCTGACCCTCGGCCTGGACACATGGAACAAGCAGGCGTCCACGGCCGGCGGTGAGGCCGTCTTCAACCTCGTCATCACCGGCTCGCTGCTCACGATCGTGCCGCTGATCGCCGCCTTCCTGCTGCTGCAGAAGCACTGGCAGTCCGGGCTAGCCGCCGGAAGCGTCAAGGAGTAGCCGCCGCACGGCAGTTCACGCCCGTTCCCGAGCACCACCCCGCACAGTCCCGAGCACCCCCTGAGGAAGTGGAAGCATCGCCATGCCCAAGCACACCCGCCGCCTGCTGCGCGGCACCGGTCTCGTCTGCGCCCTCGTCCTCGGGGCGAGCGCCTGCGGCGGCTCCGACGACGACCCCGGTCAGAAGAAGGTCGGTTCCGGCGACATCCGGGCCGCGCTGAAGAAGGGCGGCACCGTCACGGTGTGGGCCTGGGAGCCCACGCTGAAGCAGGTCGAGGCCGACTTCGAGGAGAAGTACCCGAAGGTCGACGTCAAGATCGTCAACGCGGGCACCAACAACGACCAGTACAAGGCCCTGCAGAACGCGATCTCCGCGAAGAAGGGCGTCCCCGACGTCGCGCAGATCGAGTACTACGCGCTCAGCCAGTACGCCCTGACCAAGTCCGTCACCGACCTGTCCGCCTTCGGAGCGGACAAGCTCGCGGAGTCCTACTCGCCGGGCCCGTGGAACGCCGTGAAGAACGGCGACGGCATCTACGGCCTGCCCATGGACTCCGGCCCGATGGCGCTGTTCTACAACAAGAAGGTCTTCGACAAGCACGACATCGCCGTGCCGACGACCTGGGACGAGTACGTCGAGGCCGGCCGCAAGCTGCACAAGGCCGACCCGAAGGCGTACATCACCAGCGACGTCGGTGACGCGGGCCTGACCACCAGCCTGCTCTGGCAGGCCGGTTCGCACCCGTACAAGGTCGACGGCACCAAGGTCGGCATCGACTTCACCGACGCGGGCGCCAAGAAGTACACCGACACCTGGCAGCGGCTCATCGACGAGAAGCTCGTCGCGCCCGTCACCGGCTGGAGCGACGACTGGTACAAGGGCCTGGGCGACGGCACCATCGCCACGCTGCCCATCGGCGCCTGGATGCCCGCCAACTTCGCCTCGGGCGTGAAGGGCGCAGAAGGGGACTGGCGTGCCGCACCGCTGCCGCAGTGGACCAAGGGCGCCGATGTGAGCGCCGAGAACGGCGGCAGCTCGCTGGCCCTTCCCGAGCTCGGCAAGAACAAGGAACTCGCGTACGCCTTCGTCGAGTACGCCAACTCCGGTGCGGGCGTGCAGACCCGCATCAAGGACGGCGCCTTCCCGGCCACCACCAAGGACCTCGGGTCCAAGGCGTTCCAGGACACCGAGTTCCCCTACTTCGGCGGCCAGAAGGCCAACAAGATCTTCGCCGAGTCCGCCGCGAAGGTCCCCGCCGACTGGAAGTACCTGCCGTACCAGGTGTACGCCAACTCGGTCTTCAACGACACCGTCGGCAAGTCCTACGTCTCCGGCACGAAGCTGACGCAGGGCCTGAAGGCGTGGCAGGACTCCTCCGTCAAGTACGGCGGCGAGCAGGGCTTCACCGTCGAGAAGTAGCCCCCCGATCGCACTACTGGAAGGACCTGCATGACCACCCCTCTCACCTCCCGTTTTCCGTACGCGAAGGGCCCCGACGGCAGCCGACGGCTCGGTTACGGCGCCGACTACAACCCCGAGCAGTGGACGCGGGAGGTGTGGGAGGAGGACGTCCGGCTGATGCGCGAGGCCGGAGTGAATGTCGTCTCCCTCGCGATCTTCTCCTGGGCCCGGCTCCAACCCACCGCCGACACCTGGGACTTCGGCTGGCTCGACGAGGTCATGGACCTGCTGCACGCGGGCGGCATCGGCGTCGACCTCGCCACAGCGACCGCGTCCCCGCCGCCGTGGCTGACCACCGCGCACCCGGAGATCCTCCCCGTGACCGCGTCCGGCGAGACGGTGTGGCCGGGGGCGCGGCAGCACTGGCGGCCCACGTCGCCGGTCTTCCGCGCCCATGCGCTGCGCCTGGTACGGGAGATGGCGACCCGGTACGCCGGCCACCCGGCCCTGGTGGCCTGGCACGTCAACAACGAGCTGGGCTGCCACAACATCCACGACTACTCCGACGACGCCGCCCGCGCCTTCCGCGCCTGGCTGCGTGCCCGCTACACCACCCTCGACGGCCTCAACCACGCCTGGGGCACCGCCTTCTGGTCCCAGCGCTACAGCGACTGGGAGCAGCTCCTGCCGCCGCGCCTCGCGGCCTCCCACCCCAATCCGACGCAGCAGCTGGACTTCAAACGGTTCTCCTCCCACGCGCTCAAGGAGTACCTGTGCGCCGAGCGGGACGTGCTGCGCGAGATCACCCCGGATGTGCCCGTGACCACCAACTTCATGGTCATGGGCGGCACGAAGGGCATGGACTACGCCGACTGGGCGGGCTCGGGCGCCGTCGATTTCGTCGCCAACGACCACTACGTCGTGCCGGGCCCGCAGGACCGTGACGAGCTGTCCTTCTCCGCCAATCTCACCAGCGCCCTCGCGGATCACCGCCCGTGGTTCCTCATGGAGCACTCCACCAGTGCCGTGAACTGGCAGCCCGTCAACCTCGCCAAGCGTCCGGGCGACCTCGCCCGCGACTCACTCCTGCACGTCGCGCACGGCGCCGACGCCGTGTGCTTCTTCCAGTGGCGCCAGTCGGCGGCCGGTGCGGAGAAGTACCACTCGGCGATGGTGCCGCACGCCGGTCCCGACAGCGAGGTGTTCCGGGCGGCCGCCGGGCTCGGACGGACCCTTTCCGTGCTCGCTCCGGTCGCGGGGACGGTACGGGAACCGGCGCGTGTCGCCGTCCTCTTCGACTGGGAGTCGTGGTGGGCGAGCGAACAGGACTCCCACCCCACCTCCCTGCTCGACTACCGGCAGGAGGCGCTCGACTGGTACTCGGCGCTCCTTGCCGTCGGCGTACGCGCCGACATCATCACCACCCGTACCGGCCTCGAGACGTACGACGTCGTGATCGCCCCCGTCCTTCACATGGTCCCCGCGACGCTCGCCAAGGACCTCACCCGGTACGCGGAGGGCGGCGGTCACCTGGTCACCACCTACTTCTCCGGAGTGGTCGACGAGAACGACCACATCTGGCTCGGCGGCCACCCGGGAGCCCTGCGCGAGCTGCTCGGCATCCGCGTCGAGGAGTTCGGCCCGCTACTGGGCGACGACAGCGCCGACCTCGACAACTCCACCACGGGCACGGTGTGGACCGACCGGATCACCGTGACGGAGCCGGACGTGCGCGTACTGGCCCGCTACCGCACCGGGGCGTACGCGGGGCGCCCCGCCGTCACCCGCCGTACGACGGGGAGCGGTTCGGCGACGTACGTATCAACTCGCCTGGGCCGGGCGGGACTTGCCTCGCTGCTGCCCGAGCTGCTCACCGCGGCCGGGGTCGAGAGCGAACTGCCCGAGGCCGCACGGGGCCGCGTCGAACTGGCCGTACGCCGAAGTGCCGACGCCCGCTTCCTCTTCCTGGTCAATCGCACCGACGCCCCGGTGCCGCTGCCCGGCGTGCGCGGCGAGGTCCTCACCGGCGACGTAGGCACCGAGGGCGAACTCGTCCTGCCGCCAAGGGAGATCGCCGTGCTGCGCCGCCCCCTCACCACCTGACCCGAGCCACCTGACCCGCACCACCTGACCGCGCCACCTCTCTGACCGCACACGAGTTGGGAGCACACGATGGCACCACGGAAGAGCCGCACATCACGTCATCTCCTCGGAGTCGTAGGGATCACCGCCCTGGCCACCACCGCCACACTCCTGGCCGCCCCTTCGTCGACGGCCACCGCGGCGGACTCCGCCGTCACCGTCCGGCCCGACCCCTCCGTCCAGCAGGAGAAGTTCGAGGGCTGGGGGACCAGTCTCGTCTGGTTCGCCGACGTCACCGGCGGCTATCCCGAGGAGATCCGCGAGAAGCTGGCGAGCCTCCTCTTCGGCGACGAAGGCCTGGCACTGAACATCGCCCGCTACAACATCGGCGGCGGCAACGCCCCCGACGTCAAGGACTATCTCCGCGCGGGAGGAGCCGTCGAGGGCTGGTGGAAGGCCCCGGACGGCACCACACGCGACGACGTCGACTGGTGGGACGCCGAGGACCCGGCGGACTGGAACCCGAAGGCCGACGCCACCCAGCGCTGGTGGGTCGACCGCATCAAGGGCGACATCGACCACTGGGAGACCTTCAGCAACTCACCGCCGTGGTTCATGACGAAGAGCGGCTATGTCTCCGGCGGCTTCGACGCCAACGCCGACCAGCTCAAGCCGGATTCGGTGGACGCCTTCTCCGCCTATCTCGCGGGCGCCACCCGGCGCCTGGAGCAGGCGCACGGCATCAAGGTCGACACCATCGACCCGTTCAACGAGCCCAACACCGACTACTGGAAGACCGAGTTGGGCCCGGACGGCGAGCCGGTCGGCGGCCGTCAGGAGGGCGCCCACATCGGACCGGACCTCCAGCAGACGGTCATACGCTCCCTCGCCCCCGCCCTGAAGGAGGCGAAGACCGGCGCGCGGATCTCGGCCATGGACGAGACCAACCCTGACCTCTTCGCGCAGAACTGGAACGCCTACCCGGACGACGTACGCGATCTCGTCGCGCAGATGAACGTCCACACGTACGGCACGGGCGGCCGCACCAAGGTCCGTGACCTCGCCGAGGCGGCAGGCAAGCCGCTGTGGATGAGCGAGGTCGAGGGCGACTGGGGCGACGGCCAGTCCTTCACCGACATGCGCCCCGGCCTCGGCCTGGCCCAGCACATGGTCGACGACCTGCGCGAACTCGAGCCCCGTGGCTGGGTGTTCTGGCAGCCGGTCGAGGACTACGACAACATGAAGCCCGGCGGGGAATCCGCCAAGGGCGGCAACTGGGGCAGCATCCAGCTCCCGTTCAGCTGCACCTCCGAGGACACCCTGGAGAGCTGCCCCGTCCGGACGAACACCAAGTTCGACACGGCCCGCAACTTCACCCATTACATCAAGCCCGGCGACCGGCTCATCAAGGTCGACGACACCTCAAGCGCCGCGGCCGTCTCCCCGAAGGACGACGGTGCCACGGTGGTCCACGTCAACAGCACCACGGACAGCCGGACGGTCACGGTCGACCTGTCCAAGTTCCGCCGGGTCAGCGGAGACGCGACGGTCACGCCCGTCGTGACGAGCGCCGACGGCAAGCTGGAACGGCGCGACCCCGTCGCGGTCACCGACAAGAAGGCCGTCATCAAGGTGCCCGCACAGTCGGTGACGTCGTTCGTCATCGACGGCGCGACAGCGAGGCGCTGACCGGACGGACGGCCGGTGCGGTCGACGTAGTCCTCGTACCGTCGGCACCACGGTCCTCGTACGCCTCCCGCGCATCGAGCAACTCGTCCCAGTGCGCGGCCGCCCACGCACACGCCGCGTACATCGGCTCCAGCATGCTGCGGCCCAGTGGCGTCAGCGCGTACTCCACCCGCGGCTGCGGGTCCTCGTACACCGTGCGGGACACGAGCCCGTCGCGTTCCAGGCCGCGCAGCGACTGCGTCAGCACCTTCGGAGTGACGCGGTGCAGCGGCACACGGAGTTGGGAGAAGCGGCGCGGGCCGTCCTCCAGACAGCGGATGACCAGGGCCGCCCACTTGTCCCCGAAGCGGAACGGCAGCAGCGACGACGGGCACAGCTCGTCGAACATGTCGGGAGGCAACGGCTGCAACGACTGCCGGTACGTCATGGAGATCTCCTGCCTCGCGCCGATCGCCGGCGGTGTCGCGGTATCGCGGTATCCAGGTGGTAACCGCCCGCACGGATACCTTCCGGAGCAACGACTCACCAGGAGGTATTCCGACGATGAGCAAGATCGTGATTTTCGGTGCGGGCGGCCGTGCCGGTCGGCAGGCAGTCGCCGAGGCGCGCCGCCGTGGGCACGAGGTCACCGCGGTGGTGCGCGAGCCCGCGCGCTACAGCGGCCCGACCGACAGTGGCGTACGGATCGCCGCCGGCGACGTCACCGACGTGGCGGATGTCGCCTCCCTCGCGCAGGGCCACGACGCGGCGATCAACGCGGCCGCGGCGTACGGCGAGGGCACAGACCCGGACGCGTTCTTCCGGAGCGCGGCGCACTCCCTCGTCACGGGCCTGCGCAAGGCCGAGGTGAACCGGCTCGTCTCGGTCGGGCTCTCCACGCTGCTGGCGGGCCCGGACGGGACCCGGCTCCTTGACGCCCCCGGGTTCCCCGCGGAGTTTCGGCCCTTCTGTCTGGCTCACGCCTCCGGGCTGGAGATTCTCCGTGCCGAGGGTGGCGCACTGGACTGGGTGTATGTGAGCCCGGCCGGCGACTTCGACCACGAGGGCGGGCGCACCGGCCACTACAGCGTGCGCGAACACGGCGACATGGCGGCCCGTATCTCTTACGCCGACTTCGCCCTCGCCCTGCTCGATGAGGCCGAGTCCGAGACCGGGTCCGAGTCCGAGACCCCGCGGCACCACCGCGGCCACCTGGCAGTGACGTGACGGCGGCTCATGAGCTCCGCCCGGCGGTCGGGGCGGGGGCCGCCGGCTCGGCGGTCAGGTCGAGGAGGAGCATGGCGTCGTGGTCGGGGGTGCCCGGTTCGGCGGTGTAGGCGCTGAGGCGTTGGCCGGGGGTGCCGTCGAGGTGCATGCTCTGGCCGCTGAGGGTGAGGACGCCGACCGTGGGGTGGTGGAAGGTCTTCTGGACCTTCTTGCGGCCGACGACGTCGTAGCGTTCCCACAGCCTGGCGAAGTCCGGGCTCTTGAGGAGCAGCTCGCCGACGAGGCTGGTGAAGTCGGGGGCGTCGGGGTTGGTGCCGGCCTCGGCGCGCAGCCGGGCGACGCAGGAACGGACCAGGTTCTCCCAGTCGGGGAACAGCTCGTGTGCGGCGGGGTGGAGGAAGAGGTAGCGGGCCAGGTTCCGCTGCTTGACGGGCCAGTCGGCGAGTCCCGCGTACAGGGCGAGGCCGCCGGGGTTCCAGGCGAGCAGGTCCATGCTGCGGCTGACGATGTAGGCCGGGTTCGGCCGCATGGTCTCCAGGATCAGCTTCAGGTGGGGGCGGACCGTGCGGCTG
>NZ_SRIC01000066.1 GCF_004684775.1 Streptomyces sp. MZ04
TTTCATGAGCGTCTCGTGGGCTCGGAGATGTGTATAATAGACAGATCGGGCGGTGGGCAGGGCTGAAGGAAAGAACTTCCTGTCCGAACCGTTGACCACATACCCACTGGTCGGTACGTTCCCTGCAATCACGGCGCCACCCCCTGTCCCGTCCCCGGAACCACCGGAGTGTGCACCCGCATGGACCCCGCACCGACCTCCGCAGCCTCCCTCTCCGCTCCCACCCAGAAGTCCCAGGACCCGGCGGATCCCCACCGCCGCAAGGTCGCCACCGCCGCCGCGCTCGCCTCCGCGGTCGAGTGGTACGACTACTTCGTCTTCGGGATAGCCGCCGCCCTCGTCCTGGGCGACCTCTACTTCCCCGCGGGCAGCTCCTCCGCAGGAGTCCTCGCCGCCTTCGCGACCTTCGCCGTCGGCTTCCTCGCCCGGCCGATCGGCGGCGTCATCGCGGGCCAGCTCGGGGACAAGCGGGGCCGCAAGCCCATGCTGGTCCTCGCGCTGACCCTGATGGGCCTTTCCACCACCGGCATCGGTCTGCTCCCCACGTACGAGACGGTCGGCATCGCCGCGCCGATCCTGCTCGTCACCCTCCGCGTCCTGCAGGGCATCGCCGTCGGCGCGCAGTGGGGCGGCGCGATGCTGATGGCCACCGAGTACGCCCCCGATGGCAAGCGCGGCCTCTACGGCAGCCTGGTCCAACTGGGCGTCCCCATCGGCGTGGTGACCGCCAACACCGTCTTCCTGGTCGTGGGCGCCGCCACCAGCGAGAGCGCCTTCGAGGCGTGGGGCTGGCGGGTGCCGTTCATGGTCGGGATCCTCGTCCTCGTCCTCGCCTGGTACATCCACACCCGCGTCGAGGAGACACCCGAGTTCCGCGAGGCGGAGAAGGCCCTCGCCGAGAAGGAGAAGAAGGAGAAGGGGGAGAAGGAGAAGGGGGAGCAGGGGGACGGGGGCAGCAAGAGCTCGCCGCTGCGCACCATCCTGCGCCACCACCTCGGCACCGTCTTCCTGGCCGGCGGCTCCTTCGCGGTGAACACGGCGACCTTCTACATCATCATCACCGGCGTCCTCGACTACACCACCCGCGAGCTCGACATGAAGCGCAGCGCGGTCCTCACCGTCTCGCTCTGCGTCAGCCTCACCCAACTCGCCCTGATCCCGGCCTCCGCGGCGCTCTCCGACCGCATCGGGCGGCTGCGGATCTACGCCATCGGCGCGGCCGGGCTCGCGGTCTGGGCGGTGCCGATGTTCCTGCTCATCGACACCGGATCGCTGCTGTGGCTGGCCGTCGGGACGTTCGTCACCAGCTGCTTCCTGAGCATCATGTACGGGCCGCAGGCCGCGCTCTTCGCCGAGCTGTTCACGGCCGAGATGCGGTACACGGGAGCCTCGCTCGGCTACCAGATCGCGGCGGTGTTCGGCGGCGGGCTCGCGCCGTTCGTGATGGTGCTGCTCCTTGAGGCGACGGGCACCTCGATGGCCGTCTCCGCGTACATCATCGGGCTCGCGGTGATCGCCCTGATCTCGATCAAGGTGCTTGCGGGGCGGGCGAGTTCCCGCTGACGGCCCCGGTCGCGGCTGATTCCGGTGCTGTCTGCCCTGACGGCGCCGGAATCGTCGTACACAATCGAGGGAAGGACCGGCTCGCCGCGAGGAACACGAGCGTCGTCAGGATGAACGGCCAGGTGAAGGCGTGCCCGCCGGACGGTGCGAGGAGCGCGGAGAGCGCGGGGCCGACGGCGGTCACGGTGGCCGCGCCCACGAGTGCGTACGTGAGAGTCGCCCCGCGGACCGGCAGGAAGGTGCCGCACAACGCGAGGGCGACGAGCACCGAGTTGTATCCCATCGAGCCGTCGGCGATCCGCGCGGCGGGCGCCCCGAGCGCCCACGCCGCACCGATGCCGACGAGGCTGCCCAGGCACGCCACGGCGCCCGCGCGACGGCTCGCGACGAAGAGGCCGAGGAGGAGGAGAGCACCGACGTACCACTGCGGCATGAAGAAGATCTGGCCGAAGTCGGCGAAGAAGGCCCTGGCCAGGTCGGTGAGTTGGAGAGTGGTGGGGCCGGTTGCCGCCCGTGGGAGTGGCCCGGGGCCGTTCGCGTGTTGGCCTACCCGCTCGAAGCCGGGCGCCGCGAGCGTCATCACGCCGGCCAGCAGGCAGTACGGCATCGTCAGGGGCGGCAGCCGCCAGACGCCGAGCAGATGCGTCATGGCCGCCGTCACGACCGTGACGACCACGCACCCCGCGAGCGCGAGCACGGCCGTGGACAGGTGCCCCGCGCCGAGGAACACGGCGAAACACAGCGCGGTGAGGCAGGCGTTGAAGCCTTCGAGGCCGGTCGACACGCCTTCGCGCGGCGCTCCGAGGGCTCGCGCGGTGGCGGTGCCGACGGCCGTGCCCGCCAGGCCGTAGAGCCCGTACTCCCAGCCCGCCGCGAACAGCGCGACGCAGAAGACGGCGCCCGCGGCCGCGCTGGGCAGGAAGGTGACCTGCGCGTGGCCGCGCAGGACCTGGGCGGCGAAGGGGAGCACCCCAAGAGGCGGGCGCCTGGCATCCGTTGAGGGCCGCACGACTCACTCCCGTGTTACATCCATGTTTCGCCCGGCAAGGCGGATGCACTTTACATCTACGCACGTGCCGGGCGATATGGCGCCTTGGTGTGCCGTGAACCCCGCGCCCCCGTCAGGCGGCGGGCGTCGCCACCTGCTCGTACTGCAGGGCGAGACCGTCGAGCAGGGCCCGCAGGCCGGTGTCGAAGGCCCGCTCGTCGATCCGCTGCTGGCGGTCGGCGAGGAGGTGGGCCTGGCCGAGGTGTGGATAGTCGGCCGGGTCGTACGCCGCCTCGTCGTCCACGAAGCCCCCGGCGAACGAGCCGAGCGCCGAGCCCATGACGAAGTACCGCAGCAGCGCGCCGATGGACGTCGCCTGCGCCGCGGGCCAGCCCGCGTCGACCATCGCGCCGAAGACCGCGTCCGCGAGGCGCAGGCCCGCCGGGCGGCGGCCCGGACCGTGGGCGAGCACGGGGACGATGTTCGGGTGCAGGGTGAGCGCCGCCCGGTAGGACACCGCCCAGTCGTGCAGGGCCGTGCGCCAGTCGCGCTCGTCGGCGGGATCGAACATCGACAGATCGACCTGGGCGCTGACCGAGTCGGCGACCGCCTCGAGGATCTCGTCCTTGGTGCGGAAGTGGTTGTAGAGGGAGGGTCCGCTCACCCCGAGCTCGGCCGCGAGCCGGCGCGTCGAGACGGCCGTGAGGCCCTCGGCGTCCACGAGCGCGCGCGCCGCTTCGACGATGCGATCTCTGCTGAGGAGGGGCTTGCGCGGTCGGGCCATGCGGCACATAGTAGGGCTGCCGACAGAAACTAGCAGTGCTAATTTAAATCCGGGAGAGCCGGGAAAAGTGGGGTGTTCTCGATGAATCTGGAGCTCAGCGAGGAGCAGATCGCCGTCAAGCGGCTCGCCAGGGACTTCGTCGAGCGCGAGATCGCCCCGCACGTCGTGGAGTGGGACCGCGCCGAGAGCGTGGACCGGTCGATCGTGAAGAAGCTCGGCGAGGTCGGCTTCCTCGGGCTGACGATCGACGAGGAGTACGGCGGCTCGGGCGGCGACCACCTGGCGTACTGCCTGGTGACCGAGGAGCTGGGGCGCGGCGACTCCTCCGTGCGCGGCATCGTCTCGGTCTCGCTGGGGCTCGTGGCCAAGACCGTCGCGTACTGGGGGAGCGAGGAGCAGAAGCGGCAGTGGCTGCCGGGGCTCACCTCCGGCGCGTACGTCGGCTGCTTCGGGCTCACCGAGCCGGGCACCGGATCCGACGCGGGGAACCTCTCGACGAAGGCCGTGCGCGACGGCGACGACTACGTCATCAACGGCTCCAAGATGTTCATCACGAACGGCACCTGGGCCGATGTCGTGCTCCTCTTCGCGCGGTCGACCGACGCCCCCGGACACAAGGGCGTCTCCGCCTTCCTCGTGCCGACCGACACCCCCGGCCTGAGCCGCCGCACCATCCACGGCAAGCTCGGCCTGCGCGGCCAGGCCACCGCCGAGCTGGTCCTCGAGGACGTCCGCGTCCCGGCGTCGGCGATGCTCGCGCCCGAGGGCAAGGGCTTCTCGGTCGCCATGTCGGCGCTCGCCAAGGGGCGGATGTCGGTCGCCGCCGGATGCGTGGGCCTCGCCCAGGCCGCCCTGGACGCGGCGGTGACGTACGCGACCGAGCGCGAGCAGTTCGGCAAGACCATCGCCCACCATCAACTGGTCCAGGAGCTGATCAGCGACATCGCGGTGGACGTGGACGCGGCCCGGCTGCTCACCTGGCGGGTCGCCGACCTCATCGACCGGGGGCAGCCCTTCACCACGGAGTCCTCCAAGGCGAAGCTGTTCGCGTCGGAGGCCGCCGTCCGCGCCGCCAACAACGCGCTCCAGGTCTTCGGCGGCTACGGCTACATCGACGAGTACCCGGCGGGCAAGCTGCTGCGCGACGCCCGCGTGATGACGCTCTACGAGGGCACGAGCCAGATCCAGAAGCTGGTCATCGGCCGGGCGCTGACGGGGGTCTCGGCGTTCTGAGGCCGCTGGGCCCGGCGGGCGTACTGAGTACCCGAGTTGAGTACGAGAGCGGATGTGGCTGCGGTGATCCCGCGCCAGGCTCTGGGGCATGAGTGAGACACCGGTCAAGCAGCAGAACACCACCGCCTACTACGGCCAGGCGGTCGCCTCGTTCGCCGTGGCGCTGGCCGCGACGGCCGGCGGCATCTACAGCCTCGACGTCAGCGGCTGGATCCGCGCCTTTCTCGCCGTCTCCGTGCTGTACCTGACGACGTCCGCGTTCACGCTCGCCAAGGTCGTCAGGGACCGGCAGGAGGCCGACCAGATCGTCAGCCGCGTGGACCAGGCCCGCCTCGAGAAGATCCTCGCCGATCATGACCCGTTCAAGCCGACGGCATGACCCGTTCAAGCCGACGGCATGACCCGTTCAGGCCGCCGGCCTGATCCGGCGCCTAAGCGCTTGCTCACTGCCAGGGGTATGGTGTCCCTTCCGACCGGCGGAAGGAGTGGGCATGAGCGCGGCGGAGGAGACCGAGGTCGAGGACCAGCCATGGGGCGAGGTCACGCCTGACGCGGCGAGGCGGCTGCTCGTCGCCGCCGTCGAGGCCTTCGCCGAGCGCGGGTACCACGCGACGACGACGCGGGACATCGCGGGCCGCGCGGGCATGAGTCCCGCGGCGCTCTACATCCACTACAAGACCAAGGAAGAGCTGCTCCACCGGATCAGCAGGATCGGCCACGACAAGGCCCTCGCGATCCTGCGGGCCGCCGCCGACGGCCCTGGCACCGCGGCGGAGCGGCTCGCGGCCGCCGTGCGGTCCTTCGTCCGCTGGCACGCCGCCCACCACATGACCGCGCGGGTGGTCCAGTACGAGCTGGACGCGCTCGGCGACGAGCACCGCACGGAGATCGTCGCGCTGCGCAGGCGGTCGGACGCGGCGGTGCGGGACATGATCAACGACGGGGTGCGGGCAGGGGAGTTCGACGTCCCCGACGTGCCGGGCACCACGCTCGCCGTGCTCTCGCTCTGCATCGACGTCGCCCGCTGGTTCAACGCCGCGGGACACCGGACGCCCGACGAGGTCGGCGCGCTCTACGCCGACCTCGTGCTGCGGATGGTGGGGGCTCGGAAGCAGGCCTCCTGAGCCCCGCGCGTCTCAGAAGTAGTAGCGGGACACCGACTCCGCGACGCACGCGGGCTTCTCGCCGCCCTCGCGCTCGACGGTGACCACGGCGGTCACCTGCACGCCGCCGTCCTTGGTCGCCTCGACCTCCTTGAGGACCGCGGTCGCCCGCACCCGGGAGCCCGAGGGCACGGGGGAGGGGAAGCGGACCTTGTTGGTGCCGTAGTTGACGCCCATCTTCATGCCCTCGACCCGCATGACCTGCGGCACCAGGCTCGGCAGCAGCGACAGCGTCAGATAGCCGTGCGCGATGGTCGTCTTGAAGGGGCCCTGGGCCGCCTTCTCCGCGTCCACGTGGATCCACTGGTGGTCGCCCGTGGCGTCGGCGAACTGGTCGATCCGCTTCTGGTCGACCTCCAGCCAATCGCTCTGCCCGAGCTGCTCGCCGACTCCGGCACGCAGATCGTCGGCCGACGCGAAGATCCTCGGCTCTGCCATGTCCCTGGCCTCCTCAAAGAATTCGAACTAAGCGCTTGCTCAGCATGCGGGGTGCGTCGGTGTGTGTCAACGGATCAGCCATTAGGGTCTGAGGGGTGCCCCAGATCCCAGAGAAGATCCACGAGCTGTCGGTCGGCCAGTTGTCGGCCCGCAGCGGCGCCGCCGTGTCCGCCCTGCACTTCTACGAGTCCAAGGGCCTGATCAGCAGCAGTCGTACCTCGGGCAACCAGCGCCGCTACCACCGTGACGCGCTGCGCCGCGTCGCCTTCGTACGGGCCGCGCAGCGCGTCGGCATCCCGCTCGCCACCATCCGTGACGCGCTCGACTCGCTCCCCGAGGAGCGCACCCCGACCCGCGAGGACTGGGCGCGCCTCTCGGAGACCTGGCGCTCGGAACTGGACGAGCGCATCAAGCAGTTGGGCCGCCTGCGCGATCACCTCACGGACTGCATCGGCTGCGGCTGTCTCTCCCTGGAGACGTGTGTGCTCTCCAACCCGGACGACGTCTTCGGCGACCGGCTCACGGGCTCCCGTCTGCTGGTGGAGCGGCAGACGCGGAAGTGACCTCGGGCGGTTCGCCCGGCCCCAGCCTGCGGAAGACGGCGCTCAGCAGCACCGCCGCGAGCGCCCCCGCGGCCACTCCGCTGCCGAAGAGCGTGTGCGCCCAGGACGGCAGGCCCGCGTACATCTCGGGGGCCATCACCGGGAGCAGCCCCACGACCAGGGCGAGCGCGACGACCACGTTGCCGGTGCCGTGCGTCAGGTCGACCCGGGAGAGCATGCTGAAGCCGAGGGCCGCGATGACCGCGTAGATCACCAGACCCGCGGCGCCGACCACGGGCTCGGGGATCGCGGCGAGCAGCCGGGTCAGCGGGGTGAACAGGCCGCACACGACGAGCAGCACGCCCGCGCCCGCCGTCACGAACCGGCTGCGTACGCGGGTCAGTTGGACGATGCCGATGTTCTCGGCGCTGGTCACCATCAGCGACGTACCGAAGACACCGGCGCCCAGCGAGACCAGGGCGTCGGCGCGGGCGATGCGCGGTACGTCGCGGCCCGCGTCCGGGGTGCGGCCGACCGCCTCGCTGTTGAGCACGGTCTGCCCGGTGGCCTCGGCGAGCGAGGCGAGCGCGAAGACGAGCAGCGGGACGGCCGCGAGCAGATCGAACTGCGGGGCACCGTAAGGGAACAGGTCCGGCAGGGCGAACGCGGCGCCGGACGCGAGATGGATGTCCGTGCCGAGCAGGAGCGCCACGACCGTGCCGCCCGCGAGCCCGAAGAGCACCGCCATCTGCCGCCATACGCCGCGCAGGACGAGGAAGAGGACGGCGATGACGGCGAGCGTCGCGAATCCGGGGCCGGGATCCGACGCCACCATCGGCGCCGTCACCTTGATCATGTTGATGCCGATCAGGACGACCGTCGTCCCCATCACCAGCGGCGGGAAAAGCCGCACCACCCGTCCGTAGAACGGCAGTACGCAGATCAGGAAGGCCGCGGCGAGCAGCACGGACCCCGAGGCCGTCGCGGGCCCGTACTCCTTCGCGATCTGCAGGAAGATCGCCACCGCGGCGCCGCCCGGCAGCATCAGGAACGGCAGCCGCGCGCCGACGCGCAGCGCCCGCACGCCCAGGGACTGGAACAGCGCGCCGATCCCGCACAGCACCAGTGTGGCGCTGAGCAGCGAGGCGGTCTGCCCGGCGGTGAGCCGCAGCGTCGTGCCGATCAGGATCACGGAGGAGACGGGGGCCGCCACGCCGGCCAGCAGATGCTGGACGGCGAGTGGGGCGAGGCGTGGCAGCGGCAGACGTTCGTCGACGGCGGCGGCCACCGGGTCAGCCCTTCGCGGAGTCGTGCGCCGCGGTCAGCCAGGGCAGTTCGGACGCCGCGTAACGGTAGGCGCGGAACACGGCGTTGGGTTCGGAGGGGAAGAGTTCGCGGACCTCCTCTTCCTCGTAGCCGCCGAAGTTCGGCACGACGTATTCCCAGCAGAGATAGCCGTCCGCGGTGATCTCGAAGAGGCGGCCCGCGGGGGAGTCGGTGACCAGGGTGTTGCCGTTCGGCAGCCGCTGAGCGCTGCCCATGAAGGGCGCGAAGAACGACTCGCGGGCCGGGTCGTGGTACTCCCAGACGACCTTTCCGCTCGACCGCTCGATCTCGATGACGCGGCTGAACGGCACGTCCCAGCGCGGCCGGAAGACGCCGTTGTCGAAGACGAGGAAGTTCCCGTTCGGCAGCTCGGTGGGGCAGTGCTGCTGGGAGACGACGCCGGGCTCGGAACGCCAGATGATGTCACCGCTCGCACGCGATATGACGGCGACGGCGGAGACCGAGCGGAAGCTGGCGAGGATGTTGCCGTCGCTCGTCGGAAGGACGCTGTTGATCAGCGGGAAGTGCTCGCGGGCATAGTCCGGGTGGAGCGGGAAGTCCGCACGCCCGAGGTGCTCGGAGACCTTCCACTCCCACGTCCTGTTCCCGTCCGCGTCCACCTCGACGATCGTGTCGGCCCACACCGTGCCGCCGTCGGCCTCGGATCCTGGCACACCGCCGCGCACGGCCGCGGCGGCCTCGCCGGTCAGCGGCTCCAGGGCGGTGTAGAGCAGCCGTCCGTCGCCGTAGTGGTGCGCGTCGTGGTGCTGGAGCGGGTCGCGGTGCTCGCGCAGGACCGTGCCGTCCGGGGCCATCTCCTGCATGATCCCGCCGCGGTACTTGTGCCACATCGGGAAGAGCGCGGGCTCGTCGGGGAGCACGCCGTTGTAGGCGAGGTTCCCGTTCGGCAGGATCCGGGCGTGCCGGCCCGGGCGGTGCGGGAGATTCCACTGGTGGGCGATCTCGCCGCGGGTGTCGATCAGATAGACCTCGCCACCGCCGGTGAGCGGCGCGAAGAGGGTGTAGCCGCCGTAACTGGCGTCCTCGTCCAAGGCCATCAAGCCGGTGCCGCGACGGCGGCGCTGATTCTGGTCCACGCGGGCCATAGGGGGATCCGTCCTCTCGTCTACTTAACTTTCTTAAGTGGTGCGGAGGACGTTAACCCAAGAGATAGGCTTCGCGATATGGGTACGACGGATGCGGACACCCCGCAGATCGGTCCCGGGATCCGCAGGCTGCGCCGCGCCCTGGACCTGACGCTGGCCGAAGTGGCGGCGCGGGCGGGGGTATCGGCACCCTTCCTCAGCCAGGTGGAGAACGGCCGCTCCCGGCCCAGCATGGGATCCCTGCAGCGCATCGCCGACGCCCTCGACACCACGGCCGTCCAGCTCCTCGCCGCGGCGCAGGCGCCGCGCCCGGTGGACGTGGTGCGCGGCGACTCGGCCGCGGTGAGCGAGGGCGAGGGCGCCCGCGAGGCCCGGATGCGCCCCTTGGTCCGCGGTCACCAGCGGCTGCACGCCCTGGAGTTCACCGGCGACCACGGCTGGGGCCGCGAGTTCCGCCACCGCAACGACGAGGTCCTGTACGTCGCCGACGGCTCGGCCGAGGTGGAGGCGGCGGGCTCCGTCTACCGCCTCGAGCGGGGCGACACGCTGTACTGCGCGGCGGAACTGCCCCACCGGTGGCGGCCGTTGGAGGAGGGGACGCGGGTCCTGGTGGTGGGCATCGCGGACCATGTCCAGGTGGCGGAGGAGGGGCAGCGCTGAGCGAACCGCTCCGGTACGGCGGTGGTCGGGACAGGGGAGCCGTGGAACTGCGGGACATCGAGATCTTCCTGACGCCGGCCGAGGAACTGCACTTCGGCCGGACCGCTGAGCGGCTGCATCTCTCCCTGGTCGAGGAGTTCCGCGCCCGCCACCCCCAGTGCGGTGTGGAGTTCGTGGAGTACCACTTCAGCGATCCGCTCGCCCGGATACGGGCAGGCGAGGTGTCGGCGCAACTGATGTGGCTCCCGGTGCCCGGACCCGGACTTTGCCCCGGTTCCGTAGTGCTGACGGAGGGCCGGGTCCTGGCCGTGCCGCGGTCTCCGATCTGGCGTCACGGGCCCGCGTGTCACTCGAGGACCCGGCCGGACGGTTCCGGACCCCGGCCCGCGTACTCCCGGGGAGTGGTTCGGGGCGATGTGCCCGGAGCGGACGCCGGGCGGGCGCCTGGTCCACCGCGGCCCGCGGGCCAGGACCTTCCACGAGGTCCTGGCCCTGGTCGCGGCCGGGCGCGCGGTCTGCCCGCTCAACGCCCATGTCCCGCGCTCTTACACGTACCCCGGAGTGGTGCTGGTCCCGATCGACGACGCGCCGCCCACCGAATGGGCGCTCGTCCTGCCCGAGTCCGCCCCCGCGCCGCATGTACGGGCGTTCGTGGAGACCGCCCGCGAACTCGGGACGCGCGCGATCGACAGGGGCGGAGCCCGTGAAGAGCGACCTACTCGAACTCCGTACCGCCCTTCCGCGTCAGATAGGCGGCGCTGACCGCCTTGGCGATGGCACGGCCTCCCGTCATCGCGCTGTACCGCTCGACCGCGGGCCGGATCACCACACCCTCCCGCAGATGCAGTTCGCGGCCCGACACCGTCTCGCGCCCCGTGGCGGTCGCCAACACCACATCCGCGTCGTACGGACCCTCGTACAGCCGTGGCGCCAACGGCAGTTCACCGTCAAGCACCTTCGCCGGGTCGAGCCAGCGCAGCGTGCCGTCGATGTCCGCGCAGACGTCGAACGCGGCGTAACCGATCGTGTCCCGGCGGCCGTCCGCGCCGTACGTCAGGTCCTGGACGCCCGCGCCGAACACCTCGCCGTAGACGCCGATCCGGCGCGCGCCGAGCCGCTCGGCCAGCGCGGCCGCAGCGGTCGCCACCCCGTGGGCGTGCACCGCGCGCCAGTACAGATTGCGCGGATCCCTCTTCAGCGCAAGGGACTTGGAGCCGAAGCCCTTCGACGAGACATGGACGCGGCCGCCGTCCGCCACGTACGTCAGGAGGCAGGCCGAGCCGTGCAGTTTCTCCGTGAGGACCACCGGCTCACCGGGCTCGAAGATGTCCGGATAGCGCTGGACGTTCTCGATGTCGACCCACGGCAGCAGATCCGGCGCGGCCTCCACCTCGCCGTCCATCGTGGGCGGCACCGGCGGCACCCACTTGACGACGCCGAGCCGCTCCGCGAAGTCCGTGCCGTCCGCCGCGGCGGCCGCCAGGTCGACATCCGCGAGCGCCCGCGGCCGGCACACGATGCCCTGCGACAGCTCGCCCCGCAGCCGTACCGCCTTGACCCGGTCCGACTTGCCGCCCGCGAGCCGCCCCGTCAGGCCCAGCTCCTCGATCAACTCGGCGGGCAGCACGGACTGTTCGGGGATGTAGAGGGCGCTGTCGCCGGTGCGGTAGGCACCCTTGGCGACGACGGCTCGGTACAGGCCCACCTGGGCCAGCTCGAGGGCGTCGGCGTTGGGATGCTCATGGACGGTCAGCACTTCGGCGGTGACGCGCAGCGTCGACATGGAACGGGCTCCTAGGGTTCGCGCAGATCAGGTGTGCGCGGCTGGACTGTCATCTGGACTGTCATCGCCCCCAACTCTCCCGACGACAAAGCGATGGAGCGACCGAATATCGCCCTGATAACGTCACGCTCTTCGGCCGGCGGCACCCGCCACCGCGCACCGGAGTCCCGCAGGACCCCCGCCATGCCCCCCGCCATGACCGTCACGCCCCGCCTCGCCGCGGCGCTCGACCGCATCCACGACCTCTTCGGCGGCCTGACCGCCGCACCGGGCGAGACCGGCTGCACCCACTGCTACGCGGAAGCGGACATCGCGCTGCTGCACCGCCCGGACGTACCGCTCCCCGACGATCTCCTGCGGATGTTCGTGCACAAGGAGCCCAGCCACTTCGACGACCACCCGGCCGTCCTGCGCCGCCTCCTGCCGCAGTTCACCACCTGGCTGGCGAGCGGCGCCTTCGAAGGGCTCGGCTACGCGGCCTGCGGTCTCGGCCGCGCGGGCTGGCCCGACTGGCCGGACCCGCAGGCCGCCGCCGTACGGGAGTTCATCGACGCCTGGTGGGACGACTTCCTGCGGCAGGACTCCTCTCCGTACGACGTCACCGATGTCTTCGCCTGCTGCGCCGACATGGGCGGCACCGTCACGCCCCTCCTGGCGCGCTGGGCCGATGAGCCGGTGGGCGGGCCCGGCGACCAGGAGCTCGTGTGGGCCTGTGAGGCGTGGGAGCAGGACCTGCTGAGCGACGACGCGAGCGGTGTCGTGCCGTGGTGGTACTGGTTCGACCGCGACGAGCCCGTCCGCGAGGTGCAGCTGTGGCTGGCCGAGCACGCACCGCCCCGGCTGCGTGCCGCCGGAGCCGACCCCGGCCTCGTCACCCGCATCGAGCTGCTCGCCCTGCCCTACGAAGACCGCTGGGCCCACTTGTACTGGGACAGCGCCGCCGAGACCAACTGAGCGTTCGACGCGGCCCGTTGCCCGTCCGGCAGGAACAGCGTGTCCTCCAGGCCGACGCGGGTCGCGAGGCCGAGCCGCCCCGCCAGGCGAAGCACCGGCCACGCCCCGCCGTCCTCACCGTGCAGCAGCACCGGGCGGCCGTGCGCGGCGCCGATCGCGGCGAGCAGCGCGCGGGCCGCGTCCGGAGCCCTCCGGGGGTCGGGGTCCGTCACCTCGGCGAGGACCCGCAGGACGCGCGGGCCGAGCGGGGACGCGGCGAACCGCCGCGCGCCGTCCGTGCCGGACCACAGGCCCGCCTCGACGCCCACGCCCCGCTCGAGCAGCGCCTCGGCCACCGCTTCCGCGCCCGGCTCGTGCCAGTTGACCGACGCGTGGTCGGGGAGCACCGTCCAGGCGCGGATCTGTGCCACCCGCCGGTCAGGATCCGTTTCGGCCCACGCGCCGGTGGTCACCCCTATAGGGACGGAGGCCGTGGAACGCAGCGCCTCGAGCGTGGCCGCAACCGCGCGCGGCGACAAAGTGTCTTGTCCACAAGGGGACTTGGGGTGTACATGAACATCCCGTGCACCGGCCGCGACGGCCTGCGCCACGGACTCGGCCATCGCCCCGGGCGACACCGGGATCACCGCACCATCGCCCGCGCCGCGGGCGCCGTTCAGACATAGCCGCATCACCACAGGACAACACACAGGGGAGGGCCGATGGGAATCGCCGTCTGCTCGTTGAAGTGGGAAGCCGCGAGGACTGGGCCGCAGAAGATCACGTACGACAGTGACGGCTACCACCTCGTGCGGTTCCCGTACGACGACGCCGAGGAGTCGTACGACCCGTGGCACATGCACGACCCCGGCAAGGGGCACACCAGCCCGTCCCAGTTCCCGGACGCCCGCTCCGGGCTCATCTGGCCCAGCCACGAGGGCTGGGGCACCCTGTCCGCGATGGTCTTCTGGAAGCCGGACGGCCGGCCCACCGAGTACCGGGCACGCTATGTGCGTGATCCGCTCGGCGGCTCGACGGGGTACGACTCGACGGCCACCACCGACTGGGTGCCCACCCGGGGCGGGCAGTACCGGACGTACACCTGGCAGATGTTCGTGCATCCGCAGACACCGGTCGGTCTGAAGGTGTCGGCGCGCGGCGCGGGCGACGTGAAGATCGCCGCGCCGCTCGTGCTCGCCGAGTTCAAGCTGGCCGTCCAGACGGATGTCATGACCCCCTGAACCGGTTCTGGTCAGGCTGAACCGGTTCTGGTCAGGCCGAACCGGTTCTGGTCAGGCTGAACCGGTTTTGATCAGGCCGAGACCAGCGGTCGTTCCCGCCTCGTTCGCGCCCGTGCCGTCGTCGCGGGCGTGAGCACCGGGATCGGCACCACGATCCCGCAGTTCGTGCAGACCGGGCCCGATGACGGCTCGTGCGCCAGGCCGTGCTTCCAGACGAGATCGGGCCGCACACACACGGGGCAGACCGTGCCGGGGTCCCGCTCGAGCGCCGCGATCAGCCGGCGGAGCACCTCGGCGAGCGGCTCGGAGGGATGGATGCCGGGGTCGTCGCACCAGGCGACGCCGCATCCGCCCCAGGTGCACCGGTGCCAGTCGTCCACGCTGCCCGGCCGGCGCAGACCGTCGTGCTTCTCCTTGCGGCGGCGCTCCGCGAAACCCTCCTCGTAGGAGAGCCAGACCGCACGCGCCGCCTCCAGTTCGTCGAGCGCGGCAACGAGCCGCGCCGGATCGGGCGACCGGTCCTCGGGCCCGAAGCCCGCCCGGGAGCACAGATGGTCCCAGGTCGCCCGGTGGCCGTAAGGAGCGAACCTCTCCAGGCACTTGCGGAGCGAGTAGCGCCGCAGCGCCAGATCGCTCTCGGGATCACGCACCTGTCTCGCGAGACTCCGGAATCCGGCCATCGCCCTGCACCTCCGTCGCACGTTCTCGGACGTTGCCGAGTAGACGTATCGACACGCGATTCGGCTCCCTCGGCTTCCATCCGATTTTCGATGGCTGACATAAGGCGGCCGTGAGCTGGAGCTATGAGGAGCTTCTGCAGAGGTTCCCCAAGCACCGCCAGGCGCAAGGGAGTTCAGGCGAGGGCGATCCGTCCTGCGGCGAACACGACGCGCGCCAGTTCCTCGTGGCAGATGTCGCTGTGCGCACCGGAGGGCGGACCGCCGCGCCGCACCACCGACGCCGCGTCCACGCTCACACACCCCTTGGCGGGGATCGCCCGGCCCAGCTTGACGCGCTTGGCGCCGTCCACCGCCCTGATCCCGTCGTAGCCGATGGCGCCCCACCGCTCCCAGAGGCCGAGGAAGGTCGACGAGTCCCCGGCGATCTTCGAGGCGAGGGGATAGATCTTGCCCAGGGCGTCGTCGTGGCGCGAGTAGCAGGACACCAGCGGGCCGTCGATGCGGCGCTGTACGCCGTGCAGCGCACCGCCGCGCCGCGGGTCGTGCGGCAGCCGGTCGGAGAACGCGTAGTGCGAGAACGCCCCTTGGAGCAGTGTCGTCGACTTCACACCGCGCACCGACTCCGGCATCCCGCGCAGCGCGTACGACACGAGCCGCGCGCCGAAGCTGTGCCCGATCAGATGCACCCGCAGCGCGGGCACCTCACGGACAAGCAGCCCGACCGTGGGACCGAGGCCCAGCTGGCCCACGGTGCCCGCCCGGCGCTTCATCGCGTAGTAGCTGGCCTGGCGCAGGAGTTCGTGTGCCCCGTTCCAGAGCCGCTTGCGCAGGCTCCCGAAGAGTTCCTGCTGCCCGGTGCCCTCCATCGCGGCGGCGAACAGCTCGCACACCTCGACGGCGTCGTCGGTCAGCATGGCGGGCTCACCGCTCCAGATGTCGTCGGCGAAGCGCCGTGCGGGGCTGTTCTCGTGCACGGACACGAGATCGCGTACGTGGCGGCCGTACTCGTAGAGCCGGGACGCGACCCCGGAGCTCTCGGCCAACAGGGCGCCGATCCGCTCCAGTTCGGCGTCGCGGCCGGGGAACGTCGCGGCGAGCAGCCGCCGGGTCGGCTCGTCGAGCAGGGGCCCCGCACCCGCTCCGGCGGTGGCCGCGGCGGAGGGCTCGAAGTCGGGGATCGGCTCGTCGGGGAAGCGGATCGCGGGCCAGATCACGCCCACGTATCCCAGGCGTACGCCCGTGCCCGCGAGGTTCTGGCAGGGGGCGAAGAACCGCCGGTAGAGGTCGGTCGCCATGTCCTGGTCGTTGTTCCAGCCGTGCGCGAGGACGAGCAGATCGGTGACGCGCTCGCGGGCCACCCCGGCGAGGAGGCGGTCGCGCTGCGCGGTGTCGGCGTCCCCGTCGGCGTCGAAGGTCAGTTCCCAGTAGGGCTCCACGCGGGCATCGTCCTGCGGGCCCGCGGCTCTGACCAGAGGTCTCGCACGCACGCGTGGGGCAGGTGCCGTCCCCCGGACGGCACCTGCCCCACGCGGTCACCGGCCGTCGGCTAGCCGGTGACCTTCCGCTCCCGCGCGAAGCGGTTGACGGGCGGCAGCCAGCACAGCACGATCGCCGCGATGGCTGTGAACAGCGCCACCAGGCTCGTGATGAAGACCGAGTCGGGTTCGTAGTCGCCGAGGATGAGGAAGTGCGGGAACAGGGCGATCACGGCCGAGATCGTGATGAGGACGCGGGCCCAGACGGCGGCGCTCTTGCGGGCGGCGAGCGCGAAGATCAGCAGGCAGACAGCGGTGAATATCGCGAAGCCGGCACGGGCGGACAGGGTGCCCGCACGGTCGCTGACCATCTCGTCCCAGATGGGACCCGACAGCGCCTTGATGTCCGCCGCGGACGTCCCCGAGGGCAGTCCGACGACGTCCGGGTGGTCCTGGATGACGTCGTTGATGTTCTCCTCGGCCATGTCGTCGCCGCCGGCGAAGACGAGGACGGCGCCGATGATCGCGGCGACCGCGGAGAGGACCGTGGTCCACACCAGAGCGGTGAGGGTGCCGGGTCGCCTGGCCGCGCGGCCCGAGTGGCCCGTGGGGCCCGCGGGGTGGGGACCGTGGTGCGCGGGTGCGGCCTGGTATTGGCTCACGAGCGTAAGTCTCCTTGCAGAGATGATTGATCGAGCGGGATTGGCTCGACCATTCCACGGGTACAGGGAACGCATCCAGCTTTTTCTGGAAGAAATCGCCAGATAATTTAGGGTGTTCTCCGGATCAGTTTCCGCGGCGGCTATGCTGCATTGCCGTAAAACACAAAGGAGTCGGAGAGCGAGTCGCCGAGCATGGCCTTATCCGGTCCGCAGCAGTACCCCACGGAGCTGCTGGACACCACGATGGATCAATTACGTACGCTGCTCGCCGTGCACGAGACGGGCACGGCGCTCGCCGCCGCCCGGGTGCTCGGGCGCGAGCAGTCCAGCGTGCAGAAGCAGCTGGACACGATGAACCGCACCTTCGGAGCGCTGTGCGGAGAAGCCCTCGTCCTCAAGCGGGGGCGCGGCAAGGACGTCCTGTTCACCCCCACCGGCGAGACCCTCGTCGACCTGGCACGGCGCACGCTCGGCCAGTGGACGGACGGTCTGCACGACGCGCGCCGCCGCCTCGGCCGCACCCTCTCGGTCGGCTCCACCCGCTACACGCTGGGGTTTCTCCTGGACGCGGTGGAGCGAGTGAGCGACGCCTACGAACGCCGGGGCGTCGACCTGAAGGTCACCCACGTCCGTACCGGAGACCTCTTCACCAAGCTGCGGACCAAGGAACTCGACCTGGTCTGCGGCAGTGTCGTGGTCATCGAGGGCGAGGAGGCCGAGCTCGACCCCTACGAGGTCATCGAGTGGCGGCGCAGCGGACTCTCGCTGCTCACCAACCTGTCCGAGGACCGCCTTCCGGGCGCCTCGGTCGGCGCGAGCGAACTGCCCGAGCTGCCGCTCGTGGTGTCGGCGGGCGGTCTGATCGGCCGCTTCCTCACCTCCTGGTACGGCGCCGACTACCGCAAGGAGCTGTCCATCGCCGCCGAGATAGAGGCCGCGCACTACGGCTTCGAGCTGCTGCGCTCCGGCGTGGTCAGCGGGGCGATGCTGGTCACGCGGGGCATCGCCGAGGCGGCCGAGAGCGGCAGCCTCCCGGAGGCCGGGGGGCTGCGGCGGCTCGACGTCATCGGCGACGCGGGCCCGCGGACCGAGGTGCTCGTGGGCGTGTTCACACGGCGCGGCGACCGCGATTCCTGCGATTCGGGGCATCCCTTGAACCTGCTCTGGGACGCGCTCGCCAAGGAGAATGAGCGGTGGTGGCTCAGTCGCTGAATTCTCCATTCCGCATATGACCGGAGTATGTGGTCTAGACGTGTGGAGAATTCATCTCCAACGGGCTTTGCATTGCGTTTTATTCGGTTATGCAAGGTCCCGTTCGCGGGTTTCCGGCAGCGCGAGTACACACACCAGGGACACAACCGCCATCGCGCTCACGTACCAGCCCACGGACGAGGACCCGAACGCCGACTGCGGCCGCGTCGCCACCAGAGGGGAGACCGCGCCGCCCAGGACGCCGCCCAGGGAGGCGAGGGTGGCGTTGACCGGGTCCGGGGTCGGGAAGAACCAGTCAATACCTGGGACGGGCTGTCTCGGTCATTGAGACTGGCGATGAGCTGCGGTGACGCGGTGCAGATGGATGAGGATGTCGTGCGAGGGGGCGAGGCGGATCTTGTACGGTCCGTCCGGCCAGCCGGAGCCGATGCTGCGGGTCACCCGGGCCTTGCTCAGCCACGCGCGGGTCGGGTCCGGCAGGGAGCGCATGTCCACGAAGTAGTCGTCGAGGCGCACCTTGTCGAGGGTGTGCTCGTTCATGCCGCGCGTCGCCGGGCCCACCGGGAAGGACTTCCACTTGCCGTTGTCGGGACCCTGGGCCATGAACGACCCCTGGTCGAAGGTGAACCCCAGGCTGACGTACCGCTCGCCGAGCCGCTCACGCAGGAAGGCGCCCTGCATCTTCGGATAGCGCGGGTCGTAAGTCTCGTAAGCGACATGGGCGTTGTGGGCCGACAGGAGCACCTTGTCGCCCGTGTTCCGCTGCCACCAGGCGGTGTTGTCCGCCATGATGCGGTCGCGGTACAGCATGGACTCCTTCGAGCCCTCGGGGGTGTCCAGGGCGAAGGCGTAGAGCGTGGCGGTCTGCGAGAGCGACCGGGCGTGCTGCAGTGTCCACGTGAACTTGCCGTCGGGGCGGTCGGGCCGGCGCTTCTTCAGCAGACCGAGGGCCTCCCGTGCCTTCCCCGCCAGCTTCCGCCGCTCCTCCAGCGGCCTGCCCATGTACGTGTCCCCGTCCGCGAGGCGGCGGATCGGCGCGTACAGCTCGGTGATCCTGGGCAGCAGATCGGGCTCGTGCGACCGCACATAGTCCGTCACCCCGTCGAACAACTCCTTTCCCAGCTCCGGGTAGTTGAGGTCGTTGCCCATGAACCGCAGCTCGCGCTCCGGGTGGCGGTCGTTGTAGGCGCGCATCCAGGTGAGCAGCTCGACGTACTCCTCCGTGTCCCAGGGCGTCTTCGCCAGCTCCTGGTGGACGAGCTCGCGCACATCGCCCTCGCCGCCGCGCACATACGCGTCGAAGCGCAGCCCCGTCGTCCAGCTGACCTCCTGCGCGAAGGTGGTGAAGCCCTTCTCCTCGACGAGATACCGGAACACCCGGTCCTTCATGGTGAAGAACTCGTGCGAGCCGTGCGTGGCCTCGCCGAGCCCCACCACCGAGGCATCGCCCACCATCCGGCCCAGCGGCCGCAGATCCCGAGTGCTGCCGCCCGGATCGGTGGAGCGCAGCGGGTGGGCCGCGCGCTCGATCGCCGGGACCGGATCCGCCGCCGCGGGCGTCGCGCGGGCAGCCTGAGGAGCGAGCAGCGCCCCCGCCCCGACCGCCGTGACCAGCAGGAGCGGGACCCTTCGCCGCGTCACGCCTGTCATTCCGTACCTCCTCGAATCGCCCGTCAACAGCCGGAAACCACGATTCCGGGCGGTCCGCCGCGCCACCATCCAGCAGGCACCCCAACCCCGGTGGGGTCTGCTCCACCACGGCTTCCGCGTGTACGTTCTCCTCCATGGCGGAATTCGTACTCGTGCCGGGCGCGTGGCTCGGATCGTGGGCCTGGGACGACGTGGCGCGGGAACTGCGGGCGGCCGGGCACGGCGCCCACCCGCTGACGCTCTCCGGCCTCGCCGACAAGCAGGGCGTGCCGGCCGGACAGCCGACCCATGTGCGGGACATCGTCGGCGAGGTGGAACGCCTCGGCCTGCGCGACGTCGTCCTTGTCGGGCACAGCTACGCGGGCATCCCCGTCGGCCAGGCCGCCGAGCTGATCGGCGACCGGCTCACCCGCGTGGTGTTCGTCGACGCCGACGTCCCCATCGACGGCGAGTCGTTCGCCTCCGGATGGTGGCGGGGCCAGGAGGCGTTCGAGGAGACGCTCGCCGAGAACGACGGCTGGTGGCCGCCCCCGGCCGCGGCCGACTTCGACGGGCAGGGGCTCGACAGCGAAGAGGTCGCCCGGTTCGCGAGCGGCGCGACACCGCACCCGGGCGCCACGCTGACCGAACCCGCGGTGCTCGCGCGCCCGCTCGGCGAGCTTCCTGCGACGTACATCAAGTGCCTGCTCGACGGCGCCGAGCCGATGGACGACGTGGCCGAGCTGCTCAAGAGCGACCGCTGGCGGCTCGTCGAGATGGACACCGGCCACTGGCCGATGTTCTCCCAGCCGCGCGAACTGGCAAGGATTCTGCACGCGAGCGCGCAGACCTGAGCGGGCGCTCCTAGGAGTTGCTCCTAGGAGTCGCTCCTAGGGATAGCGCAGATACCGGCGGCGCATCTCGCGGAAGCCCGCGAGGTCGTCCTGCCAGGCGGCCACCACCTCGCCCGTGTCCGCGCCCGCGTCGATCTGGGTGCGGACCCGGGTCGTGCCCGTGAGCTTGTCGATCCAGTTGTCCGAGCGCCAGGCGAAGCCGCCCCACACCTTCTTGGCGGTCACGAGCAGCGCGATACCGGTGCGCACCGGGTCGTACGACTCCCGGTCGTGCACATGGAGTTGGACGCCGCCGATCGTCTTGCCCTGGAACTTGGAGAACGTCGGCGCGAAGTACGCCTCCCTGAAGTGCACGCCGGGCAGGCCGAGTTCGTTCACGGCCGCCGCCCACTTCCGGTCGATGCCCTCCGCGCCCAGGAGTTCGAAGGGGCGCGTCGTGCCGCGCCCCTCCGAGAGGTTCGTGCCCTCGAAGAGGCAGGTGCCGCTGTAGACCAGGGCCGTGTCGGGCGTCGGCATGTTCGGGCTCGGCGGCACCCACGGAAGACCGGACGCGTCGTAGAAGTCCGAGCGCTTCCACCCCGTCATCCGCACCGTCTCAAGATCGACGGGACGCTTGAGGAACTCGCCGTTGAAGAGCAGCGCCAGCTCCGTCACCGTCATCCCGTGCGCCTGTGCGATCGGCTGCCGCCCGACGAACGTCGCGAACTCCTTGTGCAGGACGGGCCCGTACGCGTCGCGCCCCGTCACCGGGTTGGGCCGGTCGAGGACGACGAACCGCTTGCCCGCGAGCTCGGCGGACTCCATGCAGTCGAAGAGCGTCCAGATGTACGTGTAGAAACGCGCGCCCACGTCCTGGATGTCGAAGACGATCGTGTCGACCCCGGACGCGGTGAAGATGTCGGCGAGCGCCTGACCGCTCTTCTGGTACGTGTCGTACACGGGAAGCCCGGTCGCCGGATCGTCGTAGCGCCCCTCGGAACCGCCCGCCTGCGCCGTCCCCCGGAAGCCGTGCTCGGGCCCGAACACCGCGACCAGATCCACCATCTCGTCGGCGTGCATGACGTCCACGATGTGGCGTACGTCCCTGGTGACACCGGTCGGGTTGGTGACGACGCCGACCCGCTCACCGTCCAGCGCCGCGTACCCGTCGGCGGCGAGGCGCTCGAAGCCGGTGCGCAGGCGCCGTCCCGCGCCTGAGCCGCCTCCCTCAGCGGAAGCGGCGGAAGCGGCGGAAGCCGGGGAGGCCGCGGTCAGCGCGGTGGCCGTGGTGGCGGCCAGCAGGCCGCGTCTGGACAGACTGCGTCTGGACAGACTGCGTCGGGACAGGTTCATGCAGAGACCTCCGTGAGCGCGGTGGCTGTCATGGCCACGCACGCTAGCGCGCGGACCTCCGGCGCGGAACGAACCCGGCGGGACGACCCCCTTCCGCAGGCACATACCGACTGGTTAGTCTGCGATCACAGCGGAGCCGCAGCCGAAGGAGACCGATCGTGGAGACCCTGCAGGACAAGGGAGTTGTCGTCACCGGTGCCGGAGGCGGCATCGGGGCCGCGCTGGCCCGCCGGTTCGCCTCCGCCGGGGCACGCGTCGTGGTCAACGACCTGGACGCCGCCAAGGCCGAGGCGGTGGCCGACGAGATCAGCGCCGTCGCCGTGCCGGGAGACGCCTCCACGATCGTCCCTGCGGCCAGAGAAGCGCTGAGCGGCACCATCGACGTGTACTGCGCCAACGCGGGCCTCGGCTCCGGCGGCTCTCAGGCCGCGCCGGAGGAGGTCTGGGCGTCCGCCTGGGACGTCAACGTCATGGCCCACGTCCGCGCGGCGCACGAGCTGCTCCCCGAGTGGCTGGAGCGCGGCAGCGGCCGCTTCGTCTCCACCGTCTCGGCGGCCGGACTGCTCACCATGATCGGCGCCGCGCCCTACAGCGTCACCAAGCACGGCGCGTACGCCTTCGCCGAATGGCTCTCGCTCACCTACCGCCACCGGGGGATCAGCGTCCACGCGATCTGCCCGCAGGGCGTGCGTACGGACATGCTCGCCGCCACCGGCAGCGCGGGCGACCTGGTGCTCACGCCCACCGCGATCGAGCCCGGCGACGTCGCCGACGCGCTCTTCGCGGGGATGGCGGAGGACCGCTTCCTGATCCTGCCGCACCCCGAGGTCGCCGAGTACTACCGGATCCGCGCCGCCGAACCCGACAAGTGGCTGACGGGCATGAACCACATCCAGCAGAAGTGGGAGGCGACGGAGCGGTGAGCGCATCCCCGAAGCCCGTCGGTCCCTCTTTGTACGACGCCAAGCCCTGGCTGGGCCGCCTCAACGAAGCCCAGCGCGGTCCTGTCGAGCCCGCCGACTCCGTCGTGCACGCCTTCCGGGCGGCCGTCGCCAGGGCCCCCGAGCACACGGCCCTCGCCTACTTCGACGGACGCCTGACCTACCGCGAGGCGGACGCCCTCACCGACTCCGTCGCCGGGCACCTGGCCGCGAGCGGGCTCGCACGCGGCGACCGGGTCGCCATCCTGCTGCAGAACACCCCGCACTTCGTGATCGCGCTGCTCGGCGCGTGGAAGGCGGGCGCCACGGTCGTGCCGGTCAACCCCATGTACAAGACGGCGGAGGTCGGGCACGTCCTCGCGGACGCCGACGTGACCGCGCTGATCTGCGCGGACCGCGCATGGGAGACGTATCTGCGCGAGACGGCCGCCGCCTCTCCCGTACGCATCGTGCTCACCGCCTGCCAACTCGACCTGCAGAGCCGCGACGACGCCCGGGTGCTCGACTTCGAGCGCCTGCCGCAGGCCGCCGACGCCGAGGACCTGGTGACGGTCGCCCGCCAGGGACTCCCGGCGCCATCGGACCGTGAACTCGGCCCGGCGGACGTCGCGTTGATCAGCTACACATCGGGCACGAGCGGCACCCCCAAGGGCGCCATGAACACCCACGGCAACATCACCTACAACGCCGAACGGCAGCGCACCGGCTCCGGCATCCCGGAAGGCGCCTGCTACTTCGCGATGGCGCCGCTCTTCCACATCACCGGCATGGTCGCGCAGATCGCCGGCTGCATCGCCAACGCGGGCACGCTCGCGCTCGCCTACCGCTTCGACGCGGGAGTCGTCCTCGACGCCTTCGCCGAGCACAAACCCGCGTACACCGTGGGCCCCTCCACGGCCTTCATGGCGCTGGCCGCCCACCCCTCCGTCACGCGGGAGCACTTCGACTCCTTCGCGATGATCTCCTCGGGCGGTGCGCCGCTGCCGCCCGCCCTGGTGGAGAAGTTCGCCGCGAGCTTCGGGCCCTACCTCCACAACGGCTACGGCCTCACCGAGTGCACCGCCCCCTGCGCCTCCGTGCCGCCCGGCCTGCGGGCGCCCGTCGATCCGGTGTCGGGCACGCTCGCCGTCGGCGTACCGGGTCCGGAGACCGTCGTACGGATCGTCGACGACTTCGGCGATGACGTGCCCTTCGGGGAGCAGGGCGAGATCGCCGTGCGCGGCCCGCAGGTCGTCCCCGGCTACTGGAAGCGGCCCGACGCCACCGACGAGGCCTTCCCCGACGGCGAGCTGCGCACCGGCGACATCGGCTTCATGGACGCCCAGGGCTGGCTCTACGTGGTGGACCGCAAGAAGGACATGATCAACGCGTCCGGCTTCAAGGTCTGGCCCCGCGAGGTGGAGGACGTCCTCTACACCCACCCCGCGGTCCGAGAGGCCGCGGTGGTCGGCGTCCCGGACAGCTACCGGGGAGAGACCGTCAAGGCGTACGTGAGCCTGCGGCCGGGCGGCGAGGCGACACCGAAGGAGCTCGCCGGGTACTGCCAGGAGCGGCTCGCGGCGTACAAGTATCCGCGGGCCGTCGAGATCCTGCCGGAGCTCCCGAAGACGACAAGTGGGAAGATCCTCCGACGGGAACTGCGTTCCCGTACAGACAACGGCAAGTGACATCGGAAGGAAGGTGGCGGCAGTGGCCAGGACGACGGACGGTGACGGTACGCCCGTCCCTCAGCGGCTGCTCGCCGCCGCGACGCGGCTCTTCGCCGAGCGCGGCTACGACCGCACATCGGTGCAGGAGATCGTGGAGTCGGCAGGCGTCACCAAGGGCGCGCTCTACCACTACTTCGGCTCCAAGGACGATCTCCTGCACGAGGTGTACGCGCGCGTGCTCCGCGTCCAGCAGGAGCGCCTCGACGCCTTCGCGGACGCCGACGCGCCCATCGAGCAGCGGGTGCGGGACGCGGCGGCGGACGTCGTCGTGACGACGATCGACAATCTCGACGACGCGTCGATCTTCTTCCGCTCCATGCACCACCTCGGCCCGGAGAAGAACAAGCAGGTGCGGGCCGAGCGCCGCCGCTACCACGAGCGGTTCCGCGCGCTGATCGAGGAGGGCCAGGAGGCCGGCGTCTTCTCCAAGGCGACCCCGGCGGACCTGGTGGTGGACTACCACTTCGGCTCGGTCCACCACCTGTCCACCTGGTACCGCCCGGACGGCCCGCTCACCCCGCAGCAGGTCGCCGATCACCTGGCGGACCTGCTGCTGAGGGCGCTGCGGCCGTAAGGAGCGCCCCGAAGGGGCGCGGGGAACTGCGCGCCCAGCCACGACGGAGTCGCAGTGAAGCACAGTCCCCCGGAAGGCGCTTACAGGTACTTCTTCAGCTCCCGCCGCGCCAGCGACCTCTGGTGCACCTCGTCCGGACCGTCCGCGAGCCTCAACGTCCGCGCCGCCGCCCATAGTTCGGCGAGCGGGAAGTCCTGACTCACGCCACCCGCGCCATGCAGCTGGACGGCCTGGTCGAGGATGCCGACGACCGTGCGCGGCGTCGCGATCTTGATGGACTGGATCTCCGTGTGCGCGCCCTTGTTGCCGACGGTGTCCATCAGCCAGGCGGTCTTGAGCACGAGCAGCCGCAGCTGCTCCACGGCGACCCGGGCGTCCGCGATCCACTCCTGGACGACGCCCTGCTGGGCGAGCGGCTTCCCGAAGGCGGTACGCGCCACAGCCCGCCGGCACATCAGCTCGATGGCCCGCTCGGCCATGCCGATCAGCCGCATGCAGTGGTGGATGCGGCCGGGACCGAGCCGCGCCTGGGCGATGGCGAAGCCGCCGCCCTCCTCGCCGATCAGGTTCGAGACGGGGACGCGTACGCGGTCGAAGACGACCTCGGCGTGACCGCCGTGGTAGTGGTCCTCGTACCCGTACACCCGCATGGCGCGCCGGACTTCGAGCCCTGGAGTGTCCCTGGGGACGAGGATCATCGACTGCTGGCGGCGGATGTCGGTGCCGTCCGGGTCGGTCTTGCCCATCACGATGAAGACCTTGCAGTCGGGGTTCATCGCCCCGGAGATGTACCACTTGCGGCCCGTGATGACGTACTCGTCGCCATCGCGCTCGATGAGCGTGGTGATGTTCGTGGCGTCCGACGACGCCACCTCCGGCTCGGTCATCGCGAACGCCGAGCGGATCTCACCGGCGAGCAGCGGCTCCAGCCACTGCTTCTTGTGCTCGTCGGAGCCGAACTGGGTGAGCACCTCCATGTTGCCGGTGTCCGGCGCCGCGCAGTTCAGCGCGGTGGGCGCGAGCTGCGGGGAGCGGCCGGTGATCTCGGCGAGCGGCGCGTACTGGAGGTTGGTGAGCCCGGCCCCGTGCTCGGCATCGGGAAGGAAGAGGTTCCACAGGCCCTGCCTGCGGGCCTCGGCCTTCAGCTCCTCCACGATCGGGGGCGTGTCCCACGGAGAGGCCAGCCCGGCGCGCTGCTCGTCGGCGGTCGCCTCGGCCGGGTAGACGTGCTCGTCCATGAAGGCGAGCAGCTTGGCGCGCAGCTCTTCGGTGTGCGCGTCGTAGGCGAAGTCCATGGCGGGCTCAGCCTTCCTTTCGTTCCTGGAGCGTGGTGAGGCCGTGCTCGATGAAGACGGGGACGAGCTCGCCGATGCGGTCGAAGCCCGCGCCGACCGTCTGGCCGAGCGTGTAGCGGTAGTGGATGCCCTCCAGGATCACGGCGAGCTTGAACCAGGCGAACGCCGTGTACCAGTCGACCGCCGACACGTCGCGCCCCGAGCGCGCGGCGTACCGCTCGACCAGTTCGGCGGCCGCCGGGTGTCCGGGGGCGCCCGCCGTGGTGCTGATGGGGGAGTTCGGCAGCTCGAGCCGGGTGCTGTACATGACGAGCAGGCCCAGGTCGGTGAGCGGATCGCCGAGCGTGGACATCTCCCAGTCGAGGATCGCCTTGATCTTGTCGTCCGGGCCGATCAGGACGTTGTCGAGGCGGTAGTCGCCGTGCACGACGGTGGCCGCGGGGGAGACGGGCAGCTTGCGGCCGAGCGCCGCGTGCAGCTCGTCGATCCCGGCGAGGTCGCGGTTGCGCGAGGCGTCCAGCTGCTTGCCCCAGCGGCGCAGCTGCCGGTCGAGGAAGCCGTCGGGCCGCCCGAAGTCACCGAGACCGACCGCAGCGGGATCCACGGAGTGCAGGTCGACGAGGGTGTCGACGAGGCCGTTGACGGCGGCCCGGGTGCGCTCGGCGCCCAGCGGGGCCAGCTCGTCGGCCGTGCGGTAGGGGGTGCCGTCCACGAACTCCATCACGTAGAAGGGCGCCCCGATCACGGAGTCGTCCTCGCAGAGCAGCACCGGGGTCGGCACCGGTACGTCGGTGGGATGCAGGGCGCTGATCACCCGGTGCTCGCGCTTCATGTCGTGCGCGGTCGCAAGGACGTGCCCGAGCGGCGGACGCCGCACGACCCAGCGTGTGGTGCCGTCCGTCACGGAGTACGTGAGGTTCGACCGGCCGCCCTCGATCAGCCGGGCGGTGAGCGGTCCGCCCACCAGGCCCGGCCGTTCGCGGTCCAGATGGCCGCGCAGCTGGTCGAGATCGAGGCCTGGCGGTTGGTCTGAGCTCATCTTCGCTCCTGATCGGACGGTCGACGTCGTTTGCTGTACCGGTCTTGTCGCTGTACCGGTCCTGCTGTGCCGGTCTTCATGATGCCGACCAGTCGGTATGTCGTCCAGAGCGCAGCGGGAACGTGATCAGGATCGCGGTGCCGCACAGGGCCCCCGGCATGCCGATCCCCCGCCACAGACTGCCAGTTGGCGTCCGGGCGGGGGAAGGCGGCCGGTCCGTTCGGGGCGCGTGGGCCTCAGTGGTCGTCCCAGTGGCCGTCGTGCGGCGCGTGCCGGTGGCCGTCGTGGAGGTAGTCCACGTGGTCGCCGTGCAGGACCGACGTGTGCCCGCAGCCGTCGCCGTGCCGATGGTCGTGTCCCTCGTGGATGGCGTGCCCGCTGGGCTCGCACTCGTCCCAGTGCCCGGAGTGCAGACGGTGCATGTGCCCGTCGTGCGCGTAGTCGACGTGGTCGCCGTGCGGCACCTCCGGGTGCCCGCAGGCCGGGCCGTGGATGTGCTCGTGCACCGGGTGCTCGTGATGAAGCGTGGTCATGACGCGTACACCTTCTGTGGGAGGGGGTGACTCTGTCAGGCTAGCCCTCGATGCTCCTTTGATGGGGATATGTGAGCCTTGTTGATGTTTCCATCACCGCACGACGGCACCCCCTGCAAGGGCGATCCCACGAAGGCGATCCCATGAAGGCGATCAGCTACCGCCAGTACGGCGGTCCCGAAGTCCTCGAGTACGGCGATGTCCGCGACCCGAAGGTCGGCCCCGACTCCGTCCTGGTGAAGGTCCGCGCCGCGTCCGTGAACCCCGTCGACTGGAAGTGCCGCGAGGGCTACCTCGACGCCATCCTCGACCCCGTCTTCCCGGTGATCCCCGGCTGGGACGTCGCGGGCGTGGTGGTGCAGCCGGGCGCGTCCGTCCCGGAGTTCTCCGTGGGGGACGAGGTCATCGGATACGTACGCGAGGACTTCCTCTCGCGCGGCACCTTCGCCGAGTACGTCGCCGCCCCCGTGCGCACCCTCGCCCGCAAGCCGCGCAATCTGACCTTCGAGGAGGCGTCGGGCCTGCCGCTCGCCGGGCTCACCGCCTACCAGGTGATCACCAAGGCGCTCGCCGTGACGGAGGGTGACGTGGTGCTCGTGCACGCGGCGGCCGGCGGCGTCGGCTCGCTCGGCGTCCAGCTCGCCCGGCACGCGGGCGCCCGCGTCATCGGCACCGCGAGCGAGCACAACCACGACTTCCTGCGCGAACTGGGAGCGGAACCGGTCACGTATGGAGAGGGCCTCGCCGAGCAGGTGCGGGCGCTGGCGCCGGAAGGGGTGGACGCGGCCTTCGACACGGTCGGCGGTGACGCCCTCAAGGTGTCCGCCGAGGTGCTCGCGCCGGGCGGCCGCCTCGCCTCGATCACGGACCCCGCGGTGATCGGCCTGGGCGGCGACTACTGCTGGGTGCGCCCCGACGCCGACGACCTCCAGCGCCTGTCGCAGCTCGCGGAGCAGGACGTCGTCACGGTCCATGTCTCCGAGACGCTCCCGCTGGAGCGGGCGGCCGACGCGCACCGGCTCAGCGCGGAGGGCCGCACCCGGGGCAAGATCGTCGTGACGGTGGACTGGACGGACTGAGGCGGGGTCACGCCACCGGGGCTCAGAGCACCATCGCCGTCGCGCACACCGCCAGCGCCATCGTGCACAGCGTCGCCATCGCCGCCGCCCGCGGCGCGAGCGGGCGCGGCCTGCTCGTGGCGGACAGGGCGGTGAGCCTGCGATGCGCGACCGCGAGGAAGCCGAGCCAGAGCAGCAGGCACAGGGCGCAGACGAGGACGGACAGCGTGGTGGTGCCGTGGTGCAGCGCCGCCCGTCCCGCGAGGATCGCGGCGACGGTGCAGGACAGTGTCGTACGCCGCCACGCGAGGCGCGTGCGCTCGGGCTGCAGCCCCGGATCGCGCACCGCGGCCTGATCGGTCACCCTTCCCACCCGAAGAGCACGATGACGACCATGGCGAGGGCCACCACCGCGACCGCCAGGCTCAGCAGCGTCGGGAAGCGCGAGGTGGGCAGATCCTCGCCCCGCCGCATCGCCCGCTCGCAGCGCACCCAGTGGTTGACCGCCCGCAGCGAGCAGAGCACACCCGCGGCGAGCAGCGCCAGGGCGAGACCGATGCGCCAGGCCCAGCGCAGGTCCGGCAGGAACTGGTCCACCGCGAAACCCCCGCCGATCAGCGCGAGCGCGGTGCGCAGCCAGGCCAGGAACGTGCGCTCGTTGGCGAGCGAGAAGCGGTAGTCGGGGGTGTCGCCCTCCTCGCGGATCCGCTCGGGGGCGAACCACAGGCGCAGGCTCTGTACGAAGTTGCTCACGGGCGCACCATAAGCCGTACCGGTCAGCCCGCGCGGAAGGCCCTCAGACGGTGGTAGGCGGCGAGCCCGTCCGGCGTCCACTCCCACTCGCCGAGCCGCCGCTCCAGCTCTTCCTCGGTGAGGAAGCCGTGCCAGGCGACCTCCTCGACCTGCGGGCTCACCGGCACGTCGCAGACCACCTCGTAGAGGTACGACCACCAGGAGTGCCCCGCGCCGTCCTCGTACAGGAACTTGAACAGCGGGGTGGGGCGCGGGAGTCCGGAGACCCCCAGCTCCTCCTCCGCCTCGCGCAGGGCGGCGTCCTCGTAGGACTCGCCCGCCCCGACGACCCCGCCGACGAACAGGTCGTACCGCGAAGGGAAGACCAGCTTGTTCGGGGTGCGTCGGTGCACGAAGAGACGGCCCTGCGCGTCCCGCACCTCGATGAACGCACAGCGATGGCGCAGGCCCCGCGCGTACGCCTCACCGCGCGGGGCCTCACCGACGACCTCGTCGTTCTCGTCGACGATGGCCAGGATCTCGTCGCGGGGGTCGGCCTGCCCTGATGTCACGTCAGTCATGCCGACCATCCAACCTCACTGCCCCATGACGTACTTCACGGTGGGTCCCGCGGTCCAGCCGCCGTCGACGGCGATCTCGGCGCCCGTCACGTACGAGGCGGCGTCCGACAGGAGGAAGACCATGGCACCGGCGATCTCGTGCGGCTCGCCGACCCGGCCCATCGGGGTGTTGGGGTACTTGCCCTCGCCCTTCTCGATGCCGACCTGGGCGGTCATCGGGGTGTACGTCATGCCCGGGTGGACGGAGTTGACGCGGATCCGCGCGGTCCCGAGCTCCACGGCACCGATCTTGGTGAGGCCGCGCACGCCCCACTTGGAGGCGCCGTAACCGGCGGTGAGGGCGAGGCCCATGAGACCGGCGGCGGAGGAGATGTTGACGATCGACCCGCCTCCGTTCTCCTTCATCACCGGGATGACGCTCTTCATCCCGATGAAGACGCCGGTGAGGTTGATGTCGAGGACCCTGCGGAAGTGCTCGACCGACTCCGCCTCGAGGAACTGGCCGGCGGATATCCCGGCGTTGTTCACCAGACCGTGGATCCCGCCGAACTCGGCGACGGCGAACTGGGCGACGCGCTGCCAGTCCTCCTCGGACGTCACGTCGTGGTGCGCGAAGCGGGCGCGCTCGCCGAGCTCGGCGGCGGTGGCCTTGCCCTCCTCGTCGAGCACGTCCGTCAGGACGACGTTGGCGCCCGCCGCGACCGCCTGCCGCGCGGCCTCGGCGCCGAGGCCGCGGGCGGCGCCGGTGATGATGACGGTCTTGCCGGTGAGGTCGTGCAGTTCGCTCATGGTTCTCTCCGCGGTGTGGGGGCCCCGAGCAGGGCCGTGGTGGTCTCGACGAGGTCCGCGAGGAAGAGCGGCTCGTCGGTCAGGGGGGTGGTGCCGGCCAGGTACTGGCGGGCGCGGTCGCCCATGGCGGCGCCGATGAGGGTGAGCGCGAGATCGAGCCGCTCGAGCCGCATCGGCTCGGGGAGCGCGGCCACGGCTGCCAGACAGTCCTCCACACGGCCGATCAGCTCCCAGTAGACGGTGCCGTCGATGGTGGGGTGCGGGGTCCGGGTGCGTACGCCGCTCTCGTGGCTGAGCTGGGCGGAGATGCGCAGGCAGCGGCGGCCCCGTTCGGTGCGCAGCTCGGTGGCTTCGGCGTTCACCAGGGCGGTGAGGAGGCGGGGCAGGGTGTCGGGCGCGTCCCCGAGCTCCGCGAGCTCGGCCTCGAGGACCTTCTCGGTCCGGGTCTGCCGGGCGGCCATCACGGCGTCGAGCAGCCCGGCGCGTGAGCCGAAGTGGTACTGGACGGCGGAGGGATTGCTCTGCCCGGCGCTCCGCACGATGTCCCGGAGCTGGGCCCCGTCCACACCCTGAGCGGCGAAGACTTCTTCCCCGGCGCGGATCAGCTTCTCCCGGGTGTCCGGTCCTGATGTCCTGGCCATGGGGCAATTGTAATGCTGCCCATTATTAAAAGCGAGATTTTCCCCGACCCCGCCCCTTCCCGAATCCCTTCCGGCTGCGCCGGCCTCGTGGCTGGGCGGATCACCGGCTCCGCCGAGTTCGTCCTCAAACGCCGGACGGGCTGAATGGTCTGCGGCCGGGCTGGAAGACCTGCCGA
>NZ_SRIC01000067.1 GCF_004684775.1 Streptomyces sp. MZ04
GCGGTACGGCACCGGCCATGCGGTGACCGCAGACCTCGCACCAGTCGTCGGAACCCGACTGGTGTCCGTTCGGGCAGGTCGGCATGTCGGCGCTTCCCCCTCTCCTTCTCCGGCCCGAGGGCCGTACGTGCTGTTGGTGGGGCCACTACATGGGGCTATTGCTCAGTACTTGCGGTGCTACTTCTTCACACGAACAGTCTTCGTGGACCGCGTCTCGAGAGTCATCTCGTCGGCCTCGGCGACCCTCGCCTTCAATCGAACAGTACCTGCCACGGCATCCACCACGTCGACCACCTTCGAAAGCAGCTTCGCGGTGTCCTCGTTCCCCGAGGCGCTCGCGAGCTGAACGGCGCGACCCAGTTTGGCCGTTGCTCCGTCGACATCTCCCGATTTGCGCGCGTCCAGGCCCTGCTGGATGACTTGTGCCAGTTCCGCCTGGCCCGTGTAGTGCGCCACCTGCGGATTGATCGACGTCGATGCGGCCATGTCGTCCGTCCACACCGCCCGCACCAGGCCCTGCGAGAGCGTCTGGGCGCTGCCGTCCGGCTGCGGCACGATCAGCGAGACGCGGGCCGCGAGCATCTCCTGGCCGAGCTCGGCGTTCGGCACCTCGACACAGATGTGGTAGTCGCGGGACTCGTCGCCCCAGGACCCGGTGGGATAGTCCCCGGCACGCGGTCCCGCCTCCGTACGGCGGTCGGTCAACTCCTCGACCGTGGGCGCCACTTGCTTGACGAACTTGATCTCCACGCCCATCGGCGTCCACAGCCGCAGACTGACGTCGGCGACCTCCTTGCCCATCGCCGCCTCCATCATCTGCGTGAAGTCGGCGGACAGGCCCGAGGGGTCGGCGACGATGTCGGCCGTGCCGAGCAGCGCGGAGGCGATGCCCGTGACCTCCTTCACCTCCCAGTCCGTGCCGACGCCGCGGGCGTCGCAGGTGAAGCGGCCCGCGCAGGAGTCGAGCGCGGCCTTCAGGTCCTCGGGTGACTCGTGTTCATTGCGGCCGTCGGTCAGCAGGATTCCGTGCCGGATCGATACGTCGGCCGAGGCGAGCAGCCGGTCGGCGAGGCGCAGCCAGGTGCCGATCGCCGTGCCGCCGCCCGCGCTGAGCTTGCGCAGCGCCTGCTTGGCCTCGCCCCGCGTGTGCGCGTCGGCGACCGCGAGACGGCCGTCCCCCGGGTAGACCTCCTTGGCGACATGCGTGCCGCCGATCACCGCGAAGTGGACTCCGTCACGTACGGCGTCGATCGCGGCGGACGTGGCATCCCTGGCCCCGCGCATCTTCGTCGGCGGGTAGTCCATCGACCCTGAGCAGTCGACCATGATCGCCACGGCCGCGTCCGGGGTCTGCCCCGCCGAGTAGAGGTGCGGGGCGCTCACCGCGGTACCGACCGTGCCACCGCCCGTCGAGGTCACCGTGGCGATCGCGTTGACCTCGCGGCCGCCCTCCGGGAGGTACTCGTTCTGATACACGTCGACCGAGAACTGCGGCACGTTCGACTTCGAGAAGTTGGCCATGGATCCCTGCTCCCCCTAGACGTCCCACCCGCTTCCCCAAGCCGGTGGGTGACAAGTGCGTGTGCCCCGAGGCCCGTTGCCGGGGCCTTCTCTAGGCCGATCCTGCCCCTTGCGGCATGACACGGAACGGCAGAACGGCCACTGTTACGTTGTCGTGGCCCCCGCCGTCCAGGGCGTGACCGACCAGGACCTGGGCGCTGTGCAGCGGCCGCTCGGCGGAATCGGCGGGTACGGCGCGTGCCATCTCCTCCACCGCCTCCGCGTAGTTCCACAGTCCGTCCGTGCACACCACCACTACACCCGCACGGTCCGGCTTGAAGGAAGCGGTGTGCGGCTCCAGTTCGTACGCGTCGGCGCCGAGCCAGCCCGTGATGGCGTGCGCACGCTCGTCCGCGTACGCCTCCGCCTCGTTCATCAGACCCGCCGCCACCATCTGCGCGGCCCACGAGTCGTCCTCGGTGAGCCGGACCGTCGGGCCGCTGCGGTCGTCGGGGACCCAGTAGGCGCGGCTGTCGCCGACCCAGCCGACGACGAGCAGGCCACCGGCGACGATCGAGCCGACGAGGGTGCACGCGGGCGCGTTCTGGTGCGGGGAGTGCTCCCTGGCCTGAGTGGGCTCCGCGGCAAGGGCGTTCACCGCGTCGGACGCCGCGAGGATCGCCTCGTGCATGGCCTGCTGCGGATGCGTGCCGCGCGGAAGCGCGTCGAGCAGCGCCTCGTTGGCCGCGCGCGACGCGGCGAAGGAGGCCTCGTCGGGGCGGGTCGCGGAGGAGACGCCGTCGCAGACGATCGCGACGACGGCGGGCGAACCGTCCGGCAGCGCGGCCGAGGAGATCGCGAACGCGTCCTCGTTGCGGTGGTGGCGCAGGCCCCGGTCGCTGACCGCGGCGACCGCGTCGAGCTCCTGCTCCATGTGGTCGCGCTCGCGGGGCTGCGCGTGCCCGCAGTTCTCGCAGTAGCCGTCCGGGTCGACGCGGCCCGAACGGCACGCCACGCAGAGCTTGGTGCCGGCCGGCGGCGTCGGATCGGGCAGCGCCGTACGAGGATCGGCGGGCTCGGGCCCGGGGCGGGCGCCCGGCGCGGGCAGCGGGTACTCGTCCGGCTCGGCGGGCCGCTCGGCTTCGGCGATCCGCGCGTCCACCGAGAGCTCCGCACCCGCCGAGTCCGTGCCCGGCAGGTCGGTCGGCAGGTGCGCCGGCACCGGCATGTCCGAGCTGTCCACGTCCGGGGCGACGGGCCAGTCCGCGGATGAGGCGTCGGACGCCCGGGGCGCCGGCGGTGCTTCTGGCGCCGAGCCGTTGATCGCGATCGTGGGGTGGTCGCCCGCGTCGGCGGCGCCCACCGGCTGCGCCGACAGGTCATACCCGCAGGCGCCGCAGAAGAGGTCACCCGCCTCCAGCGGCTCTTCGCAGCCGGGGCACGTGGAACCGGCGGCCCCGGCAGTCTGCTGGTGCATCTGCGACATCTTCACACCCACGTCCGGGGGCGGAATCGGTTGGCCCGTTCCACCAGTTCGATCCTCTCCTCGCCACCCTGGGCGAGCCGGGCAAGTGTTCGGTACGAGCGCTCGAGGCCGAAGCGGAGTCCGCGCTCGTCGAGGTCGCTGCCAAGGAGCACGGTCCGCGGGCCCGACGACGCCGTAGGCGGCGCGGCGGCGTGACCAGAGTGACCACCGGAGAGTACCCAGTCCAGCGCCGTGCCGAGGACCTCGGTCGACAGTCGCTCCCGGCGCACCGCGTCGAGGCCGAAGCCCGCGAGGGCCTCCACCTGCCCCGCGGCCGCCGTCAGGTCGTCCAGGAAGTCGAGGAAAGCGCCGCCGGGCGGCGGCGCGGTCTCCGCCGCCAGACGCCGGCGCAGCCTCGCCCGGACCGCGGCCACCCGGGCCGCCGTGTAGTGGATCGAGGCCTCCGGCACCGACTCCAGGGTGCTCACGGAGCCCCGCCGGTCGCCCGCCGCGAGCTGCACGCGGGCCAGGCCGAACGCCGCGCTGACATAGCTCGGGTCGGTGGTCCACACGAGGCGGTAGTACTCGGCCGCGTTGTCCAGCTGCCCGAGCACCTCCGCGCAGACGCCGAGGGCCAGCTTGGGCGCGGGTTCGCCGGGGAACGCGTCGTACACGGCGTCGAAGGACAGTGCCGCCGTCTCGTGGTCACCGGTCGCCAGCGAGGCGATGCCCCGGTACCAGACCACCCGCCAGTCGTCCGGATGCTGCACCTCGAGCTCCGCCAACGCCTGTGCGGCGGCTTCCGGTTCACCCATGGAGAGCCGGGCCCGAAGCCCGCGCAGCCGCAGCTCCACCGAGTCGGCGGGCGCGGCCCGCAGCGCGGTGATCAGCTCGGCGGGCGCGGAGGCCATGAGCCCGGCGAGGAACCCGGCGTTCGGGTCGTTCGGGTCGACGCGGGGCACCGGAAGCGCGAGCGACGTGGCGGGCGCGTCGAGGTGGCGGACGATGCGGGCGGGCGGCGCGGACGGCGGTGCGGGCAGTGCTCCCTGACCGGCTCCCGTGCCTGCGGTGAGCTCGCGGCGCCCGGTGGGCAGCGCACGCGCCCCGAGGCTGGATGCGTCCTCGGTGAGCTCGGCGAACAACTCCGTGTCCGTGACCTTCACCTCGGGCCCGAACAGCGTGGACAGCGCGGGCCTAGGCCGCCCCGTCTGCAGCGCGACGACCTCCCGCAGGACGCCCGTGAGCTGCTCCGCCATCTCCTGCGCGGAGGCGAACCTGCGGGCCGGGTCGGGGTCGGTGGCGCGCACCAACAGGCGGTAGAAGGACTCGTACTTGCGGAAGACCTCGATGTTGTCGGGGTCCGGCAGGGAGTCCACGAACACGTTCGTATAGCCCTGGAAGTCGAAGGTGAGCACCGCCAGGGTGCGCGCCACCGTGTAGAGGTCGGAGGCCACCGCAGGGCCCGCCTCCGCGACTTCGGGGCCCTGATAGCCGACCGTGCCGTAGATCGCCGATTCCTCGTCGTCCATCCGGCGGACCGCGCCCATGTCGATCAGCTTGAGCTGGTCCTCGGTCTGGATCGCGTTGTCGACCTTGAAGTCGCAGTACAGAAGATTGCGGCTGTGCAGATGCCCGAGCGCTTCCAGGGCCTCGATGCCGAACGCGCAGGCCTGCTCGACCGGCAGCGGATCGCGCTTGCCCTCCGCCGTGCGACGGCCGTTGGCGATCTCCTTCAGGGACTTTCCGCCGACGTACTCCATGACGATGTAGCCGTCCATGGAGCCCGTGCGCTGGTCGAGGTGCTCCACGAAGTTGTAGATGCGGACGATGTTGGAGTGCTCGATCTCGGCGAGGAAGCGGCGCTCGGAGATCGCGGCCGCCATCGCGTCCTGGTCGCCCGTGTCGAGCAGGCCCTTGAGGACCACCCAGCGGTCGGAGACCGCGCGGTCGATGGCGAGATAGACCCAGCCGAGCCCGCCGTGCGCCAGACAGCCCACGACCTCGTACTGGCCGTGCACGATGTCGCCGGTGCTCAGCTTCGGCACGAACGAGTACGGGTGGCCGCACTTGGTGCAGAACCCCTCCGTGCGGCCCGGCCGGTCACCGCGCGCGCGGCCCACCGGCGCCCCGCAGTCGGAGCGCGAGCAGAACCGCTTCCGCTCGGGCACCTCGGGGTTCTCCTGCACCGCCTGGCGCGGGTCGGGGCGCGGCACCTCCGGCACCTGCACCAGGCCCATGCCCAGCCGGCTGCGCCCGGACGATCCTGCCGCCGATCCCGAGCTGCGCACCGAGACCGAACGCGACGACGCCGTACTGCCGGACAGGGAACGCGAGAGCCGCCCCGACACCGAACGGCGCGAGGACTGGGAGCGCGACGACCGGGACGAGGCGCGCGAACTCGACCTGGAACTGCTGCTGCTGGAGCCCTTGCCGCCGCCGGTCAGGCCGGTCGGGGGCGATGACACCATGCCGGTCGGCGAGACGACCGGGGCCAGGCCACAGGTGTCGCAGTACAGCTCGCCGCCGCCCACGTCCTCGTACGACCCTGTGCATCCGGGTCGCTGGCACTTCCGCTGCTCACTCATGCTTCCCCCCTCCGGTCGGTGGGACCGCCCTGTTGCGGCACCCTCGGTGCAAGGACTTCGGCGGCCGCCTGCTGATAGCGGAGCACCGCCTGCTCGGCCACGCGCAGATCGCAGGGCGCACTCCACAGCATCCGGCGCGCGGCGTCGTACCGCTCGATCAGGAGCGGGTCCTCGGAGAAGCCGAGCCTGCCGACCTTCGCCTTGTACGCGTCCAGGCGGCCGCGCAGTTCGGCGCGGACCGCGAGGGGCTGGGTGACGGCCGTCAACGACTCGCGGGCGCGCAGGAGTTCGTCCTCGGCCTTCTGCTCCAGGGACTCCAGGAGCGGGGAGAGGCGGTGCCACTGGGCGTGCCTGCGGTAGTCGGACGCCATGGCCAGCTGCTCCTGCAGCGCCGTCGGCGGGCCGCTCACGGCGGGCACTTCGGAGGCGGCGATCTTGGCGAGGACCTCGCCGCGCGCGGACCGCGCCTCGGCGAGCGTGCGGTCCGCGCGGGAGAGCACGTCGCGCAGCCTGCCGAGCCGCAGCTCGGCGTCCTGCCGGACGGTGAGCACCGCGTCGATCTCCCGGCGTACGTCCTCCAGGGCGCGCGCCTCGCGGTCGTACCGCTCGGTGTGCGGGCGGCCGCCGCCGGGGGCCGAACTGCCCGTCGCGGGCTGCCAGAAGGCCAGCGGGTCGGTCACCACCTGCTCGCGCAGGAGCGTCAGTTCCGCCGTGATCCGCTCCAGGTCGTCGCCCGCCGGATGCTCGCCCGGCCGTACGCCCACGGAGTGCGCGAGCTGGCGGGTGCGCTGCAGCTCCGCCGCCAGGAGGTCTATGCGGGCGGGCAGCGCCGACCACACCGCGTCGGCGGCGACGACCATGTCGAGCGAGTGCGCGTACAGGTCGTTCATCCGCGAGACGAGGTCGACGAGCGTGAAGCGTTCGGTCAGCTTGGCGGGTCCGGTGATCGACGACGGCGCGGGGGCGGCGCCGCCGGCGACGGTGACGCTCTCCCCGCGCAGCAGCTCGGTGAGCTCCGTCAGGTCGTCACGGTTGGGCCAGCGTCTGCGGGCGCGGATGTCGCGGGCGGTGTTCAGCGCACCCGCGTACGCGTCGAAGTATGCCCAGAGCAGGGTGATCTGCCGCTCTGTGGCCGTCCAGCGCTCCTGGGTGGTGCCGGTCAGGCCCGCACCCTCCAGGAGGCGTCGGCCCGCGTGATCCTGCAGGGCGAGGAGCGAGGTCTCGATCGCCTCGTGCTCGGCGTCGAGCCGCGCCAGCGCACGGTCCGCCTCGTCCCGGTCCATCACAGGACCGGGGGGTCCCGCGACGCTCATCGATCACCTCTCCGCTCTGCGTTGCCGTGCACTTGGGTCAGTCGGTGTACGTAGGTGCGGGCGGTCCCGCCGATGTGCCGAGGGCGGGCTCGAGCCAGTCGTCGTACGACTTCCGCCAGCCGTTGTCCTTGTCCTTGCGGTAGTCCTCAAGGACTTGGTTGACCCGCCGCACCAGGTCGTCCGCGCCCTTCTCCGGCTTCTTCATCGCCACGCCGTAGTACTCCGTGTTGAGCGGCGCGTCGCCCTTCAGCTCGACCGTCGGGTCCTGGGCGGCCTGGCTCGCGGCGAGTGCGCTGTCCGTCACGACGGCGTCGACCTCGCCGAGCTGGAGCCGTACCAGACAGTCGAGTTGGTTCGGAACCGTAGTCCCGATGTCGGCATCGAGGCCCTTCTTCTTGAGTTCCTCGAGCTTGGTGAGCGCGGTCGAACCCTTCGCGGAGCAGACCCTCTTGCCGTCGAGCGAGTCGTCGAACCCGGTGATCTTCGACGACTTGGGGGCGAGGACCTGCTGGCCGGTCTTGAAGTAGGCGGTGGAGAAGGCCACTTCCTTCTCGCGCTCGCAGGTGATCGTCATCGTCCGTACGACCATGTCGACCTGGCCGCTCTGGATCGCCTTGACGCGCTGGTTGGTCGGGATGGCACGGAAGAGGACGGCGTCGCGGTCGCCGAGGATCTCCTCGGCGATCTTGTGCGCCAGGTCGATGTCGAAGCCTTCGAGCGTCGCCGTCTTCTTGTTCGGGTCGCGATAGCCCCAGCGGTAGCTGTTCTGGTCGACGCCGATGATCAGCTTCTTGACCTTGCGGGCCCGGATCGCGTCGATCGTCGGACCGTCCTTGTCGTCCGGCGACAGGCTGGCCTCCGGCTTCTCGCACTCCTCGGCACGCGCGGGAGCGGCCGCCGCCGAGCCCTGACCCGCGCGGCTCGCGCCGTCGTCGTCCCGGGCCGCGCCGCCCGCCTCCGGCAGCACGAGCACGAGGGAGCCCGTGAGGGCACAGGCCACCGCCATGGCGGCAGCTCCGCCCCAGCCGCGCAGCCTCGCCGTTCCTCGCGTACGCATCGTCCGCTCGCCCCCTCTCACCGGTACTCCGAAAGCCTGCGCCCGATGCCGAGCACGGCACCGGCCGCGGCGAGCACCGCGAGCACGGCGGCACCCTGCGGGAGGCCGTCCATCGCGCTCTTGCCGTCACCGGCCGCCTGCTTGAACTCGCGCTGCTCGTGCGCGAGGGCGACCTCGAGGGCGTCGTCCACGTTGTCGAAGCACTCGCCGGTCGGCTCGTCCTTCTTGTCGCCGACGATCTTGTCGAGCGCGCCCTTGTAGTTGCCCGCGTCGTCGATGTCCCGCGCGGTCTTGTGGCGGTCCTTCCAGACCCCCACGTTCTTCGCGGCGTCCTTGACGGGGTTCTTGCCCGCGTCGTCGTCGGCGATGGCCACGGCCTTGCCGAGCAGCCCGCTGTCGGCGCTGCCGAGCCGCTTCATCGACGCCTGATAGTCGACGTCGAACTTGTCCTTGATCTCCTTGGCGTCGCCCGCGCCGACCTCGACGGTCTCGGCGCCACGGCTGACCAGCGTCAGGTTCTCGTTGCCGCGGGCCTTGAGCGAGTCGATGCGGGCGTCGTTCAGGACGTTCAGCGACTTCACGCCGTGGTCGTACGAATCGCTGAGCCCCGACCGCGCGAAGGTGTGCCCGGCGACGAGCCAGAGCAGCACGACAGCGGAGGCGGCCGTCGCGGCGACCAGGCCGTGGTTGAACACCCTGTTCGTCCGCCGATAGTTGCGCCGCTGGGCCCAGCCGAGGGCGCCGAGCGCGATCACGCCGAGCGCGATGGCGAACCACGGGTAGGGCTTCGCGGCGTCGTAGTCGGCGCTCAGCCGCTGATTCTCCGCCGTGTAGAGCTTCTCGGCGGCCGGGAGCATCTGCTTCTGCATCTTGTCGTTCGCGTACCGCAGATAGGCGCCGCCCAGGGGGAGGCCCTGGCGGTTGCTCGCGCGGGCGCGCTCGATCAGCCCTGTGTACTCCGGGAGCAGCTTGTTCAGCTCGCCCACCGATGTCGCCGCCGATGAGCCCGCGCCCGCGTTCGACGCGGCGTTCGCGAGCTTCTCGGAGGCGTTCTTGATGTCGCGGTTGTACCGGTCGCGGACGTCGGCCGGCTCCTGCCCGCCCGCCAGGAAGCCGCTGGAGGCCGCCGTGTTGGCGTCGGCCAGGGAGCGGTAGATCGCCGCCGCGTCGGCGCTCAGCGGCTGGCTGCGGTTGAGCACGCTGTCCGCGGCGTCCGAACGGCTGGTCATCTGCCAGGTGGTGACCGCCCCGAAGGCCACGACGAGCAGGGCGAGCACGGCGCCGATGATGCGCAGCTTGCCCGGTTCCGTCGTCGCTGCGGCGCGCAGCCGGTCCCGGCCCTCGACCCACGCGGGCCGGCGCGGGGGAGCGGGAGCCGTCGACGACGCGGCAGGCGCGGCCGGTGCGGCGCCCGCCTGAGGCGGGACGGCGGGCATCGTCGGCGCAGGCTGTCCCGGCGGCGCGGCGCTGCCGTTCGGCGGGTATGTCACCTTGACCTCGACCTCCCCCTCGGTCATCGGACGGTCACCTCCGCCCGCCGTACGCGGCGCGGGAAGAAGTGCACGGCCGCAAGTATTGCCGCAGGGACTGACATCCGCACAGGCATTGACTGGATCTTGTTCCGATCATCCTGCCCGGACGACCGTCCCTCGAACAACGCGAAGATCGCGCACCACCCCTGCCCTTGAATACGCGAATCCGAGCCGTTCGGTTCCATGGCCCGAGGGGGGTTGTCACTTTGTGCGGGTCCGGCCCGGGACCGGAGGGCGCTAGCCCTCGTAGTGCCCCCGCACCCGCTCCAGCGCCCCCGCCGACGCCCCCACATGGTCGAGGCCGAGCAGCGCCGCCCCCAGCACGGGACGTACGGACACCACGCGAGGAACCGCCTTCGGGGCGCGCGAGGCCAGCAACGCGTGGATGGCATCGTCCAGTTGAGGATGCCCGGCAGCCAGCACGCTCCCCCCGAGCAGCACCGGCGTCTCCTCCTCCAGGAGGCCGAGCCGGGCCAGGGCGACGCCCGCCATCGCCACCACCTCCTCCGCGAGGCGGTCCACGATGGACCGTGCCACGGCGTCCCCCTCGACCGCCGTGGCGAAGAGGACCGGCGTCAGTTCATGCCGCCGCAGCTCGTCGATCCGGGACAGGTGCAGCGCCTCGATCAGCGCGTACATGGACGGCAGTCCGAAGTGCGCCGGCAGCGTGCGCGACAGCGAGGTCGGCCCCCCGCGCCCGTCCTCCGCACGGGCCGCGTGCCACAGGGCCTCCTCCGCGAGGCCCCAGCCGCCGCCCCAGTCACCGGAGATCCGCCCGATGGCGGGGAAGCGGGCCGTGCGTCCGTCGGGCCGCATGCCCACGCAGTTGATGCCCGCACCGCACACCACGGCGACCCCGCGCGGCTCGGCGACCCCCGCCCGCAGAATCGCGAAGGTGTCGTTGCGTACGGTCACACTCGCGCCCCAGCCACGCGCGTCAAGCGCCGCCGCCAACTGCTCCTCCTCCACCGGGAGATCGGCGTTGGCGAGGCACGCCGAGACATGGTCGGCCCCGTCGGCCCCGGCGGCCGCGAACACTTCGCGCACCGCAGCCTCCAGGACGTCCACCGCGGTCTCGACACCCACCGTCGGCGGCTGGAACCCTCCGCCCCGCGCCGCCGCGACGACCGTGCCGTCCGCGGCGACCAACGCGACGTCGGTCTTGCTGTTGCCCGCGTCGATCGCGAGAACCGACCCGGATACGGAACCGCTCATGCCCACGCGAGGTGCTCCCGGTTGTGCGCGATCAGCTGATCGGTGAGCTGCTCGGCGTACTCGAACTGCCCGATCAGGGGGTGGGCGAGCAGGGCGCGGTAGACGCGGTCGCGGCCGCCCCGCAGCGCCGCCTCCAGGGCCAGGTCCTCGTACGCGGTGACATGGGCGATCAACCCCGTGTACAGCGGGTCGAGTTCGGGCACGGCGAGCGGCGTGGCCCCCTTCGTGCCGACCGCCGCCTGCACCTCGATGACCGCGTCGTCGGGCAGGAACGGCAGCGTGCCGCGGTTGTAGGTGTTGACCACCTGGTACGGGCTGCCCCCTCCTGCCAGCAGCGCCGCCGCCAGGTCGACCGCGGCCTCCGAGTAGAAGGCCCCGCCCCGCTTGGCGAGCAGTTCCGGCTTCTCGTCGAGGGCCGGATCGCCGTACATCCTCAGCAATTCCCGCTCCATCGCGGCGACTTCGGAGGCCCGCGACGGCTTGGTGCGCAGTTCGCGTACGACCTCGTCGTGGGCGTAGAAGTAGCGCAGGTAGTACGAGGGGACGACACCGAGGCGGTCGACGACGTGGCGCGGCAGGCGCAGATCCGCCGCGATCGCGTCGCCGTGCTCGGCGAGCAGCCTGGGGAGCACGTTCTCGCCCTCGGGGCCGCCGAGGCGCACCGCCGTCTCCCAGGTGAGGTGGTTCAGGCCCACGTGCTCCAGATGGATGTCACCGGGGGTCACGTCGAGGAGCTTCGCGAACTTGCGCTGGAAGCCGATCGCCACATTGCACAGGCCGACCGCCTTGTGCCCGGCCTGGAGGAGGGCGCGGGTGACGATGCCCACCGGGTTGGTGAAGTCGATGATCCAGGCGTGCGGATTCGTACGCCGTACGCGTTCGGCGATGTCCAGGGCCACCGGCACCGTCCGCAGCGCCTTCGCCAGGCCGCCCGCGCCCGTCGTCTCCTGGCCGACGCAGCCGCACTCCAGCGGCCACGTCTCGTCCTGAGCACGCGCGGCCTGGCCGCCGACGCGCAGCTGGAGCAGGACCGCGTCGGCGCCCTCCACGCCCGCGTCCAGGTCGGCGGTGGTGACGATCCGGCCCGGGTGGCCCTGCTTGGCGAAGATGCGCCGGGCCAGACCGCCGACCAGCTCGAGGCGGTCGGCCGCCGGGTCGACGAGCACCAGCTCCTCGATGGGGAGCGTGTCCCTCAACCGGGCGAATCCGTCGATGAGTTCGGGGGTGTAGGTGGAGCCTCCGCCCACCACGGCGAGTTTCATGTTCAGCCCTTCACTCCGGTCAGCGTGACACCTTCGACGAACGCCTTCTGCGCGAAGAAGAACACGAGGATCACAGGGGCCATGACCAGCAGGGTCGCGGCCATGGTCAGATTCCAGTCGGTGTGGTGCGCGCCCTTGAACGACTCCAGGCCGTACGAAAGGGTCCAGGCGCCCGGGTTCTCGGACGCGTAGATCTGCGGCCCGAAGTAGTCGTTCCAGGCGTAGAAGAACTGGAACAGGGCGACGGCGGCGATGCCGGGCTTGGCCATCGGCAGCACGACCCTGAGCAGGGTCCTGAGCTCGCCGCAGCCGTCGACCTTCGCGGCGTCGATGTACTCGTTCGGGATGGTCATCAGGAACTGCCGCAGCAGGAAGATGGAGAACGCGTCGCCGAACGCCATCGGGATGATCAGCGGCCACAGTGTGCCGGACAGATCGAGCTGCTTCGCCCAGAACAGGTACATCGGGATGACGATGACCTGCGGCGGCAGCATCATCATCGAGATGACCAGCATCAGGGAGAGATTGCGGCCCCTGAAGCGGAACTTGGCGAGCGCGTACGCCACGGGCAGCGAGGACACCACCGTCAGGAGGGTGCCGAGTCCCGCGTACAACAAGGTGTTTCGCCACCAGGTCAGGAAGCCGGGGGTGTCGAAGACCTTGCTGTAGTTCGACCACTCCCAGGTGTCCGGGATCAGATCGCGGGTGAGTGTCTGCTGGTCGCTCATCAGCGAGGTGAGGAACACGAAGACGAACGGCAGCACGAAGAACAGCGCCACGGTGACGCCGAGCGTGTGTACGGCGATCCAGTGCAGGAACGCCTTGCGCCGCGCGGTGCGGGCGGCGGGGGTGACGCCGTTTCCGGTCAACTCCGGCTTACGTTCCAGTAGTTGGGTCATGGAGGTTCAGTCACCTGCCTGGATGAGGCCGCCGCGCCGCCGCATCAGAAGCGCGGTGAACGCCATGGCCAGGGCGAAGAGCACGAGCGCGATCACGCAGGCGGAGCCGTAGTCGAAGCGCTGGAAGCCGAGGTTGTAGACGAGCTGCGGAAGCGTCAGCGTCGACTTGTCCGGGTAGCCGGGCTCGAACTGCTGCCCGGAGCCGCCGATCACGCCGGACGCGACCTTCCCCGCGACCAGTGGCTGTGTGTAGTACTGCATGGTCTGGATCACGCCCGTGACCACCGCGAACATCACGATCGGCGAGATGTTCGGCAGCGTCACGAAGCGGAACCGCTGCCACGAGGAGGCGCCGTCCAGCTCGGCGGCCTCGTACTGCTCCTTCGGTACGTCGAGCAGCGCGGCCATGAAGATGACCATGAGGTCACCGATGCCCCACAGGGCGAGCATCGTGAGGGCGGGCTTGGACCAGGCGGCGTCGTTGAACCAGCCCGGGGTGGGGAGTCCGAGATCGCCGAGCAGCGAATTGACGGGCCCCGTACCGGGGTTGAGCAGGAAGGCGAACGCCATGGTCGCGGCGACGGGCGGTGCGAGATAGGGCAGATAGAAGAGAGTCCGGAAGACACCCGCACCGGTCTTGATCTTGGTGATGAGGAGCCCGATCCCGATGCCGAAGACAACCCGGCAGGAGACCATGACCACAACCAGCCACAGCGTGTTGCGCAGCGCGGGCCAGAAGAGCGGGTAGTCGGCGAAGACATAGGACCAGTTGTCCGTTCCCGTCCAGGTCGGCGGCTTGAAGCCGTCGTAGTGCATGAACGAGAAATAGACGGTCGAGATCAGCGGATAGGCGAAGAAGACCGCGAAGCCGATCAGCCAGGGCGACATGAAGGCGGCGGTCCGCAGCGCCGAGCGACGGCGCTTCGAACGCAACGTGTAGGTATTCATCGGGGCGACGGCTACTTCGCCTGCTCGATGTCCGTGTCGATCTCGTCGGCGGTCTTCTCCAGACCGGCCTTCAGATCATTCTGCTTTCTCTTTTCGAAGTCGAATCCGAGGTTCTGGACGGAGACGAGGTAGGGACCTCCGTTGACCGACGCGGGAGTCGTCGTCGAGTCCGGGTTCTCGGCGATGTCCAGGAACGTCTTGAAGCGCGGGTCGTACTTCAGCTTCGGCGACTTCAGCGCGTCGAACGTGGACGGCACATTGCGGATGGCGTTGGCGAAGTCCACGACCGCGTCCGTGTTCGTGGTCATGTATTTGACCAGCTCCCACGAGGCGTTCTGCTTCTTGCTGGTGGCGGCGATACCGGCGATGGTGCCGATGACATAGCCCTTGCCGTACGTCTCCTTCTGATCGTCGGGCACGGGCAGCGGGGCGACGCCGATGTCGAAGCCGACCTTGGCCTCCTTCGCCATGCCGAGCCGCCACTCGCCGTCCATCTGCATCGCCACCTGGCCGGTGTGGAAGGGGTGCTTGGCGCCCCACTCGTCACCGAACGTCGACCGGTACTTCTCCAGCTTCTGATAGCCGCCGAGTTCGTCGACGAGCTTCTTCTGATACGTGAATCCGTCGACGAAGGCCGGGTCCTTGGCGACGTTCGACTTGCCGTCCTTGTCGAAGTACGTCGGGGACCACTGCGCGAAGTAGTGCTCGGTCGTCGTCTCGTAGCCGTGGTAGTTCGGCATGAACCCGAGCTGCTCGTACGAGTCACCCTTCGCCTTGGTCAGCTTCTTGGCGACGGAGGTGAATTCGGACCAGGTCTTCGGCGGGCTCTTGATGCCGGCCTTCTTGAACTCGTCCTTGTTGTAGTAGAGGCCGTACGCGTCGCCGAGGAGCGGGGCGGCGCAGCGGTTGCCCTCGAACTGCGTGTACTCGTTCATGGTCTTCGGGAAGGTCTTCTCGGGGTCGATCCCGTCCCTCTTGAAGAAGGGATTGAGGTCCACCCACGCTTCCGACGAACAGAACTTCCCGACGTTGTTGGTGGTGAAGGAGGAGATGACGTCCGGAGCCTTCGACCCCCCGGCCCGCAACGCCTGGTTGATCTTGTCGTCGTTCATGTTCCCGACAACCTTGACGCGAATGTTGGGATGCGCCTTCTCGAAGGCGTCGACATTCGCCTGGACGGCCTTCACCTCGGACGGCGCGCTCCAGCCGTGCCAGAAGTTGATCGTCGTCTCTTTGCTCGCGTCGTCGTTCGCGCCGGAGCCGCTCTGCCCCGTACAGGCGGTGGTCGCGAGCAGGACCATGGAGGCGGTCGCGGCGAGCGCGACGGCGGTCGCGCGGCTGTTTTCGGGCATGACGGGGTACTCCCTGGGCAGGACGGGCTCGGACGAGGGGTTACGTCAGGGGGAAGTGCGGGACGACGGGATCAGCGCGAGGTGTCGAAGACCTCGTCGCGGGTGGCGGCGAGCGCGCTCTCCAACGCGCCGCGCAGCACGGGGTGTTCGGCGACATCGCCGACGACGAGACGGGGACGTGAGACGGCCAGCTCGTCGAGCTCGGCCTGGATCAGCTGACGCAGCGGCTCGCCACCGGCGGTGTGCAACGAGCCGCTGAGCACGACGAGTTCGGGGTCGAATACGGCGATGAGCGAGGCGAGACCGGTGGCGAGGCCGGTCGCGTACGTCTCCAGGAGCTGCCGGTGGGGCCCGTCGTCGACGGCGGCGGCCTGCGCGACGAGGGCGGCGGCGACATCGGCGTACGGGCCGTGGGGGATGGGGGAGATACCGAGGTCGCGGGCGAGCTTGGGGATCACCTGAGCGCCGGCCAGCTCCTGATAACCACCGCTGTTGGCCTTGGTGACCTGGCGTACGAGAGGGGCGCCGGGGACGGGCAGGAAGCCGATCTCGCCCGCGCCGCCGGTCCAGCCGCGATGCAGCCGCCCGCCGATGACGAGGGCGGCACCGAGCCCTTCCTGATTCCACAACAGCACGAAGTCTTCATGCTCTCTCGCCGCGCCGAGCCGCTGCTCGGCGATCGCGGCGAGGTTCACGTCGTTCTCGTACTCGACGGGCATCGGCAGCGCGGCCGCGAGCTCGTCGAGCAGGGTGGCGAAGTGCCAGCCGGGCAGGTGCGAGGCGTACCGCAGGCGGCCGGTGTTGGGGTCGAAGGCGCCGGGGGTGCCGATGACGAGGCGGTGCACGTCGGAACGGGTGAGCCCGGCGGCCTTCACCGCGCCGTCGAGGGCCTCGGTCACCTGCCGTACGACGGGTTCGGCGCGGCGGCCGGGCGTCGGGAGCCGGAACTCGCCGACGGTCTTGCCCGTGACGTCGGCGACGGCGGCGCGGATGCGGTCGGGATTGACGTCGAGTCCGGCGGCGTAGGCGGCGGCCGGATTCACCCCGTACAACTGGGCGTTGGGCCCTGGCCGGCCCTCGGTCGTGCCGGTGGCCTTGACCAGTCCCGCCGCTTCGAGGCGGGCGAGGAGCTGGGACGCGGTGGGCTTGGAGAGCCCGGTGAGCTTGCCGATCTTGGTGCGGGACAGGGGGCCGTGCGCGAGCAGCAGGTCGAGGGCGGCGCGGTCGTTCATCGCGCGGAGGACCCGTGGGGTGCCTGGTGTAGAGCCGCCGGTCGCGCCACCCATGAACTGCTCCTCGCCCTTGCGCCGTCCTGCACATGCCGTACTCGTGCTGTACGGACCGTATCGGCGCCGCACTGTTAGGAAACTTTCCTATTGGGTGTGAGGAAGGTATTGCGGCGTGACGGGGGCGTCAATAGCGGGGGCGGGGGCGGCAACCAAGTCGTTACCTGGGAGCGGGGCTTTGCTGGGCCGGTGCTGGTGTTCGTACCGGGGCCGCCCGGTTGTCAGCTACTTTTCCAACTGCCGGTTCACTCCTTCGTCAGCCGCGTCACTATCGACTTCACCTTCGACTCGGCGATCGGGCCGATGTACGACGCGGCGATGCGGCCCTTGCGGTCGAAGAAGAGGGTGTAGGGGTAATTCGTGGGAATGGCAAGGCCCTTGGGCATGTGGAGGAGCTTGCGGCCGGACGGGTCGTACAGGCTCGGGTAGGACAGCTTCTTGTCCTGCTCGAAGGAGCGGGCGTTGGACACGGACGCGTCCACGTTCATGCCCACCACGGCTACGCCCTCGCTCTTCATCTCCTTGTTCACCCGTGACAGGCCGGGCGCCTCCACGCGGCAGGGGCCGCACCACGACGCCCACGCGTTGACCACCACGACCTTGCCCCGGTAGTCGGCGAGATCGATGTTCTTGCTGTCCACCGTCTTGCCCGACCATGCCGGGGCCTGCTTCCGCTCGGCGGGCGCATAGGACTTCAGGGGGCCCTCCCGCTTCCCGCCGTCCGCGGACGGGCCCGAGGAGCACCCGCACGCAAGGGCCAGTAGGGAAACAGCGGTGGCCGTACGAAGCGTCAGTGTCTTCATGATCAGAGAGTCTGCCAGGGGGAGAGACGGGGAGAGAAAGAGGACCCGCACACCGTGCGGGTCCTCATCAGCGAGCGGCTGGGGGGCAGTTGGCTACTGGATGCCGCCGAACGCCTTCTTGCCCTTCACCGAGTAGCTGAAGACGATGTAGTACGAACCAGCCGGGTACTTCTTCCAGTTGGCCATCTTCGAGCGGTTCAGGTCGCGGTCCTTGACGGTCTGCATGAGGACGTCGTTCGAGCCGCCCTTGCCACCCACGACGCGGTACGCCTTGGCGGTGTACTTGTGGCGGCCGTTGCCCTTGATGCCGAAGTGCAGGAAGTGCTTGCCCTTGCTGACGTGGTGAGCGGCCGTCACCTGCTTGTGGCCCTTGGTCTTCCACGTGTCCTGCCAGTTGCTCGCCGCCAGCGCCTCACCCGTGGCGCTCAGGGCGATCGCGGCCACCGCCGCACCCACACCAGCGGTTCTCGCTATGCGTCCCATGTTCATCAAAGGCCCCGTTTTCTTCTCGATGCGGTCAGGTGAATGCGCCGAAATCAGCGGTTGTTGAGGCTGTACGACCAGTAGGAGCCGGCGGCCGTGTGGGAAGCGCGCAGGGTCCCGTCCTTGACGACCTTCTTGCCGAACGACTTCACCTGCGGGACTGCCCGGAAGGTGGCGCGGGCGGTGACACCGGACCCCTTGGCGACGGTCTTGACGACCTTCGGGCCGGAGATGGCGATCGCGGCGTTGGTGTTGACCACCTTGGACTTCGCGGACGGCTTGACGATCTTCTTCGCCTTGCCCTTCGACGCGAGCTGGTACTTGACCGTGACCCGCTCGCTGGTGACCGGGATGCCGAAGATCTTCTCGGTCAGCGTGTAGGAGATGGCGGTGGGGCGGTGCTTGCCCGTTCCACTGACGACCTTCGACGCGCGGGTGATCGAGACGGCCTTGTTGACGCTGACCGTCGACTTGCGGGCGCCGGTCTTGATGCCGCCCTTGCTGGAGCCGGAGAGCGCCAAGTACGCCTCGCGGTTCTGGAGCTGCTTGACGAACGTGGCCTGCTTGCCCTTCGGCAGTGCGCGGAACGCCACAAGGGTCTTGTGGGCCGCCGGGGTCTTCTGCTGCTTCAGGTACGCCTGGTAGCTCTTGACGGTGAGCTTGGCCGGCTTGGCCGCTGCCGCGTCATGGCTGTCGGCGAAGGCGGCGCCGACCGGAGCGGCGACGGCCAGAGCCGTGAGGGCTGCGACGGTGGTGGAACGAACGTTGCGGATGCGCACGAGATCTCCCCTGTGTTCCGTGATGTTGAGGCGTCACGAACGTAGGGATTCACGCAGCCGTCCGGCTATTGAATCTTCGGGCAGTGACCCATGGGGCACTGCCCGGCGGGGCAGTTCGGGGTTCAGGTCCCCTTCCGGCTATCGCGTGTTCATGTCAGTACCATCAGTTAAGTTGATCAACGACTGATGAGTTCACAGTTTGCTGATCATGGGGGAAGTGTGCTCAGAACTGGATCGATGAAGCAGGTCGTCCTCAACTGCCCATACCGGGACCCGGGACGCGACCCGATCGCGAAGACCGTCCGCCTCGACCGACTCACCGGCCGCGAGCGTCAGGTGCTGCTGTTGCTGGGCTCCGGGATGAACAACACGGAACTTTCGGGGGAGTTGCAGATCGCGGAGCGGACGGTCAAGGCGCACACCGCACGGGTCCTCGAGAAGCTGGAGCTGCCGTCGCGCCTTGAGGCGGCCGTGGTCTCGGTCCTGCTGCACGAGGCGCTGTGCGAGGACCCGGGTTGCGTACGGGGAGGGGGAGAGGCGGAGGACTCTCCCGCGTCTGCCGCGTAATGGCGGGGGCGCCCGGAGAGTTCCTCCGGGCGCCCCATCCGCGTACCGACCCTGCTTCTACTTCGAAAGGTTCGGCGGCGGTGCGATCGGTGACGCCGCCATCGACTGCGGGGACGTCGAGGACGCGTACGCGGAGGGGGCCGCGATGCCCGCCGAGGGGTCGGGGGCCGTCTCCTCCGTCGCCTGCAGCGGCAGGCCGCCCACGATGCGGATGCCCGTCGCGTCGAACGCCCGCTTGATGCGCCAGCGCAGCTCCCGCTCCACGCCCAGCGACTTGCCCGGCATCGTCTTCGCCGAGACGCGCACCACCATGGAGTCCAGGAGCACGCTGTCCAGGCCCAGGATCTCCACCGGGCCCCACAGGCGCTCGTTCCACGGCTCGTCCTTCGCCATGGTCTCGCCGACCTCCGTCAGCGTGGCCTTCACCTTCTCCAGGTCCTCGTCCGGACGGACCGTCACGTCCACGCCCGCTGTCGACCAGCCCTGACTGAGGTTGCCGATGCGCTTGACCTCGCCGTTGCGGACGTACCAGATCTCGCCGTTGTCGCCCCGCAGCTTGGTGACCCGGAGGCCTACCTCGATCACCTCGCCCGACGCGACGCCCGCGTCGATCGAGTCGCCCACGCCGTACTGGTCCTCCAGGATCATGAAGACGCCGGAGAGGAAGTCGGTGACGAGATTGCGCGCGCCGAAACCGATCGCCACGCCCGCCACACCGGCGGAGGCAAGCAGCGGGGCCAGGTTGATCTGGAAGGTGCCCAGGATCATCAGCCCGGCCGTGCCCAGGATCACGAACGACGCCACCGAGCGGAGGACCGAGCCGATCGCCTGCGAGCGCTGACGGCGGCGCTCCACGTTCACCAGGAGGCCACCGAGCGCCGTGCCGTCGACGGCCTGCGCCGTGCGGTTCATGCGGTCTATCAGCTTGGTGATGGCGCGGCGGACCAGCACCCGCAGGACGACCGCTATCGCGACGATCAGCAGGATGCGGAGCCCGATGCTGAGCCAGGTCGACCAGTTCTGCTCCACCCAGCTCGCGGCGTTCGTCGCGCTCTCCTGGGCGTCTTCCAGGGTCGGGGGCTTCGTCGACTTGTCGTCCGGGTCCGATCCGGCCGCAGACAGGACGGACAAGAGCACGGCAGGTACCTCCAGGCATAGCGGTCTGCCCAGAAGATGCACCGGGCAGAGACACCACACTAACGGGGCATTGTGTGTGGATCGTTGTCATGTTCGAGGGAGAGACGGTGTTCACCTGGGGAAGATGAGGGTGACGTACAGGTGTGGTCGAAAACACTCCGAGCCCGTTACCAGGACATGGTGGCGCTTGGACCAGGCATGAGGGGAGACTGGCTACAGATCGTCCCGGCGCGAGCCACGCGCCGCCGGCGTACAAGGAGGCATCCGTGCCGCACGTCCTGGTCCTCAATGCGTCGTACGAGCCATTGGGTGTCGTACCGCTCCGCCGCGCGCTCGTCCTCGTCCTGGAGAACAAGGCTCTCTGCCTCGAGGAATCCGGCGCCTTCATGCACAGCGCAACGCGCACTGTCCCCGCACCCAGCGTGGTCCGCCTCAAGCGGTTCGTCCGGGTCCCTTACAGGGGGCCCGTTCCTCTGACCAGGCGGGCGCTGTTCGCCCGCGACGGCGGTCGGTGCATGTACTGCGGTGGCGTCGCAACCAGCGTCGACCACGTCATTCCGAAGAGCCGAGGCGGCCCGCACGCCTGGGAAAACGTGGTGGCGTCCTGCCGCCGCTGCAATCACGTCAAGGCCGACCGGCACCTACTGGAGTTGGGATGGCGCCTGCGTCACAAGCCCGCGCCGCCCTCGGGGCTCGCGTGGCGCATCATCGGGACCGGGCATAGGGATCCGCGCTGGCTGCCGTACTTGCAGCCGTTCGGCGCGGACGACGCGATGGCCCGGATCGACGGCATTTCTGCCTAGCAAATGATCCGGGCCTTTGTTGTACGTGTAGGTGTTCGCGTACGTGTTTGTGTACGCGGTCGTCAGTCGTCGGCGACCGCGTACGCCTCCACCGACCACAGCGAGTAACCGAAGCGCGTCGCCCGCTTGTCGCCCTGCACCCGGATGTAACGGGTGTCACGCGCGTCCATGCGGACCGCCTCGCGGCCGCCCTTGCCGTCCTTCACGGTCGCCGCCGTGCGCCAGGTCCTGCCGTCGGCCGACGTCTGCACGCGGTAGCCCGCCGCGTACGCGTCCTGCCAGCGAAGGACCACCTGGCCGAGCCGGACCGGCTCCGCGAGCTCCAGCTGCCACCAGGCGCCGTCCTCGGCAGGGGACGACCAGCGGGTCTTCGGGTCGCCGTCGTTGGCGCCGGACGCCGGGAAGTCCTTCGTCTCGTCGCCCGACGAGGACGCCTTCGCGCCGCGCGCCAGATCGCGGCCCTCGGTGCGCGGGAAGGCGCGGATCGAGACCGTCCTGGTCTGGCCGTCGAACGTGACGGGAATCTCGTACGTCCCCGAGCGCGTGCCCGCGGGGACGGTCACGTCCACCGGCACGTCCACCTGCGTGCCGCGCGGCAGCGTGGACCGCTGCGGGGTGCGGACCTCGATGCCCTTGGGGGCCTTGGCCGTGACCTCGCCCTTCACATCTCCGGGGCGCAGCGAGAGCAGCCTGGCCGTGACGCGCTGCGGGCCGCCGCCGATCTCCGCGTCGGCCTCCGTGCGGGCCAGCGAGAACTTGGCGGCGGGGGAGTCGGCGTACCAGGGAACGACATGGCGGACGGTGCCTTCGGTGACTGTGACGCGGACGGCGTCCGCCCGCTCGTCCTTGGCCTCGGCCTCCGTGAAACCGCTGGCGGACAGGGCGCCGATGCGGCGCCAGCCCTCGCCGGGGACGTGCGCCTCGACGCTGCCCTTGGTGCCGGGGTCGGTCAGCGCCGTCACCGCCGCGAGGGGGCGGGCGCGGGGCACGCGGACCGTCGCGCGGTCCGACGCCTCGTCGTTGTCGAGCCCCGCCCAGGTGCCGTACGCCTTCTGCGCCCGCGCCAGGAAGGGGTCCAGGACGCCCTTGCCGACGGTCACCTGCGCGGTCTTCAGCTCCTTCTGGAGTCCGGCCAGGGTGCGCGAGGCGCGCCAGGCGCCGGCGCCGTCGCCCCTGGACTGCGCGCGCAGCATGTCGACCGCCGTCTCGCCGGCCTCGCCATAGCGCGCCAACTGCTCGATCCAGGGCCCGACCTCGGTGTCCAGACCGCTGTCGGCGAGCCGCCGCGGCGCCTCCTTCATGACGGTGAACGCGTCCCGCAGCGCCTGCCCCGACTTCTCGGCGCGGGGCCTGTCGGTCGTCGTACGGGCGCGCCAGAAGTCGTCCATCAGCGGCCGCAGATACGCCGACTCGTCCGCGCCGAGCACGGAGGACGCGTCATTGCCCGCGAGGGCGCGCAGGGCGCCCCGCGCCTTTGTGTCGCCGCCCGAGAGGTCGTCGATCGCGGCGAGCCAGGACTCGTGCGGGCGGTAGGCGCGGGGGTTCCACGCGTAGTCGGCGGCGGTGAACAGCGGGATGCGGGACGCGGAGGGCTGCTCCATCGCGTTGCCGAGCAGCGCCGCCGAGCCGGTGGCCACGGCGGGCTCGCGGCCGGTGTAGGGGCCGAGGAAGATCCGGTCCTGTGCGAAGTCGTTGACCGGGTAGTTGTCCATCGTCACCAGCGGGTGCGAGCCGAACGCCTTGCGGGCGCCTGCCAGTTCACGCCCGGTGATGGTCTTGGGGACCACACCCACGCCGGTCCAGGCGACCTCGATGCCGCCGTCCAGCGCGTCCGCGATGGCGTCGCGGTACTCGGTCGAGCCGTCCTGGAAGTACTCGGTCGGCATGAGCGAGAGCGGCTTCGCGTCCGGGTGGCGCTCGGCGAGGTGCGCGGCGACGGCGTTCGCGACCCGGGCCTGCGCCTTCGCGGCGGCCTCGGGACCCGAACCGAAGGTCTCGGCGTCCTCGTCGCAGTGCCACTCGCTGTAGCTGACGTCCTGGAACTGCAGCTGGAAGGCGCGCACGCCGAGCGCCCACATCGCGTCGATCTTGCGGTTGAGGGCCTTGACGTCCTTGTCCGACGACATGCACATGGCCTGGCCGGGGGCGACGGCCCAGGCGAGCGTCACGTGGTTGCGCTTGGCGCGGTCGGCGAGGGCGCGGAAGTCGGCGCGCTGGCCGGCGGGGTACGGCTCACGCCAGCGGGCCTGGCGGTAGAGGTCGTCGCCCGGCGCGTAGAGGTACCGGTTCTGCTTGGTCCGCCCCATGAAGTCCAGCTGGTCCAGGCGCTGTTCGCGGGTCCAGGGAGTGCCGTAGAAGCCCTCCGTCATGCCACGGACGGCGGTGCCCGGCCAGTCGCGGATGTTCACGCCGGGGATGGTCTTCCCGGTACGCAGCTGCTTCAGGGTCTGTACGCCGTGGAAGAGGCCGTCGTCGCCCGCTCCGGAGAGGGCGACGGTCTCCTGCCCGGCGACGCGGCCCACCGCGAGGCGGTAGCCGCCGGAGGGCAGGTCGCGGCGGTCGCGGGCGCGGAGGGCGCGCAGGGCCTGGTCGGCGCCGGTGCCGTCGACACGGACGATCAGGCGGCCGCCGCCGACGGGGAGCCGCTCCCCGTCCTTCACCTCGGTGATCTCACGGGCGCCCGCGTCGCGCAGGAGCGTGCGGAGGGCTTCCATGGCGTACGGGTCCGGGGCGTGGCCGTCGGTCGCTCCCGTGACGATGAGGACCTCGTCGGTGACGGTGACCGGTGCTCCGGCGGCCGTCATCGACTGCGGGCGGGGCCAGACCGGGGGGAGGGCGCCGTCGGACTCCCGGTCGTCGTCCGGGGTGGTGGCGGGGGCGCCGGGCTGTCCCGGGATGCCCGGGGCCGCGACGGCGCCGGGGGCGCCGGTGAGTGCGCCTGCGATGACGGCGACGGCGATGGCGGCCGCGCCCTTCCTGCGCCGCAGCTGCACGGCCCTCTCCTTGTTGTCTTTTGTGGTGATGATCACGTGTGGTGCGTTTGTTGTCTCAGGGTGTCACTGAGCCCACCACCTGGGTGGTGGGAGTGTCAACGGCGGTGGGGGTTGTGGGGGGTTTCTCCCTTCTCCGGCCCCGCAGCCGCGGGGCCGCCCCGGAAAGGAAGATCTTGCGGGGGGCGTGCCCTAGGGGAAACGAATGTGAGTACGCGCACGTTCATACAACGGATATGTCTGCGAACCCCCTCGCTGGGTAGGGCTGCGATGACCTGCCCCCTGAAAAGGAGCTCCCACGTGGCCGCTTCCGCGAATCTCCTCCTCTCCGCCCTCTCCAAACAGGTCTCGAACCCCGACTCGGGACTCGACGGCTCCTGCTCCTGCGGCTGCCTCGAACCGCCCCTGACCAGCGAGCCGCCGCTCGCTGACGCCGCCCCCCTGACCAGCGAGCCGCCGCTCGCCGACGCCGCCCCGCTGACCAGCGAGCCGACCTCCACCGGCACGGCCTCGGGCCTGGACTACATGGGGGTCTAGATGCCCCCACCCGGAGCTGCCACCGGTGAACCGTCCGGGCTTTCACGCCTCGCCGCCCGCCATGGCGTGGCGACTTCCTACTCCCCGTCCCCGGACCGCACGGTCCCGGCCGCGGACGCCGCCGTCGTCGCGGCCCTGGCCGCCCTGGACGTGGACGCGAGCACCCCCGAGGCGATCCGGGACGCCCTCGAGGCGTACGAGGCCGAGCGGCGGGCACGGCTGCTGCCGCCGACGCTGGTGGTGTGGCAGGGCGGGCCCGAGCAGGCCGTGCCCTGGGCGGATCTGCCCGGCGGGACACGCCTGGCGGTCCGCACCGAGCAGGGTGAGCGCCTGGAGTGGAAGACGCCGGGCGAGCCGCCGACGCCGCTTCCGCGGGGCGTGCACCGGATGCGGGCCACCGTCCCCGGCGGGCAGAACGCCGACGCGCATCTCATCGTCGCCCCCTACCGCCTCCCGGCCCCGCCCGAGCGGACCCACGGCCTGCTGGTCCAGCTCTACTCCCTGCTCTCCGCCCGCTCCTGGGGCATGGGCGACCTGGGAGATCTGGCCGAGCTCGCCGCCTGGTCCGGGCGGGCGGCAGGCGCCGGGTTCGTGCAGATCAACCCCTTGCACGCCGCGGTCCCCAAGCCGTCGGACGGACCGTCGGACCCCTCGCCGTACCGCCCCTCGTCGCGCCGCTTCCCCGACCCCGTACATCTGCGCATCGAGGAGATCCCCGAGTACGCGTACCTGCGGGGCGAGGCCCGCGACCAGGTCGCCGCGCTCTCCCGGCAGGGCGCCCGCCTGCGTGAATCAGTCCTCCACGAGGGCGAGTTGATCGACCGTGACGCGGTCTGGGCGCTCAAGCTCGAAGCCCTCGAACTGATCGCGGAGGTCCCGCTCGGCCCCGGGCGGAGAGCCGCCTACAACGCGTTCCTCGCCGAGCACGGCGAGGACTTGGAGGACCACGCCACCTGGTGCGCGCTCGCCGAGCGGCACGGCCCCGACTGGCACACCTGGCCGGCCCCGCTGCGGGACCCGGCCTCGTCCGCGACCGCCCGCGCCCGCCGCGAGGCGATGGACCGCGTGGACTTCCACTGCCGCCTCGCCTGGCTCACCGACGCCCAGCTCGCCACCGCGCAGCGCGCCGCGCGCGAGGCGGGCATGGGCATCGGCCTCGTGCACGACCTCGCGGTCGGCGTGCACCCCGGCGGCGCCGACGCGTGGGCCCGGCAACGGCACTTCGCCGCCCGCATGTCGGTGGGCGCCCCGCCGGACGCCTTCAACGCGCGCGGCCAGGACTGGGGTCTGCCGCCCTGGCGCCCCGACCGCCTCGCCGAGTCCGGATACGCCCCCTACCGCGCCCTCCTGCGCGGACTGCTCCGGCACGCGGGCGCGCTCCGCGTCGACCACGTGATGGGCCTCTTCCGCCTCTGGTGGGTCCCCGAAGGCCACGCGCCCACGGAGGGGACGTACGTCCATGACGACGCGGAGGCGATGCTCGCGGTCCTCTCCCTCGAGGCGCACCGCGCGGGCGCGCTCGTCATCGGCGAGGACCTCGGCACCGTGGCGCCCGGCGTCCGCGAGACCCTGCGCGGGCACGGCCTGCTGGGCACCTCCGTGCTCTGGTTCGAGCGGGACTGGGAGGGAACGGGGCGGCCGCTGCCGCCCGAGCGATGGCGAGCCGACTGCCTGGCCACCGCCACCACGCACGATCTGCCGTCCACCGCCGCCCGCATCACCGGCGAGCACGTCCGACTCCGGCACCACCTGGGCCTGTTGACCCGCCCGGCGGAGGTGGAGGGGGTCGCGGCGGCGGCCGACGTGCGGGAGTGGCTCGGGCTGCTCGCCCGGCTCGGCATGCTGCCGGGCGGCGGCGGACACGAGGAGGACGAGATCCGCGCCGTCCACCGCTTCCTGCTCGCCACCCCGGCCCGCATGGTGGGTATCTGGCTGCCGGACGCGGTCGGCGACCGCCGCCCGCAGAACCTCCCCGGCACCCTGGACGAGTATCCGAACTGGCGGCTGCCGATCACGGACGCCGACGGTCGCCCCGTCACCTTGGAGGAACTGGCCGCGTCACCCCGTCTGCACGCGTTCATGGACGTCTTCCGCACGCGCAAAGAGCCCCATACGGCACCCCCGGGCGCGCGGCCCGTTTAGCCGTTCGCTACGTTGGCACCGTGGACAAGAAGAACGCCCTGCGCGCCGGCGCCCTGGCTTCCGGTACGACGCTGATGATGCTGCTCATGTCGTCCCCCGCGCTCGCGCTCAATCGCGACGACGGTGACGACCCGGGTCCGGGCCTGAGCGTGATCGACACGCTCGGCCTCTATGTCGTGGCGCCCATCGTGCTGTTCCTGGTGATCGCGGGCCTCGTGATGGTCGGTGACAAGACCCGCAAGCAGGAGAAGCAGGGCTGACGCCGCACTTCACTTCCTGAGTCTCCGTAGGGGGCGCTCTTCATCGACGTACGCGATGCATGCGTACGTACGTCGATGAAGAGCGCCCCCTACGTGTTTTTCAGGGCTGCTTCAGGGCTGCTTCAGGGCTGCTCTGCCGTCAGATAGCGCTGCACCGTGGGGCCGAGCCAGTCCGCGATCTCCTCGCGGGTCAGCTCGACGGCCGGCGGGAACCGCAGCACGTACCGGGTCAGGGCCATGCCGAGGATCTGTGAGGCGCAGAGCCCGGCGCGGGCCGGGGCGGCGGCGGGGTCGGGGCAGACGCTCAGGGCCACCGGCAGGAGCTGCTGCCGGAAGATGGCCTGGGTGCGCTCGGCGCCCGCCGTGTTGGTGATCCCCGCGCGGAGCAGCGCGGTGAGCACGTCGCCCTCGTCCCAGATGTCGATGAAGTGGGTCACGAGCACCCGCCCGATGTCCTCGCGCGGCGTGCGCGTGAGGTCAGGAAGGCGCAGGTCGACGGTCATCGCCGCCTCGAAGAGGCCTTCCTTGCTGCCGTAGTAGCGCATCACCATCGACGGGTCGATCCGCGCGTCCTTGGCGATGGCGCGGATGGTCGCGCGCTCGTACCCGTCGGCCGCGAACCGCTCGCGGGCCGCGGCGACGATGGCGGCGCGGGTGCTGTCGGAACGGCGTGCGGCCGGGGGCGTCGAAGGCATGCCAACAAGCGTAGGCCAACACCTGTTGACAGTCCAGGGCGGCAGTTCTACGTTAGCCAACAAGCGTTGACCAACAAACGTTGACCAACAACCGTTGGCACCAGGAGGCAGCCATGAACGGCACGACCGAGAACCTGGGCACCACCACCACCGACCCCGCCGTCATCGTCGTCGGTTCCGGCCCCACCGGCCTGCTGCTCGCGGGCGACCTCGCCGTCGCGGGCGTACCGGTCACGGTCATCGAGAAGCGCGCCCCCGGGATCAGCAACCTCTCCCGCGCCATGGTGCTGCACGCCCGCACCCTGGAGCAGCTGGACGCCCGTGGTCTCGCCGACGAGGTGGAGGCCAAGGGGGAGGCGCTCGGCGCGCTGCGCATCTTCCGGCACCTCTCCCTCGACCTCGAAGAGCTGCCCTCCCGCTTCCGCCACGTCCTCGTCCTGCCGCAGTACGAGGTGGAGAAGGTCCTGAAGCGGCGCGCGGACGACGCCGGAGTGCGCTTCGAGTACGACACCGAGGTGACGGGCCTGACGCAGGACACGGACGGGGTGCGCCTCGAAGTCCGCGGCGCCGAAGGGGAGTTGAGCGCGCGCCGGGCCGCCTACGTAGTTGGCGCGGACGGGCTGCACAGCGGGGTGCGCGAGGCGATCGGCCTGCCCTTCCCCGGCAAGTCCGTGATCCGCTCGCTCGTCCTGGCCGACGTCAGACTCGCCGAGAAGCCCGCCTCGATCCTCACCGTGAACGCCGCCGGTGACGCCTTCGCCTTCATCGCGCCCTTCGCCGACGGCTACTACCGCGTCATCGGCTGGAACCGCGCCCGCGACGTCCCCGACAGCGAGCCGCTCGACCTCGACGAGGTCAAGGAGATCGCCCGCAGCGCGCTCGGCCGCGACTACGGCATGCACGACGCCCGCTGGATGTCCCGCTTCCACAGCGACGAGCGGCAGGCGCCCGCGTACCGGGTCGGCCGGGTGTTCCTCGCCGGCGACGCCGCGCACGTGCACAGCCCGGCGGGCGGCCAGGGCATGAACACCGGCCTCCAGGACGCCGCGAACCTCGGGTGGAAGCTGGCCGCGGCGGTCGAAGGGCGCGCCCCGGAAGGGCTGTTGGACAGCTACCAGGCCGAGCGGCACCCCGTCGGCAAGGCGGTCCTGCGCAGCAGCGGCGGCATCGTCCGGCTCGCGATGGCCAAGCGCCCCTGGACGCTGGCAGCCCGCGCCGCGGTCGCCGCGTTCGTCAACCGCGTCCCGCGGGCCCGCGCCGAGCTGCTCGGCCAGGTCACGGGCATCGGCTACACCTACCCGGCACCCAAGGGCGCCCACGCCCTCACCGGACGCAGGGTCCCGGACGTCGCGCTCAAGGAGGGCAGGCTCTACGAGGCGCTGCGCGAGGGCGAGTTCGTACTGATCGTCCCGGAGGGCGTGGAGCACGAGCAGGCCTCGCGCGGCCGTGCCGTGGTGGCGCACTGGGCCGGCGACCGGCGCACGACGGTACTGGTCCGCCCCGACGGGTACGTGGCGTGGGCGGCGGAGGAGGCGGACGCGGGCGTGGTGGGGGCGGCGCTCGCGGAGTGGGGAACCGACTAGAACCGTTCGGTTCGACTTAACGGAGCAGTCGAAAAGTTTCGATGGACCTGACGGGTAAGGGGGTGCGACGGTAGTCCGGCAACCAACACCCCCCGGGCCGCCCGGGAGAGAGACAAGGGATACGACGTGACTGTCCTGGACCGGCCCCCCCTCCCCACCGCGTCGACCGCGACGACGAGCGAGCCGAAGGGCGCGGCGCGGGCCGCCCGCCCCATCGGCGTCGGCCTCGCCCTCGCGGCGCTCGCCACGGTCGTCTGGTCGGGCAGCTTCGTCACCTCCCGGGCCCTGCACGACAGCGTGCCGCCCATCCAGCACGCCTTCTGGCGCTGGATCATCGCCATCGTGGCCGTGGCGCCGTTCGCGGCACGGCGGACCTGGCGCCAACGGGCCCTGCTCCGCGAGCACTTCCGCTTCCTCCTCCTGGCGTCCTTCCTGGGCATCACCGTCTACAACACCCTGGTGAACCAGGCGGCGATGACCACCACCGCGGGCAACATGGGCATGATCATGGCCGCTTCACCGGTCCTGATGGCGGTGTACGAACGTGTCGGCGGCACGCGGCTCGGGGCGCGCCGCGTGACGGGCATGCTGATCGCCTGCGCGGGCGTCCTGATCCTGGTGTCGGGTGGCTCCCTCTCGATGGACTTCGCGGTCGGCGACCTGTGGGTGATCGCGGGGGCGATCTCCTTCGGCTCGTACAGCGCGCTGCTCAAGCGCAAGCCCGCCGAGATCGGCGGACTGCCGTTCCTCTTCGCGGCGTTCGTGCTCGGCGCGCTGATGCTGCTGCCGGTGTTCGTGGCGAGCTATGTCATCCAGGGCGGTTTCGAGCCGACGGCCGGGACGGTCTCCCCGCTCCTCTACGTCGGTGTGGTGTCGTCGGCGGTGGCCTTCTTCGCCTGGAACAAGGCGATCTCGATCATTGGCGCGGCCCGCGCCGGAGTCGTCTACTACCTCCAGCCGGTGTGCGTGGCCCTGCTCTCCTTCGCGGTGCTCGGCGAGGCCATGGGGTGGCTGCAGGTCATGTGCATGGGGCTGATCCTGGGCGGGGTCGTGCTGGGCTCCGCGGGCCGGGCGAGGTGACGCGGCGCCACGCGGGGGTGCGGGGCGATGCTGCGGGCTGACCGGCGCGGCCCGGTAGGTACGTTGGCTTCCATGAGCGAGTGGGACATCAAGAAACTGCAGATCCTGCGTACGTTGAGCGAGCGGGGCACGGTGACCGCGACGGCGCAGGCGCTGCGGATGACGCCGTCGGCGGTGTCGCAGCAGCTGTCCAACCTCGCCAAGCAGCTGGGGGTGCCGCTGCTCGAGGCGCACGGGCGCCGGGTGCGTCTGACGGACGCGGCGCATCTGGTCCTCCGGCACGCGGAGGCGGTCTTCGCCCAACTGGAGCGTGCGGACGCGGAGTTGGCGGCGTACGCGCACGGGGAGGCCGGGGAGGTGCGGGTCGGGGCGTTCTCGACGGCCGTGCCCGCGCTCGTCGTGCCGGCGGTGCGGGCGCTGCGGGCGGCGGCGCCGGGGATCTCGGTGCGGGTACGGGAGGCGGAGGCGGCGGAGGCGTACGAGCTTCTGGCGGCGGGGGAGGTGGACGTGGCGCTGTCCCTCGCCGTTCAGGCGCCGGCCTCGCCCGACGCGGACACGCGCTTCACGCGGGAGTCGCTGCTCGCCGACCCGCTGGACGTGGCGCTGCCCGGGGATCATCCGCTGGCGTCGGCCGAGGGGCTGCGGCTTGCCGATCTCGCGGGCGAGCCGTGGATCTTCGGGGGGAGCGGGCCGTGGTCCGAGATCACGCGGGCGGCGTGCGAGGGCGCGGGCTTCTCCCCGGAGCAGGCGCACTCCGCCTCCGGCTGGACGGCGATCCTCGCCATGGTGGAGGCGGGGATGGGAGTGGCCCTCGTGCCGAGGATGGCGGCGGCGCGTCGTGACGGCGTGACGATGCGAGAACTCTCCGCCGACAGGCCTCGCCGCCATGTGGTGGCGGCGGTCCGTCGCGGGGCGTCGGCGGGGGCGGCGATCTCCCGAGTCCTCACAGCCCTCCGCGAGGCGGTTCCTGCGCGGGTCCCGTAGCCGGGGGCCTCGGCGCCTTCGCCTGCGGGCCGTGGACGACCTGACCGCGCTTCGCGCGGATTCTTCC
>NZ_SRIC01000068.1 GCF_004684775.1 Streptomyces sp. MZ04
TATAAGAGACAGCCTGCGCACCTGGCCGGACAGGAACGCGCTGCTCGCCGACCGCGGCATGGCACTCGAAGAACTGCGCAGGCGGAGCCTGGGAGTGCACCGGCTGCTGCTGCTCTGGCTGTTGGGGCTCGGCGGCGTCATCGGGTGGTCGCTCCTGACGCTGCCGGTCCAGATGGCCGAGGACCACGACGCGATGGTGATCGTCATGGGCCCGGTCTGCGCCGTTCTGGGCCTCGGAGCGCTCGTACCCTCGGTGATCGGCGTAGTCCTCGGCATCCGGCGGGACCGGCGGATACGCGAACTCACCGACGCCTGGCTGGATTTGGAGAGCCACCCGACGGCAGACTCCGCGCTCCGCTCCCCGGGCCTGAGCCTCTGCTGGCTCCTCGGTTCCTTCGTCGTGTGCGCGCTCGGCATCTGGGCGTCCTTCGCTGCCGCCGCCTACGCCGAGCCGGGACGCGACTCCTACGGCGATGTCGCCCTCGGCATGGGCGCCGGCCTCGTCCTGTGGCTGACGGGCCTGATCGGCATCACGAAGGCGGTCGGCCACTACCGTTGGGCGGTACGGAAGTTGACCCCGCCCGCGATCGCGGGCGGCGCACACCGCTGACAGCCGACCGGCTGCCCGACCTTCGGGACCGGACCGGCCGCCGCCCCCTCCTCAGACCAGGCGCCGCGCCGTCGCCCATCGCGTCAGCTCGTGCCGGTTGGACAGCTGCAGCTTCCTCAGCACCGCCGACACATGCGACTCCACCGTCTTCACGGAGATGAAGAGCTGCTTGGCGATCTCCTTGTACGCGTACCCGCGCGCGATGAGCCGCAGCACCTCGCGCTCGCGCTGGGTGAGACGGTCCAGGTCCTCGTCCACCGGAGGCGCGTCGGTCGACGCGAAGGCGTCGAGGACGAACCCGGCGAGCCTCGGCGAGAACACCGCGTCGCCGTCCTGCACACGGAAGACGGAGTCGACCAGGTCGGTGCCGGTGATGGTCTTGGTGACATAGCCGCGGGCGCCGCCACGGATGACTCCGATGACGTCCTCGGCGGCGTCGGACACGGAGAGCGCGAGGAACCGCACCGGGCTCTCGGCGTCGGACATCAACGGCGCGCAACGGCGCAGCACTTCGACCCCGCCGCCGCCAGGAAGGTGCACGTCGAGGAGCACGACCTCAGGACGCGTCGTCGTGATGACGGTGACCGCCTGGTCGACATCGGCGGCCTCACCGACGACCTCGACGCCCGTGATCGCGGTCCTGCCGATCTCCGCCTGCACACCCGTACGGAACATCCGGTGGTCGTCGACGAGAACGACACGCACCCGGCGCCCCTCCTGGTCACCGCCGACGGCAGCACCGGCCGCATCGGTGGCCTGGGCCGGTTCGGTCGCCCCTACCGTCGTGTCCGGCTCGGCCGCGGACGGCTCGGCCACACCCTCTGATCCGCCCCTGGGCCCCACGGGCTCACTCGCATCGCTCATGTCATCGCCGTCCTCTCCATCTCCAGCTCGACTTCCGTGCCGCCCCCCGGCACCGCGCGCAGCCGCGCCGTGCCGCCGTTGCGCTGCATACGGCCGATGATCGATTCTCGTACGCCCATGCGGTCGTCCGGCACGGAATCCAGATCGAACCCGGGGCCACGGTCCCGGACGGACACGAACACCGTCTCCCCCTCCACTTCGGCGAAGACCTGCACCGCACCGCCCTCGCCACCGTACTTGGCGGCGTTCACCATCGCTTCCCGCGCGGCCTGCATCTGTGCGGACAGCCTGTCGTCGAGCGGGCAGTCGCCGACTATGACGACCTCGATGGGGACGCCGTGCTTGTCCTCGACCTCCGCGGCGTTGCGCCGGACCGCCTCTGCGAGGGTGTCGGGCTCCTCGTCCTCGTCCTTGCCCGTGCCCTCCGGTTTGTAGAGCCATTGGCGCAGGTCGCGCTCCTGGGCGCGGGCCAGCCTGCGCACCTCCGAGGCGCTCTCCGCGTTGCGCTGGATCAGGGTCAGGGTGTGCAGCACCGAGTCGTGCACATGGGCGGCGACCTCCGCCCGCTCCTGGGCGCGGATCCGCATCAGGCGCTCCTCGGAGAGGTCCTGCATCATGCGTACGAGATAGGGGCCGGCGAGCAGGGCGACGCCGACGAGCACGGCGAGCGCCGCCTGCAGCACGGCGCTGAGGTGCGAGGTCGAGCCCTGCAGCACGACGATGCCGGAGACACCGGCGCCGACGAGCAGCACACCGGCCGCCGCGCGGGCGATGGTCAGCGTGCGCCGACGGCGGCCGACCGCCATCCAGCGGGCCCGGCGGGCGTTGTCGGCCTGGCGCCAGACCAGGGCGACACCGGCGGCGACGAGCAGGGTCGGCACGAGATAGGCCTTGGTGGAACTGCCCAGGTCCACATTGCCGACGAAGACCATGGCGACGACGACCATCGCGAGCAGCGCGACGAGCTGACCCTTGTCCGGCTTGCGGGCCACGAGTCTGCGGCGTCCGTCGGCCGTCGTCTCGGTGGTGACGGCGGAGGGCGCGCGCTGGGCATCGACACCGCCGACGCCCAGCGGCACGAAGAACCAGAACGCCGCGTACAACAGCGCGCCGAGCCCGTCCGCCATGAACAGCCCGACGAAGATCAGCCGCACCCAGACGACAGGCAGCCCGAGGTGCCCTGCGAGGCCGCGCGCGACTCCGCCGAGCCAACGGCCGTCACCGCTGCGGTAGAGCTTTCGCAGCGGCCGCTCGTCTTCGATGGATACTGCTGCGGCTTCCGGCATGTCTCCGATATTCACACGCGTACGCGGGCGCGGGCATCAGGGTCGACCCCCGAGACTCCCCTGATCTCCGACCCGGACGAACCGTGTGCGCAGGTCGGGGCAGGGATGTGTCAGGGGTGATATCAGGGTTCGGCCAGGGTTGTTCCGACTGCCGTCGCGGCCTCCCGCCCGTCACCATGGACACATGACAGACGAGCAGCCCGCCGGGACGGGCCCGCAGGCCGCGCAGCGCGATCCGCTGTCCGCCACGGCGCGGGAGCCGGGCGGCCCCGCGGGCGTGCGGAACTTCCGCCGTGACCGGCGGCAGAAGAAGCTGGGCGGCGTGTGCGCGGGGCTCGGACGGCACTGCGACATGGATCCGGTGATCTTCCGGATCGGCCTCGCGGTCCTCTCGGTCACCAGCGGGCTCGGCCTTGTCTTCTACGGCTTCGCGTGGCTGTTCGTCCCCTTCGACGACGAGGAGGAGAACGAGGCGCGCAGGCTGCTCTCCGGCCGCGTCGACGGCCAGGCTCTGACGGCCGTGCTCTTTGCGCTCGTCGGCTGCGGAGTCTTCCTGTCTCTGCTGAACAACGGCGGGGCGCTCACCTTCGCCGCCGTGCTCGCCCTGCTCCTCGCGGGCGCGGGGTACTGGTCGCGGCAGCGCGGCCTGACCGACCCCGACCCGGTGGCGGCACAGACCGTCGCGGACGCCCCGCCCGAGGCGAAGGCACCGCCGGTGGCCGGGGCCCCCTCGTGGTGGCGGGACCCGATCGTCAAGGACGGCACGCACGACGGGATCTCGGGCTACTTCTGGGGGCCGGAGGGAGTGAGCGTCGAGTACCGGCCGGATCCCCCGCACGGTCGGATACGGCAGGGCGAACCCGCGGCTCCCGCCCCTCGGCCCAAGCCGCGCGGGCCGCGCTGGATCGGCGGCTCGGTCTTCCTGACGGCACTGCTCGCGGGCGGCCTCGGCACGGGCCTGACGTGGGAGGACCAGGCGCTGGGCACCAGCCTGCAGACTGGCCTCGCGTGCGCGCTCGCCGTCTTCGCGATCGGCATCGCCGTCAGCGCCTTCGCCGGGCGCACGGGGGTGGGCTCGATCATCCTCGCGGTGATCACGGCCCTGCTGCTCGCGGGCGCGGCCGCGCTGCCCAAGGACATCAGCACCACCTGGGCGCGCACGGAATGGAAACCGGCCACGGCCGAGCAGGTCCGGCCCAGTTACGAGCTGGGTACGGGCATCGGCACCCTCGACCTGAGCCGCGCCGGCCCCGGCAAGGACCGGACGGTGACGACGAGTGCCGAGATGGGGGCCGGACAGCTGAAGGTGATCGTGCCGAAGGACAGCACGGTGAAGCTGAACGTCGAAGTCGGCGTCGGCGACATCCAGTTGCCGGACGACCGCGACAGAGATGTGGACATCGCTCCGGGCAAGGAGAAGACGGTGACGTTGGACCCGCCCGCGGGCAGCAAGGACGGCGGCACACTTGAGCTGAACGTCAAAGTGGGCATCGGACAGGCGGAGGTGACCCGTGCTACGTCATGAGTTCCATCCCGGCAAGCTGGTCCTGGGCCTGTTCCTGCTGATAGCGGCGATCGCCTACGCGGGTGACGCGGGCGGCATCTGGGACACGCCGTGGTTCGTGGCGTTCCCCGTGCTGCTTGCGGGCCTGCTGCTCGGCGGCGCGGCGGCAGCCGTGGCCTACGGCATACGCGGCCGACCCCGCCACCGCTCGACGGACCGTTCGACGGACCCCTCGACCGACCGCTCAGGCGACGACTCGACCGACCGCCCCGCGGACCACATACCCGGCCGCCCGGCGGACCGGTCGCCCGACGACTCCACCGACGGCTGACGGACGTCCAGGGGACGTGCGGCCGAGCTGGCCGAGCGTCCGGCCCGAAACATCTGAGCGTCCGGCCCGAACGTCTGGGTGGACCCCGAGGTTAGAGGAGCCCCGAGGCCCGCCTGCGCCGGGTCGCGAGCATCGCGTCGGCCGAGAAGACGGACGCCCCGGCGAGGATCAGGGGCAGCCAGGCCATCAGGTACGCCAGGTCGTTGCCGTAGTAGTAGGGCTCGGTGGACCAGCTCACGGTCAGCCAGAGGCTGAGCGAGATCAGCGCACCACCGAGCGCCGCGATCCGGGCGAGCAGGCCGACCAGGGTGCCGATGCCGACGGCGAGTTCACCGAGGGCGATGGCGTAGCCGAAGCCGACGGGGCTCTTGAGGGAGAGGTCGACGAGGGCAGGGATGGCGGAGATGTCGCGGACGCCCTCCATCATCTCGCCGATGGATCCGGCGCCGCTGGCGGACATGAACGCGCTGTCGGTGATCTTGTCCAGGCCGGCGTAGATGAAGGTGACGCCGAGGAAGACGCGGAGCGGGAGCAGGGCGTAGCGGGAAGCGCTCTCCCTCCAGCCGTTGCTTCTGACGTAGCTGGTGTGGCTGTCGGTGCGCATGCCGTGAGCCATCGCTTTCGCCGCCTCTCCCGTTGACCGTCTCGCCCATAGACCCGTCATCAGACGATACGTACGAAGAGGGGGCCCTGCTCAGTGGCGTACACCGAATTCGCGAGAACAGATCCGTTGCCGTGCCGGGTTCAGTCCGTGACGTCGATCGTGCACCGGTTCGTCTCCACGCCCGCCGCGGTGATCACCTGGACGTCGACGGGGCCCGGCTCCACGTCGACCGGGACGGGGACGGTCAGGGCCGCGTCGGTCGGGTTGGTGAATCCGCCCGGCACGGGGACGAGCGGCACATGGACGTGGACGGTTCCGATGCGGACGACCATACGGGCGAGGCGGTCGGCGCTCTGCGCGCCGGGCGGTACGAATCCGGCGCCGCGGATCTCGATGTCGTCGCCGGTGCGGATGGGGGCGTCGAGGTCGCCCGCCTCGCGGGCCCGCACCACGGAGAGGATCACCGGGCGGCCGCCCTCGGCGTACTTGCCCGCCAGGTATGTCGCCGCCGACACCAGGACGAGCAGCGCGAGCCCCCACGGCAGGTCGGGCAGCTGTTCGGGGCGGCGCGCGAGCCGTACCGCGGCGAAGACGATGGCGACGGCGCTGACCAGGACGTACTGCGTGTCCGCGAAGCTGCCGCGGCCCGCGTCGTCGGTGAGCAGATCGGCGGCTCGGGGCCGATGGGCCGGCACCTTCTGCAGCCGCTGGCCGAGGACACGCAGGCCCACCACGCGCCGGACGAGCACGGCGACCCCGCACACCACGGCGAGGACGGTCACGGCGCCGGCGGCGCGGGCGAGTTCGAGACCGGCGATCAGTTCATCCCGCTGCCGGTGCCCGGAGGCACCGGCCAGCTGCCCGGCGAGGACGAGCACGGCGAAGACGACGAGGAGGACCCAGCAGGCCGCCACGGCACGGGAGGTGGAGAGGCGGTTGTCCTCGCCTATCACCGGCGCGAGGACACCGCCGCGCGCCCGGTGCAGATGTCCGGCGCCGGTCAGCAGGCCGCCCACGACCACGGCCGACAGGAGTCCGGCCGTGCGGGCGAGCGTCCACCCGGTGCCGATCGCGGTGAGTGCCTGGACCAGGAGCAGCACGCCCACGGCTCCCCAGACGACACCGGCCGTGCGCCGCCACAGCAGGCCGAGCCAGGCCTCGCCCTCGGCCCGGCCGCGTTCGGCGACGGCGTGCGCGGACTGGGTCAGCTCGTCCGACACCCACTGCCGGGAAGCGCCCGCGGAGTGCGCGACCGCCGCGGGAAGGCCCTCCCCCGCGGCCAGCTCGTCGCGCTTGGCGAGGAACGCGGCGACGGCCCGCCGGTGTCCCTCGCGCGCACCGTGCGGGCAGTCACCGCATGTGCAGCCACCCCCGTGCGCGCCCTGCCGCGCCTCCTGCACCGCCACCGCGTACGCCGCCTTCCCCGCCCTCGCGCGAGCACCGATCCGTGAACTTCCTTGCGATGAAAGGGGATTGTGCCGTATGGAAAGACGATCAGGCCCCTCGGGTCAGGTCAGGGCAGGTGAGGGCGGTGCGCCGAGGTTGACGGAGGGGAGCACTGCCTCAGGTGAGCAGATCCGGTTCGCTGCGGCTGATGTCCTGCCACAGCGGCTGGTAGTTGATCCACGCCACCAGATCGCTGCCGAGCTGGTCGCGCGTCGCCTCGGCCTGGTTGTGGCCGATCAGGATCGGGCGGCCCGCGGCCCGGGCGCTGAGCTGGACCTGGCAGGAGCGTTCCATGGTGATGAACCACCAGGCGGCGGCGTCCACGGAGTCGCCGACCGTGAGAAGGCCGTGGTTGCGCAGGATGACGGCCTTGTGGTCGCCGAGCGCGGCCGCGATGCGCTTGCCCTCCTTCTCGTCGACGACGACGCCGGTGTAGCCGTCGTACAGCGCGTGGCTCGCGTAGAAGGCACAGGCCTCCTGGGTGATGGGGTCGAGGAGTTCGCCGAGAGTGGAGAGCGCGCGGCCGTGCACCGAGTGGCAGTGGGCGACGGCGACGACGTCGGGCCGCGCCAGATGCGCCTGCGCGTGGACGGTGAAGGCCGCCTGGTTGACGTGGTGGCGGCCCTCGACGACCTGCCCCTCGGCGTTGGCGAGGACCAGATCGCCCACGGTGATGTGCTTGAAGGGCATCCCGAAGGGGTTCACCCAGAAGCAGTCGTCGTACTCCGGGTCGCGCGCCGTGATGTGTCCGGACACCCCGTCCTCGTAGCCGAGCCGCCCGAAGACCCGCAGCGCCCCGGCGAGCCGCTCCTTGCGGTACCGCCGTTCGTCCGCCATCGAGTCGTGCACGGGCGGCATCGCGAACTGCAGCTTTTCGACGGGTATCGGTGTGGGCGCCTGCATGGTTCCTCCATCCCTCGCTGTACGGAGCGGAAGCTACCGCTGGTCAGCGCAGGAAGACAGGGGGTCCCTGTGAAGACAGTGCGCAATCGGGACGCGAAGCAGGACAGAAGATGTCGGGAATCGGCGCCACACTCGCCGTATGACATCGAGCCGTATGACATCGAACTGGGCAGCCTTCGCCGCGGCGGAACCCGACTTCGCACGGACCGCCGAGGAGCGCTTCGGCCTCTTCACCCACCACGTCATCGCCACGCTCCGCAAGGACGGGTCGCCGCGCACCACAGGGCTCGAAGTCCGTTTCCTGTACGGCGAGTTGTGGCTCGGCATGATGCCGAACTCGATGAAGGCAGTGGATCTGCGGCGCGACCCGCGCTTCGCGCTCCAGGCCAACCCGGGACCGGGCACGGAGATGGCGGGCGGCGACATCCGGATCGCCGGGCGGGCGATCGAGGTGAAGGACCCCGAGGTCATCGCCCGGTATGTGGGAGAGGTCGCGCCGCCGGAGCCGTTCCACCTGTTCCGCACGGAGCTGACGGAGGTGGTCCGTACGTATATCGAGGACGAGAAGTATCTGGCGGTGCGGCTGTGGAAGCCGGGTGCGCCCGCGCGGACGACCAGGCGGACCTGACGTACGCGAACGGCGCCGCCCGCAGAAGTGGACGGCGCCGTTTCAGCCCTGCGGGACGGTCCGCAGTAAGCCCTGTGGGACTACTCCCACTCGATGGTGCCCGGCGGCTTGCTCGTCACGTCGAGGACGACGCGGTTGACGTCGGCGACCTCGTTCGTGATGCGCGTCGAGATCTTCGCGAGGACCTCGTACGGAAGGCGCGACCAGTCGGCGGTCATGGCGTCCTCGGAGGAGACGGGCCGCAGCACGATCGGGTGGCCGTACGTGCGGCCGTCGCCCTGCACACCCACGCTGCGCACGTCCGCGAGCAGCACGACGGGGCACTGCCAGATGTCACGGTCGAGACCGGCGGCGGTCAGCTCCTCGCGGGCGATCGCGTCGGCGTCGCGGAGGAGGTCGAGACGGTCCTTCGTGACCTCGCCGACGATGCGGATGCCGAGGCCGGGGCCCGGGAAGGGCTGGCGCTGGACGATCTCGTCCGGCAGACCGAGCTCCTGCCCGACCATCCGCACCTCGTCCTTGAAGAGCTGACGCAGCGGCTCGATCAGCTGGAACTCGAGGTCCTCGGGGAGGCCGCCCACGTTGTGGTGGGACTTGATGTTGGCGGTGCCGGTGCCGCCGCCGGACTCGACGACGTCCGGGTAGAGCGTGCCCTGGACGAGGAACTCGACGGGCTGGTCGCCCGGCGCCTCGGCCACGATCTCCGCCTGGGCCTGCTCGAAGACGCGGATGAACTCGCGGCCGATGATCTTCCGCTTCTGCTCCGGGTCGGAGACACCGGCGAGCGCGTTCAGGAAGCGCTCCTGCGCGTCGACGACCTTGAGCTGGACGCCCGTGGCCGCGACGAAGTCCTTCTCGACCTGCTCGGTCTCGCCCTTGCGCATCAGACCGTGGTCGACATACACGCAGGTCAGCTGCGAGCCGATGGCCTTCTGTACGAGTGCGGCGGCCACGGCGGAGTCGACGCCGCCGGAGAGGCCGCAGATCGCGCGCTTGTTGCCGACCTGCTCGCGGATCGAGGCGATCTGCTCGTCGACGATGTTGCCGGTGGTCCAGTCGGGCGCCAGGCCCGCGCCCCGGTAGAGGAAGTGCTCGAGCACCTGCTGGCCGTGCGTGGAGTGCATGACCTCGGGGTGGTACTGCACGCCGTACAGCTTCTTCTCGTCGTTCTCGAAGGCCGCGACCGGCACGACGTCCGTGGACGCGGTGACGGAGAAGCCCTCGGGCGCCGCGCTGCACGCGTCGCCGTGCGACATCCACACGGACTGCTCGGCCGGGGTGCCCTCGAAGAGCGTCGAGCCGGTCTTGGAGACGGCGAGCGGCGTACGGCCGTACTCACGGGCGCCGGTGTTGTCGACGGTGCCACCGAGGGTGGTCGCCATCAGCTGGAAGCCGTAGCACATACCGAAGACGGGGACACCGGCCTCGAAGATCGCGCGGTCCAGGCGCGGGGCCTCCTCCGCGTACACCGACGAGGGGCCGCCGGAGAGGATGATCGCGGCGGGGTTCTTCGCGAGCATCTCGGAGACCGGCATGCTGCTCGGCACGATCTCGCTGTAGATCCGGGCCTCACGGACACGTCGGGCGATGAGCTGGGCGTACTGCGCTCCGAAGTCGACGACCAGGACGGTGTCGGGAGCTGCGGCAGCGGGGGACGCTGATGGCACGGCGGCGGCCTTCCGGCGTTGAGCGTGAGCTGGGGCTCAGTGCGTGTGCAAGGGGTCTGTTTTGTCGATTCTAACGGGCCCGTGAGTACTCCCTTCGTCGCATCCGACGGAAGCAGTCCCCTGCCGGGGCCGTCTCAGCATCCGAGCCACGGCGGAACCGTGTTGACCGGGCACGCGCACCTGGGGGCATACTGGCCTCGTGACCAAGCACCTCAGCTTCCTCTTTACCTATGGCAACCGGCCCGCCGGCTGCCATGGTCGAGCTGCTTGATCCACTGACAAGCGACTTCCCAGGCGCCCCGGGCCGACAAGGCCCGGGGCGTTCTGGCATTCCGGACCTTGTCGCTCCGGGGCCGCCTCCCATCCGACGAGGAGCCCCAGATGAGCACCGCCACCACCGCCACCGCCACCGCCGCCACGACCGAGAAGACCGGCGCCCGCACCCCCGAGGCCGCCGATGTGATCGAGAACGCCCGCGAGCGCATCGACGCGCTCGACGACCGCATCATCGGCCTCGTCCAGGAACGGATGGCCGTGTCGGCCGTCATCCAGGAGGCCCGGATCACCTCGGGCGGCCGCCGCGTGAACCTCTCCCGCGAGATGGAGGTCCTCGGCCACTACAGGGACGCGCTCGGCAAGCCCGGCACGTCGCTCGCGATGACGCTCCTCGAGCTGTGCAGGGGCCAGGTCTGAGCCTCCCGGAGGCACACCGGAGTCGCATCGGAGGCCCCGGAACCCTTGTGCCACCGGACCTGAGTTCGGGTCCGCTCTCACCCGTACGGCGCGTGACCGGTTCCGGAGGGGCTTCGTTGGTCCCGATGTCCGTGCCAGCCAGGGGCGGGCACGGGAAAACCACGCGTGGCTCCGCTGGAGCGATGAGGCGCACACACCGTGTACGCCGTGGGACCTCGCTCCAGAGACGTGACCGGACGGCAGGGGACAGCAGCCCGGTCACCCAAGAGAACGGTCGGCTTCGGGGACGCCCGAAGCCGACCGGCCTCCGTCCCCCCAAGCAGTCCCCCAAGCAGTCCCCCAAGCAGTCCCCCGACCGTCCCGCAGCCCTTGATGACCCCCCAGTCCCCCGAGCTGTCCCTGTTCGTCTAGATCTGGTCGAAACGGTTGCGCAGGGAACGGCAGATCCAGCACGATGCGTAGAGGGACGAGCCGCCGGCGCGGCAGTCCACAATTCCATTGCCATTGGTCGATACCACTTGAGCGCCCCTCGTGCGCCGGGTCGGCCACCGGCGCCCCCAGAGACTCGCGGCGCACTCCCCCCGGCGCCGCTTCGCGGCACCGACGCTGCCCTGACGTCGGTGCTGACAGCCAAGGGCCCCGCGGATCCGTCCCGCGGGGCCCTTCGCTATGCACCGGCCGCTACTTCTCGGCCTTCTCGGCCTTCTCGGCCTTCTCCGCCTTCTCCGCCTTCTCCGCCTTCTCCGCCTTCTCCAGCTGCGCGTCCACGATCGCATCGGCGACCTCGGGATCGCCGTCCCTGGCAGACTCCCCGGCAGACTCCCCGGCAGACTTCACCGCCTCCGGGTCGAAGACGTTCGACGCGTGGAAGGACATCAGCGTCGAGCCGCTGCGTACGACGGTGACCTTGTCCCGGGCCAGGAACTCACCCGCGCGGCTCGCGAGCTTGAACGAGACGGACTCGTCGCCGCCGACCGAAGCGGGCTGCGGCCGCACGCCGAAGTACCGGTGACCGCCGACCCCGAAGGTGGCGCACTTCTTCGACTTCGACGCGGACCGCAGGGCGTTCATCGTCTTCTCGGCGCCGGCCTTGTCGTACGCCAGCAGTTCGACGTCGGTCGACGTGGCGTCCTCGATGTCGGTGCTGCTCAACGTCCGTACGACATGTGCCTTCGCGCCCTCGGGCGCGGTGGCCCTGAGCATGTCCGAAAGCGATCGGCACTCGCCGGGACGCACGGCAGCGGAGGGCGGCGCGGACTTGTCCGCGGACGCCTTCTCGACCTTGTACTTCTTGACGTCACCCGTAGCGAGCGCGGACTTCTCCAGCTTCTCGGCGGCCGAGGTCCCGGCAGGCCCCGCGGACTGCGACGGCTTCTTCCCGCCGGAGCCGGAGCCGCCATCACCCTTGCCGTCGCCGCCGCTTCCGCTGCACGCCGCCGTCAGGCCGAGGGCCGCCACGACCGACACGGCCACCACGCCGCGTGACACAGCTGACTTCACGTTCCCGATCCCCCCATGTCGTATCGCACCGCGCGGAGTCACCCGCACCCCCTCTACGACGGAAGATCAACACGCCTGGTTCCGCTTCCGCCGCGCGTCCCCGGAACGGGCTAGCCCCACATCCAGAAGCGGAACGGGCTCAGGAGCACGATGGCCAGCGCCATGCCGCCCACCACGATCACCACGCTCCACACCCGGCGGGCGCGCTCCGAACGCGCGCTGCGGCCCGGCCCGGTCGGCGCCGACCGCCACTCGTCGGGCCGCCACGCCCCGGCGGCCCCCTCCCCCCGCGCCGCCTTGCGCTTCCTGCGCCGGCGGCCCAACGCCCGTGAGTCCGCCGCCTGCCGGCGGGCCGCCTCCTCGTCCAGGCGCCGCAGCCGCTCGGCCACCATGCGCGCCCGCGCGGACGGCTCCTTCGGTGCGGACGTACGGATGTCGCGCAGGCTGTCGCGCTCGAACCGTTCCCACACCTCGTCGGGTATGTCCTCCGGCATCTCGTCCGGCACTGTCACACCGCCCCCTCCTGACACCCCTCGCCCGGCGGCGGTTCGCCGTCGGGCGGAGGAATTTCTACGGCACCCGGCGACGACCGCACAAGCCGGGAGGCCGAGCGGGAGGCCGAGCGGGAGGCCCGAGCGGGAGTCCGAGCGGGAGGCCGAGCGGGAGTCCGAGCGGCAGCCCCACCCCACGCCTCCACCAGGCCCTGTGATCCAAACCACATAAGAATTCTGTGAGTTCGAGGACAACCATTCACAGGGGACGCGGGTCATGCATGCGTAACAACGGCCACACCCGCGTCCCCACCGCGGAGGCCTCCACCTCCGTACTGCTCACCAGGCGGTACGCCGGACTTACTGAGGTCTTCATGAAGCTTCGCCGTGTCATGGCCGCCGCGGCCGCGACCGCTGCCATAGCCCCGATCGCGCTGCTGTCGGCCCCTGCCGCCTTCGCGACCGAGGACACCACTCCCACTCCGAGCGCGTCGGCCACCGAGACGGTCGAGCCGACCGGGACCCCGGCCCCGTCCGAGACGGCGACCGAGTCGGCGACCCCGACCCCGCCCGCCACCGAGTCGGCCACGCCGACCGCGACGGACAAGCCCACCTCGTCGGCCGAGCCCACGCAGAAGCCGACCGAGACGGCCAAGCCGACCGAGGAGCCCACCGAGGCCCCGACGGACTGCCCGGTCGACGACGACGGCGTCGACGTCGACTCCAAGCTGGAGCTCGGACTCTCGGGTCTGCCCGGCAAGATCGTCGCCGGCAGTGGCTGGCACCAGTTCAAGCTGACCGCGTCGAACCCGAGCGACGAGGACCTCGGCGAGGTCCAGTGGCTGGCCGCCGTGGACAACTGGTCGGACAGCGAGGACGAGCAGGACTGGCTCGCCAACTACGCGCAGATCCAGTACTTCAACCCGGACTCCAAGTCCTGGGAGTCCATCGCGGACGAGGTCACGGGCGGTCTCTACTTCGGCGCCACCGAGCTGGGCGCCAAGGAGAAGGTCGACATCAAGCTGCGCGTCAACATCAGCGCCAAGGCCCCGGCCGGCGACGGTTACGCGCTCGGCCTCGGCGGCTACCTGGACTCCGAGGCGAACTGCGTGCACAACGCCTTCGCGTTCTACGAGTTCACGGTCCTGAAGGCCGGCAGCAGCAACGAGAACCCGGGTGAGGCCGAGGAGAAGCCGGGCCAGGACGGCAAGAAGCCGCAGGGTGGCAAGGCGCCGCAGGGCGGCACCAACGAGATCCCGGCCACCGGCAACCTCGCCGAGACCGGCTCGAGCTCGATGCTGCCGACCATCGGTCTCGTCGGCGGTGTCGCCGTCGTCGCCGGTGCGGGCGCCGTCTTCGTCGTCCGCCGCAAGAAGGCCGACGCCGCCGCGTAATCGCGGTACGCCGCACCGCGGCACGCCGTCTCACGACGGCACCTGAGCACGCGAAAGGACCTGCGCTCGGAGGGGGGCGCAGGTCCTTTCGCGTACGTACGTTCAGTAGGGCGCGCGTTCAGTAGGGCGCGGGCGCTACTTCTTGCGCGGGCGCTACTTCTTGGCCGGTACCGCCGGCATCCCCAGGAACGGCAGCTTCAGCGCGCCGAACGCGTCCGCGGGCACCGCCGGGGTCTTCGGCTCGACGGCCGCGAGCCGTACGTACGCGGAACCCTGCGCGGGACGGGTGTCATCGCCGCCCTTGTTGGGCCAGAAGGACATCGCGCGCTCGGCCTGCGCCGTGATGGTGAGGGACGGATTGACGCCGAGGTTCGCGGAGACCGCGGCGCCGTCGACGACCGAGATGCCCGGGTGGCCGTAGAGGCGGTGGTAGGGGTCGATGACGCCCGTTTCCGCGGAGTCGCCGATCGGGCAGCCGCCCAGGAAGTGCGCGGTCAGCGGGGTGCCCATCAGCTCTCCGACGTTCGACCCCGCGAAGCCGTTGATCTCCTTGGCGAGCAGCGTCGCGGCGTCGGTGGCCTCGCGGATCTGGGTCGGGTTGGGCGCGCCATGGCCCTGCCGGGCGGTCAGCAGGCCCTTGCCGATGCCCTTCTCCTTGCGGTACGTGATCAAGGAGTTGTCAAGGGACTGCATGACCAGGCCGATGATGGTCCGCTCCGACCAGCGCCGGTTGGAGAGCGAACGGACCATCAGCCAGGGGTGCTTGGCGACATTGCCGAGCCAGCCCGCCACGCGCGCCTTCGCGCTGTAGGGGACCTGGAGGATCGTCATGCCGCCCATCGCGTTGGACTTCTTGCCGTAGCGGACCGGCTCGATGTGCGTGGAGTCGTTCGGGTGGATCGACGAGGTGATCGCGACACCCTTGGTGAAGTCGGGCTTCGCGCCGCCGTGCGCCTTGCGGTAGCGGCGGTCGGTGGTCTGGGCGCCGACCAGGGCCTCGGAGTTGGTGCGGGTCAGTGCGCCGAGCCGGGGCGAGATGCGCGGCAGCAGGCCGTTGTCCTTCATGCGGTGCAGGAGCGTCTGCGTGCCGTACGTGCCCGCGGCGACGACGACGCGGCGGGCCGTGAACGTGCGGCCCTTGCCCTTGCGTTTGTCGTCGGTGGGCAGGGTGGCGACGGCGAATCCACCCCGCGAGTCCTCGGTGACGGTGACGACGGACGTCATCGGGTGGATGACGGCGCCGGCCTTCTCCGCCAGGTAGAGGTAGTTCTCGTTGAGGGTGTTCTTCGCGCCGTGACGGCAGCCGGTCATGCACTCGCCGCACTCGGTGCAGGCCTTGCGCGAGGGGCCCGCGCCGCCGAAGTAGGGGTCGGGAACTTCCTGGCCGGGCTCGGCCGTTGAAGATCCTGAGGCGTCCTGCTCGTCTCCGAAGAAGACGCCGACCGGCGCCATGTGGAAGCTGTCGCCCACTCCCATGGCCTGAGCGGCCGCCTTCAGGTGGACGTCGGACGGCGTCGTGGTCGGGTTGAGCCGCACCCCGAGCATGCGCTTGGCCTGCTCGTAGTAGGGGCTGAGCTCGTCCTGCCAGTCCGTGATGTCCTTCCACTGCGGGTCGTTGAAGAACGGCGCGGGGGGTACGTAGAGCGTGTTCGCGTAGTTCAGCGAACCTCCGCCGACGCCCGCCCCCGCCAGCACCATCACATTGCCCAGCAGATGGATGCGCTGAATGCCGTAGAGACCGAGCGCCGGTGCCCACAGGTAGTTCTTGAGATCCCAGGAGTTCTTCGGGAGCGACTCACGGGTGAAGCGGCGCCCCGCTTCGAGTACGCCGACGCGGTAGCCCTTCTCCGTCAGCCGCAGGGCGGAGACTGAACCGCCGAAGCCGGATCCGACGACGAGGACGTCGTAGTCGTACGCGTCATCATCACTGTCCCCGTTCGGGACAGAGCTCTCCTGTGACATTGACTCTCCTCGTTGAGAACTGACCTCTAGAGAAAGGACCTCGATGACCTGGCGAAGACGACCTAGCGAAGCCGCAGCGACTTCATGACCTTCAGGCTCAGGCTCATGAACGCCGCGTACTTCTCGTCGTCCATGCCGAAGGACGGCGCGAGCGGCATCAGACGCTGGTGCGCGACGGTCTGCGCCTCGGTGTACTTCAGGATGCCCTCGGAGCCGTGCCTGCGGCCGAGACCGGAGTCCTTCATGCCGCCCATGGGGGACTGCACGCTGCCGTAGGCAGGCGCGAAGCCCTCGTTCACGTTGACCGTGCCGGTGCGCAGGCGGGCGGCGATCTTGCGGCCGCGGCTGCCGTCCTTCGTCCAGACCGAGGAATTCAGGCCGTACGACGTGGAGTTGGCGAGCTCGACCGCCTCGTTCTCGTCGGTGAACCGGTAGATGGAGACGACCGGGCCGAAGGTCTCCTCGGCGCAGACCGCCATCGGGGACTCGACGCCGTCCAGGATCGTCGGCTCGAAGAAGAAGGGGCCGATGTCGGGCCGGGCGACGCCGCCCGCGACGAGCGTGGCGCCCTTGGCGACGGCCTCGTCGACATGCCGCTTGGTGGTCTCCAGCTGGCGTTCGCCGACCAGCGAGCCCATCTCGGCTCCGTACGCGAGGGACTTGCCGAGCCGCATCGCCTTCGTCCGCGCGGCGAAGCGCTCCACGAACTCGTCCGCGATCGACTCGTGGACGTACAGCCGCTCGATGGAGATGCAGAGCTGACCGGCGGACGAGAAACAGGCGCGCACGGCACCCGCCGCGGCCTTGTCGATGTCGGCGTCGTGCAGGACCAACATGGCGTTCTTGCCGCCGAGTTCGAGCGAGACGCCGACGAGACGGCCTGCCGCGCCCTGGGCGACCTCGCGGCCGGTGCGGGTGGAGCCGGTGAAGGAGACGTAGTCGGCGTGCTTGACGATCTCCGGGCCGACGACCGGTCCCTCACCGATGACGACCTGGAAGACCTCGGCGGGCAGACCGGCCTCGATGATCAGGTCACGCGCCCACAGGGCGGTCAGGCAGGTCTCCGTGTCGGGCTTCATCACCAGGGCGTTGCCCGCGACGAGGGCGGGGAGCGCGTCGCCGATGGACAGCTCGAAGGGGTAGTTCCAGGGCGCGATCTGGCCGACGACACCGCGCGGCTGGCGGTTCTCGGTGACCTTCGTGAGGGTCGGCACGACGCCGGTGTGCCGCTTGGGGTTCAGATACGCGGGGGCCTTGCGGCCGTAGTGCCGGGCGGCGACGGCGACGGCCTGCAGCTCCTCGTGCGCGTGCAGCCGGGCCTTGCCGGTCTCCAGCTGGATGAGGTCGAGGACCTCGGCCTGGCGCTGAAGGACCAGGTCGTGGAAGCGGAGCAGGACGGCGGCGCGGCGGCGGACCGGGGTGCGCTCCCAGGCGACCTGGGCGACCCGGGCGCGCTCGAAGGCGGTGGCCACGTCCTCGGGGGTGGACTCGGGCAGGTCGGCCAGCTTCTCGCCGGTGAACGGCGTGTGGTTGGCGGTCCGCCCCGAACCGACGACGTCCCGGGTGAGCTGCGCGATCAGCTCGGGCGTCACCACGTCGGCGGCGGTGCGCGCGCCTTCGGGAGCGGCTGCGGTCGGGTTCGTTCCGAGGGGCGCTGCGGTGGCCTGCGAGTCCGTCATGGGGCAGAGCGTAGGCGCAGGTCAACGTTTTGGGTACCCGTCGGTAATCAGCTTTCACCGGGCGCACACACGATGCCAGCGATCGCTGGCGGCAAAGCTCCTGATCAGGGGCTTAGCGAGAGTAGACCAAGATCGTTCATCAATCTTGAGAGCCGCCGACCAGCGGGCTCCCCACGCCGAGACGCTCGCGCGCCGCCTTGAACAGGTCGGTGCCCTGCTTCTCGTACGTCTTGACGCCCTTCGGCATCCGCACCATCAGGTCGTAGTGCTCCCCGGCGTCCGTGACGATCAGAAGATGCAGCTCGCGGGTGACGACCGGCTCGACCAGGTCCTCCTCCGCGCTCTCCGTGTACGTCGCGTCGAGCAGCGCCGCGTCCTGACCGTGGAAGCTGGTCGGGGTGGTCTCCGTGTTCACCTCTTCGTAGGGGGCGCCCTCGAACTCCTTGGCCTCGGCGTTCGCCCAGGTCATGGCCGGGGTGGCGGCGGTCGTCGGCTTGGTGACGCGCAGCGAGACAGTGCCGTTCGGCTCCGAGTACTCGACGATGGGGTTGGCGGGGTCGCGGATGATCTCGGTGTAGGTGGCGGGGACGGAGATCTCGGCGTCGACCTTGGGCTCTTTGTGGACGGTCCAGTCGCCGCCACCCGAGGGGCTCGCGTCGCCCTTCTCCTTCTCGTCGTCGTCCGGCTTCTCGCTGCCTTCCTTCTTGCCGGTGTCCGCCTCCACCTTGGTGTCACCGCCCTCCCCCAGCGAGGTGCCGAGCCAGACGCCTCCCCCCACCAGTACGACACCCAGGAGCGCGGCGGCGATCAGGCGCCCCTTGGCGCGCGCGGGCGGCTTGGCGGCGGGCTCGGCGGAGGCGGTCTCGCCCGAGTCCGAGTCCGAGTCCGAGTCCGTGTCCGAGTCCGTGTCCGAGTCCGGTGCGGGCCGTGGAGCAGGGGTGAGGCGCACCGTCCCCACGTCGTCCGACAACTCCCGCAGCCCCGAAGGGTCCTGGGCCACCTCGCCGCCGAAGGGCTCCGGGAGCGGCCTGCCCTCCGCCGCCGCCTCCAGGGCGCGCGCGACCTCGGACGCGCCGGGCCGCAGCGCGGGATCCCTGGACAGCAACCGCTCGATCAACTGGCCCAGTTCACCCGCCCTGACCGGCGGCGGCACCTCCGCGGAGAGCACGGCGGCCAGGGTCGACTCCAGCGTCGTACGCCGGAAAGGGGACCAGCCCTCCACGGCCGCGTAGAGCAGCACGCCGAGGGACCACAGGTCGGACTCGGGGCCCGCCGTGCTGCCCGACATCCGCTCGGGCGCGATGAATTCGAGCGAGCCGACGAACTCGCCGCTGACCGTGAGCGACTCCTCGCCCTGGATGTGCGCGATGCCGAAGTCGGTGAGGACGACACGGCCGTGCGAGCCGATGAGTACGTTCGCGGGCTTCACGTCACGGTGCACGATGCCCCTGGCGTGCGCGGCGGCCAGCGCGCCCACGACCGCGAGGCCGATCCGTGCGGACTCGGCGGGCGGCAGCGCGCCCCGCTTGAGCAGCTCGTGCAGCGACTCGCCGCGGATCAACTCCATGACGATCCACGGCAGTTCGTCCTCCACGACCACGTCATGGATCGCGACGGCCGCCGGATGCTCCACCTGCGCGGCCGCGCGTGCCTCGCGGTGCAGCCTGGCGTACATGCGCCGCTGCGCCGCGTCGTGCGGATCGCCGGGCAGCCGGGGCTGCTTGACCGCCACGTCCCGTTCGACCAGCTCGTCGACGGCACGCCATACGGTGCCCATGCCGCCGGACCCGATGCGTTCCGCCAGGCGATAGCGGCCGCCGATCAGACGTCCCCCGTCATCGGCCATGCCGGGTCAGGGCTTCGCGATCTTCAGGTTCGCGATGGCGGTCTTGGCGACCTCTTCGCCCCGCTCGAGGAAGTCACCCTTGCCCGGGTAATCGATCCAGAGCTTGTACATGTCGCCGGACCGGGTCTTGTAGTAGAAGATCTTGGCGACGCGGGGCCACTTCGAATCCCCGTCGTCGGTCACGTACGGGATGAGGTTCTCGGCGGACTGCCGCTCCTCGTACTTCCCCTGCGTGGTCTTCTTGCCCTTGCTGATCGAGTCGGGGCTCAGGTCGCCGAGGATGCTGCCGCCCTGCTCGGCCGACTTCATGTCGTCGTACGCCTCGGCCATCGACGTGCTCGCGATCTCGTCGAGGTCGTCCTCCGACTTCTTGTAGAGGGACAGCGACACGGTGATGTCGCCGCTGTAGTCGGTGTAGCTGACCCAGTTCTTGTCGTCCGTCGCGTCGGGCTCCGGCACCGACTTGAAGTAGCCCTTGGGTGCCGCCATGGTCGCGCCAAGGTTCTTCGCCTCGTGCGTCTCCCACGCGTCGGGCAGCGATCCCGCGAACGGATTCGCGATCACCAAGTACGCCGCGACCGCCGCCGCGACGACCACCGCGCCGATGCCGATCAGCCCCTTGCGCCCGATCGTGACGCCCTTGCCCCCACCGGAAACACCCCCACCGATCTGCACGACCTGCGTAGGCGCCACCTGCGGAGGCTGTACCGCCTCCTCCAGGAGCGCGCGGATCTGCCCCGCGTTCGGGCGCTGGGCGGGCTCCTTGGTCAGGAGGCGGTTGATCGCGTCCGCCAGCGGGCCCGAGGCGGAGGCCGGTGCCGCCTGCGTCGCGTTCAGGACCGACTGCAGGGTCGCCGGGGTGTTGGTGCGGCGGAACGGTGAGACGCCCTCCGTCGCGGCGTAGAGGACCACGCCGAGCGACCAGAGGTCCGACGCCGGGCCCGGACGCTGGCCCAACACCCGCTCCGGGGCGATGAATTCGGGAGAGCCGACGAAGCCGCCGGTGTCCGTCAGGTTCGTCTCGCCCTCGATCTGCGCGATGCCGAAGTCGGTGAGGACGACCCGGCCGTGCGAGCCGAGCATCACGTTGTCCGGCTTCACGTCGCGGTGCAGGATGCCCGCCTGGTGGGCGGCGTCAAGGGCGTTGAGCACCTCGAGGCCGACGCGGGCGGCCTCGCGCGCGCCCAGGGTGCCCTCCTGGAGCGCGGCACCGAGCGAGCGGCCCTTCACCAACTCCATGACGATCCACGGCTGGCCGTCCTCCACGGCCACGTCGTGGACGTTGACCACGGCCGGGTGGTCGAGGCGGGCCGCGGCGCGCGCCTCGCGGCGCATCCGCTCGAAGGCGTTGGCGCGCTCCCGCTCCGGCAGGTGGTCGGGGATGCGGGGTTCCTTGACGGCGACCTCGCGGTCCACCGTCTCGTCCTTCGCGCGCCAGACCGTTCCCATGCCGCCGTGGCCGAGCTTGGACAGGAGGCGGTAGCGGCCCGCGACCAGGCGGCCCGCGCCCGGGTCGGGCTCGGAGGGCTGGTTCGGCACCACCTGGGTGGGCTGGGCGTACGGCGACGGAGGCGGCGTCGGCGCGGCGGGCTGCTGCGGCCCCGCGGGGCTCTGGTGCTGCGCGGTCGGCTGCGGCTGCGGCTGCGGCTGCTGCTGCTGCTGCTGGGCGTACGGATTGCCGTCCTGACCGTACTGCCCACCTTGTCCCCCTTGCCCCCCTTGTCCGGGGACGCCGGACTGCGGCGGCTGCAGTCCGAAACTGGTGGGTTCGTACGGGCCGTAGGAGGCTCCCCCGTCGTTACTCATGCCCACATGACTACCTTGCCGAAGGCCTCTGGTTCCACTCGGGTCACTGACTTGTGACCGGGGTGATGCCTCGTCCGGAAGTCCAGAGGAAGTTCACCAGAGCGTCAGCGGCGCCCGAACGAGTCCACCGCCGTGTCGAAATACCGCCTGCCCTGCTCGGCCTTGCCGACCGGCGCCGACACCCACACGTCGTACATCCGGCCGCCCTCCTCCCAGCACAGGTCGTACGTGTGCCGGGCGCCCTCCGCCGCGCTGAAGCCGTCCCAGCTGAACTGCCACAGGGCGGCGGGCCTGCCGTTGTGCGTGGTCTGGGTGATCTCGGCGTCGCGGTAACCGGGGTTGTTCTCGGGGCCCTTGGCGTCGGAGCGGCGCTGCACGGCCAGCGGGCCGCCGGGGTCCGGGGCGGCGCCTCAGGACACAAGAGCGGCACCCCGGGGGAAGGTGGGAGCCCCGGGATGCCGCTCCGGCAAAGGGAGTTACTTGACGTTGACGCCGGCCCAGGCCGCCGCCACGCCCTTGGCCTCGGCGGAGTCGGCACCGTAAAGGTCCGTCGCCGCCTTCAGCGTGCCCTCACGCGCGTCCTTGTACTGCGTGGTCGTCGTGAAGTACGTCGTCAGCGCCTTGAACCAGATCTTCTCGGCCTTGTCGCGTCCGATGCCCTCGACCTTGGAGCCGTCGGCGGTCGGGGAGTCGTACTTCACACCGTTGATCTCCTTCGCGCCGCTGCCCTCCGACAGCAGGTAGAAGAAGTGGTTGGCGATACCGGACGAGTAGTGGACGTCTACGTTGCCCGCGTCCTCGCTCCAGTTGTCCAGGGAGTTGCTGTCCTTGGAGGGCTTGTCCATGTACCGGAGCGGCGACCCGTCGCCGTTGATGTCGATCTCTTCGCCGATGAGGTAGTCGCCGACGTCCTCGGCGTTCTTGGCGTTGAACTCGACGGAGGAGCCGAAGATGTCGGAGGTGGCCTCGTTCAGGCCGCCCGACTCGCCGCTGTACTCCATGTTGCCGGTGGCCGCGGTGACGCCGTGCGTCATCTCGTGGCCGGCGACGTCGATCGACGTGAGCGGCTTCTTGTCGCCCTCGCCGTCGCCGTACGTCATGCAGAAGCAGCTGTCGTCCCAGAAGGCGTTGACGTACGCCTTGCCGTAGTGGACCCGCGAGGTCGCGCCCTTGCCGTCGCCCTTGATGCCCTCACGGCCGTGCACGGCCTTGTAGTAGTCCCAGGTCAGCTGGGCGCCGTAGGCGGCGTCGACGGCGGCGGTCTGGGCGTCCTCCGGCTTTCCGGTGCCCCAGGTGTCGTCGTCGTCCGTGACGATCTTGCCCTCGCCGCTCTCGCTGTGGGCCAGGTCGTACGTCGAGTGGCCGCCGCGCGAGTCGTCGGTCAGGTCGAAGCCGCTGCCGCCCTTCTTGGAGCCGACCTCGACGTCGCCGCTGTACTGGCTGTGGCCCGCGCCGGTCTCGATGGCCTGGTGCTGGAAGAGCTTCTTGCCGGTGGCCGCGTCGGTGATGACGTGCAGCTTGCTCGGCGTGCCGTCCTTCTGGACGCCGGTGACGATCGTCTCGTGGGCCAGGACCGGCTTGCCCGATGCGGCCCAGACGACCTTGCGGGGCGCCTGCGCGTCGGCCTTCTTGGTGTCGCCGGTCTTCGCGGCCGTCGACTCGGCGGACGCGGCCGCCGCCTTGGTCGCGATCTTCGCGGAGGTGGACGCGACCTTGATGGTGGCCTTGGCCGCCTTGGTCACGCTCTTGACCTTGCCGCTCTTCGCGGTGTGCACGACGAGGTCGCCGCCGAGGACGGGCAGGCCGTCGTAGGTGCGCTCGTAGCGGGTGTGCGTGGTGCCGTCGCGGTCCTTGACGACGTCACGGACGACGAGCTTCTCCTTGGCGCCGAGACCGATCTTCTCGGCGGTGGCGGCCTTCTCGGCGTTCGCGTCCTGCAGCAGGCCCGCGCGGGCCGTCGCGGAGAGCTTGACCGGGGAGGCGGCCGAGACGTTCTGGTCGGGCTGTGCGGAGGCGCCGGTGGTCAGGCCGGCGGCGAGCAGGGCTCCGGCGGCAACAGCGGTGGCTATGGCCAGCGTTGAGCGCTTCCGGGATATGTGGGGGGTCACGCATGCTCCTTCTGTGGGGGGCCCGGACGGTATGGGGACTGTCCGGGCTGAAGATGCGGTGCGGGTGGAACTGGTGTGCTGTGCGAGGGAACAGTGCCAGTTGAGCCAGGTTCATGTCAGGCCCTTGGCCATATGTTGGCCAGAAATAGTCCGTTGAGCGAAGGTCCATGTACGCAATGCGAACCAGGGCGTACATGGGTGCGCCGCCCCGGGGAGTTGAACCACCCGGAGCGGCGCCGTCTCTCATTTCACAGGAGACCTGAAGAGGGCCTGCGGGAGGCCCGGTCGGCCTACGGGAACGTCAGCTTCCAGCTGTTGATGTAGCCGGTGTCGTACGCGGCCACGTCCTGCACCTTCAGCTTCCACGTCCCGTTCGCCACCTCGGACGACGCGTCGACCGTGTACGTCTCGACGATGTTGTCCGCGGAGTCCGACGAACTCGCGTTCTTCAGGCGGTAGTTGGTGCCGTCGGGCGCCACCAGATCGACGACCAGGTCGCCGCGCCAGGTGTGCACGATGTCGACGCCGACCTTCAGTGCGCTCGGCGCGTTGCCGGTACGCCCGGTGACGTTGACCGAGGAGGTCACCGCAGCGCCGTTGTCCGGAATGGCGACGTCTGTCGTGTTCTCGAACTCCGTGCCACCGCCGCCGCCGGGCCGCGAGCCGACGTTGACGCCGGCCCACGCGTGGGCCACCGCCGCGTACTCGGCGCTGGTGGTGCCGTACAGCTCACCGGCCGCCGCGAGCGTCCCGGTGCGGGCCGACGCGTAGTTGGTGGTCGTGGTGAACTTCGTCGTGAGCGCCTTGAACCAGATGAGTGACGCCTTGTCACGACCAATTCCGGCCACAGGCAGACCATCTGAGGTGGGCGAGTCGTACGAGACGCCGTTGATCACCTTGGCGCCGCTGCCCTCGCTCAACAGGTAGTAGAAGTGGTTGGCGACACCGGACGAGTAGTGCACGTCGATGTTGCCGATGCCCGAGTACCAGGAGTCCTTGGACGAGCCGTCCTTGCTGGGCTTGTCCATGTAGCGCAGCGGCGTGCCGTCGCCGCGGATGTCGATCTTCTCGCCGACGAGGTAGTCGCCCTTGTCCGACGCGTTGTTGGCGTTGAACTCGACCGCCGCCGCGAAGATGTCGGATGTGGCCTCGTTCAGACCGCCGGACTCGCCGCTGTACGTCATGTTGCCGGTGGCCGACGTCACGCCGTGCGTCATCTCGTGGGCCGCCACGTCGATGGACGTCAGCGGCTTGGCGTTGCCCGAGCCGTCGCCGTACGTCATGCAGAAGCAGCTGTCGGACCAGAAGGCGTTGACGTAGTTGTTGCCGTAGTGGACCCGCGAGTACGCGCCGACGCCGTCCCCGCGGATGCCGGTGCGGCCGTGCACGTTCTTGTAGTAGTCCCAGGTCAGCGCGGCGCCGTAGTGCGCGTCCGCGCCGGCGGTCTCCAGGTTGGATGCCGCCCCGTTGCCCCACACGTCGTCCGCGCCCGAGAAGAGCGTGCCGGTGCCCGAGGTGCCGTGGTTGAGGTTGTACGTCTTGTGGCTGCCCCGGTTGGTGTCCGTCAGGGTGTAGTTGGACCCCGACTGGGCCGTCCCGAGGGTGACCTGACCGCTGTACTGGGTGTTGCCCGTGCCGTTCTCGATGCCCTGCCACTGGAAGAGCTTCTCGCCGGTGGCCGCGTCCGTGATGACGTGCAGTTCGTTGGGTGTCCCGTCGTGCTGCAGCCCGCCGACCACCGTCTCGTACGCGAGAGTCGGCTCGCCCTTGGCCATCCAGACGACCTTGCGGGGCGCCCGGTCCGCGTCGGTCTTCTTCGACCCCTCGGCCTTCGCGGCCCCGAGCGCCTGCTTCTCGGCGGTCGACGCCTTCACGTCGGCGCTCAGGTCGACGCCCTTGAGCTGCGCCTTCGATGCCTTGGTGACGCCCTCGGTCTTCCCCGACGTCGCGGAGTCGACGACCAGGTCGCCACCGAGGACGGGCAGCCCGTCGTAGGTGCGCTCGTAGCGGGTGTGGACCGTGCCGTCGCCGTCCTTGGTGACGTCACGTACGACGAGCTTCTCCTTGGCGCCCAGGCCCAGGTCCTTGGCGGTGTCCGCCTTGGTGGCGTTGGCGTCCTTGAGGAGCGCGGCACGCTGGGCGGGGGAGAGCTTGGCGGGGACCGAGCCGGGGTCGGCCTTGCCGATCTTGGCGGCGGCCGGTGCGGTCGACGGAGTCTTGGCGGGGTCGTCGGCGGATGCCGGGCCCGTCTGGACGGCCACCGCGATGAGTGCCGCGACGGCGGTCAGGGCGCCGGCGGCGGCACCCCGTCGGGAGGATATGGATCTACGGGACGCGGATCTGTGGGAGGTGGATCTCAACACGGACTCCTTCTGCGTGGCCGCGGCGTTGCGCGACCAGAGAAACCGGGCGGCGCGGTCGTGCCGTCCGGGCAGAACAAGGCAGAACGTGGAGCTGGGAATCGCACGTGGAGCTGCGAATTGAGGGGAAGAGTGGCAGCAGGGCGGGCCCTTTGTCAGGGTTGCGTCAATAGTTGGCCGGAACTGGTCCGCTGCCCGGTAGATCACGTTCGATATACGGAGGGGGCGTCCAAGCCCAGGGGCTGCCCTCTTGTTCGAGGACAGCCCTCGGTCGTGCGTCAGATGTTCGATGCTGTACGACCGGCCCGGCGCGGGGTGGCGGGTGGCCGGATCTGGTCCACGAACTGTGCGCGCGGCATGCCTAGTTGGGGATCGAATCGAGCAACTGACCCCACTCGGGATACTTCACGACCTTCTTCTCGTGCAGGGCCATCACCTTCGCGCTCAGCCCGGGATCCGGGTCGTCGGAGAGCCGCAGCGCCGAGAGCCGCCCCAGGTGCGGAATGATCACGAAGTCCCCGGCGAGGTGCACCGGGTCGTGCATGTACCGCTCCAGCGCGTCCAGGTCCTCGACGCCCACGCAGTACGTGTGGGTGAAGCCGTCGTCGGGCAGTCGCAGATCCTGCCCGACCGTCCCGTACGACGCCGACTCGACCGTCGAGGTGCGGCGCATCGCGGCGAGCACCTCGGCTTTCTCCTCCTCGGTCGTGCCGTCCTTGAAGCTGAAACGCAGGATGTTGACGATCACGCGCAATCTCCTTGCCGCATGGCGGAGTTGGCAGATGAATTGAACCAGCGGGTTCAATGTACTGGGCTCATCGGTAAAGTTGAAGTGAGTACAGTGAACAGGTGGCAGCACTGAGAGAGCCGACGGGGCGGACCGGGACGGCACGTACGACGGCACGTACGACGGCACGTACGACGGCGTCGAGGGGGCGCATCGACAAGCGGCAGGCGATCCTGGAGGCCGCCTTCACCGTCTTCGCCCGCCGGGGATACGCGCAGGCCTGCGTGAAGGAGATCGCCGAGGAGGCGGGGGTCGCCAAGCCGACCGTCTACAACCACCTCGCCGACAAGGAGAACCTCTTCCGGCACGCGATGGAGGCCGCGGCCGACGCGGTGCGCGCCGAGAACCTCGCCGCCGTCGAGCGGATGCGCGACCCCGGCGACGATCTGCGCGCGGCCCTGGAGGACGGGGCGTGCCGGATGCTCCAGGTGTGCTGCTCCGAACGCGCACGCGCGCTGCGCTGGCTGACGTACGCGCAGGTCGCCGGGTTCCCCGACCTGATCGAGGCCGTTCAGGGGCGTACCTCGCACGGTCTTGCCGACGCGCTCGCCGACCGCCTGGCCCGGCTCGTCCTCTCCGGCCGCCTGCGCCCCTGCGAACCCGCCCTGGCGGCCGAGCAGTTCCTGGCACTGCTCACCGGCCCGCTGGAGGCGCGCTCACGGCTCGGCACGCGCAAGGTCCCGGCGGCGGAGGTCCGTGAGGTGGCGGCGGCCGCGACCGACACCTTCCTGCGGGCGTACGGGGCGGCCGCCCCGGAGGCCGGCTAACCCACCACGCTGTCCCGCCACGCCCGGTGCAGATCGGCGAACGATCCGCTCCCCGCGACGAGCTCGTCCGGAGTGCCGTCCTCCACGATCCGCCCGTGCTCCATCACGAGCACCCGGTCCGCGATCTCCACCGTGGAGAGCCGGTGGGCGATCACGACGGCCGTGCGGCCGTGGAGCACGGTGTGCATGGCGCGCTGCACCGCCCGCTCGCCCGGGATGTCCAGGGAGCTCGTCGCCTCGTCCAGGATCAGCACCGCGGGGTCGGCGAGCAGCGCCCGCGCGAAGGCCACCAACTGCCGCTGACCGGCGGAGATGCGGCCGCCTCGCTTGCGTACGTCGGTGTCGTAGCCGTCCGGCAGCGACGCGATGAAGTCGTGGGCGCCGATCGCCTTCGCCGCGTGTTCGATGTCCTCGCGGGTGGCGTCCGGGCGGCCGATGGCGATGTTCTCCGCGACCGTGCCCGAGAACAGGAACGCCTCCTGGGTCACCATGACCACGCCGCGCCGCAGTTCGGCGTTGGCGAGCTCGCGCAGGTCGGTCCCGTCGAGCAGGACCCTGCCGTCCGTCGGGTCGTAGAAGCGGGCGAGCAGCTTGGCGAGCGTCGACTTGCCGGCGCCCGTGGAGCCGACGACGGCGACGGTCTGCCCCGCGGGCAGCGTCAGGTCGAAGCGGGGCAGCACCTCGCCGCCGGTGCGGTAGGCGAACCGCACGCCGTCGAAGCGGACCTCGCGGCCCGGGTGTTCGGAGGCGAGGGCGGGCAGCGGGCGCGCGAACTCGGCCGGAGGTTCCGGTACCGAAGGGGTCTGGGCGAGCAGGCCCGCGACCTTCTCCAGGGACGCGGCCGCCGACTGGTAGGAGTTGAGGAACATGCCGAGCCGGTCGATCGGGTCGTAGAGGCGGCGCAGATAGAGCACCGCGGCGGCGAGGACGCCGAGCGCGAGTGTGCCGTCGGTGACGCGGTAGGCGCCCCACAGGACGATGCCGGCGACGGCCGTGTTGGCGACGAGCCGGGACCCGACGACGTAGCGGGCCATCTCCAGCATCGCGTCGCCGTTGCTGCGCTCGTGCCGGTGGTTGAGCACGGCGAACTCGGCCTCGTTGGCGCGCTCGCGCCGGAAGGCGCGGACCGGGCGTATGCCGTTCATCGTCTCGGCGAACTTCACGATGACGGAGGCGATCGCGGTGGAGCGCTTGCCGAACAGCGGGCCCGCGCGGCGCTGGTAGCGGCGTACGAGGAGGTAGAGCGGCACGAACGACACCACCGCGGCGGCACCGAGGCTCAGGTCGAGCCAGAGCAGCATCGCCGAGATGTAGACGAAGGACAGGATGACGGTGATCAGCTCCTGCAGGCCCTCACTGAGCAGCTCCCGCAGGGATTCCACATCAGTGGTGGAACGGGAGATCAGCCGCCCCGAGGTGTACCGCTCGTGGAAGTCCACGCTGAGCGCCTGCGCGTGCCGGAAGATCCGCCCGCGCAGGTCGAGCAGCACGTCCTGGTTCACCCGCGCCGAGGCGACGATGAACGCGTACTGGAACACCGCGGACGCGGCCGCGCACAGCAGGTAGCCGACGCCGACGGCGATCAACGGCCCGTAGTCGTCGCGCCGCACGGCCGGTACACCACTGTCGATGGCGTACGCCACGAGCAGCGGCCCGCCCTGCACGGCGGCCTGCTGCAGCAGAAGCAGCACGGTCGCGAGGACGACCCGCCCGCGCATCGGCGCGAGCAGCGAACGGAGCAGGGCGGCGGTGGCGCCGGGCGCAGTGGGGAGCGTGTCCTGGTCGAAGTCGTCGGTGGGGGAGGGAGGTTCGGGCGTGTCGTGGTGCTCCGACGCGAGTGCAGGGGCTGTTCCCTCGGCACGCTCGCGCAGTGCGTCGCCCTCGTCCGGATCCGCTGTCCGTGACGCCGGTGTCGATGCCGTCATCGTGCCGTCTCCCCCTCTGTGGACGTGACGTCCGTCGCTTCCTCCCCGGAGGCGATGTCCGCCCCCGACATCAGCCACGCGTACTCCGCGTTCTCCCGCAGCAGTTCCTGGTGCGTGCCCACCGCCGTGATCCGGCCCCCGGACAGCAGGGCGACGCGGTCGGCGAGCAGGACCGTGGACGGGCGGTGCGCCACCACCAGGGCCGTGGTGTCCCGCAGGACGCGGCGCAGCGCCGCCTCCACCAGGGCCTCCGTGTGTACGTCGAGCGCGGACAGCGGATCGTCGAGGACCAAGAAGCGGGGGCGGGCGACCACCGCGCGGGCCAGGGCGAGGCGTTGGCGCTGGCCACCGGACAGGCTCAGGCCCTGCTCGCCCACCTGCGTGTCCGTGCCCTGCGGCAGCGCGTGCGCGAAGTCCGCCTGGGCGACCTCGAGAGCGCGCGCCAGATCGGCGCCCCCGGCGCTCTCGCCCCCGCCCATCAGGACGTTCTCGCCGACCGACGCGGAGAAGAGGGTCGGCTCCTCGAAGGCCACGGCCACCAGCGTGCGCAGCCGCTCGCGGTCCATCTCCGCGATGTCCGCGCCGTCCAGCGTGATCCGGCCCTCGCTCACCTCGTGCAGCCGCGGCACCAGCGCCGTCAGGGTCGTCTTGCCGCTGCCCGTCGCACCGACGAGGGCGAGCGTCTCACCGGTGCGGATGTGCAGGTCGATCCGGTCGAGCGCGGGCCGCGCGTCGGCCGGGGCGTCGGGATACCGGAACCGCACGCCGTGAAAACGGAGCCCGGCTTCTCCGGAGCCGGGCGGGACAGCGGACTTCGTCACCGAAGACTCCGGCACCGCGTCCATCACCTCGAAGTACCGCTCCGTGGCCGTCGCCGACTCCTGGCTCATCGCGAGCAGGAAGCCGATCGACTCCACCGGCCAGCGCAGGGCGAGGGCCGTCGAGAGGAACGCCACCAGCGTGCCCGTGGACAGATCGCCGTCCGCCACCCGCACCGTGCCAAGCACCAGCGCCGCGCCGATCGCGACCTCCGGCAGCGCCGTGATCACCGCGTAGATCGCGGCGAGCAGCCGTGCCTTGGCCAGCTCCGTGCCCCGCAGCGTGTGCGACAGCTCGTGGAACGCCCGCGCCTGACTGCGGTGGCGGCCGAAGCCCTTGATGATGCGGATGCCGAGCACGCTCTCCTCGACGACCGTCGTCAGATCGCCGACCTGGTCCTGCGCCCGCCGCGCCACCGCCATGTACCGGCCCTCGAAGTACGCGCAGACGATCACCAGCGGAACCAGCGGGGTCAGCAGCACAAGCCCGAGCGCCCAGTCCTGCGCGACCAGGATGACCAGGCCGACCACGATCGTCGTGCCGTTGACCACCAGGAACGTCAGCGGGAAGGCGAGGAACATCCGCAGCAGCATCAGATCCGTCGTGCCGCGCGAGAGCAGCTGGCCCGACGCCCAGCGGTCGTGGAACGCCACCGGAAGCCGCTGCAGATGGCGGTAGAGGTCCGCCCGCATCGCCGCCTCGACCGAGGCGAGCGGCCGCGCCACCAGCAACCGCCGCAGCCCGAAGAGGAGCGCCTCGGCGACACCGAGCAGCAGCAGGAGCAGCGCCCCGAGCCACACCCCGCCGAGGTCCCCCTCGGCCACGGGACCGTCCACGAGCCACTTCAGCACGAGAGGGAAGACAAGCCCCGTGCAGGACGCGATGATGGCGACAAATGCCGCGCTGAACAGGCGAGTTCGGATGGGCCGGACGTACGGCCACAAGCGCAGCAGCGTCCGTGCCGCTGACCTTCCCCCGGCGGATTCCTTGGTCGGTGCATCTGGTTTCGGCATCAGGAGCGAGCCTACGGATGGCCACTGACAGAGCCCACCGAGTTTTGGCCCGGCCCCCCTCGTCCGCTGGTCCTACGACCCGCCTCCGTCGGCGATTTCAGCCCGTCCGGCGTTTGAGGACGAACTCGGCGGAGCCGGTGATCCACGGCCACTCGCGGCCGGCGCAGCCGGAAAGTTTCGGGAAGGGGCGGGGTTGGGGAAAGGAAACCCCTCACCCACACACCCGCAGCAAAACAACCGCCCGCCCCGGCACGGTAAC